>PABD01000214.1 GCA_002702685.1 Planctomyces sp.
AATTTTTCGTGACATTTCTGCGGTTTTTGTAAGGCATCGAGGATCAGCAGATGCTCTTCAAGTGCCGACGACAGATTTTTTTCATTCCCCGTCATACGGCAGAAACATCGCACCAGCCGACGATACCGGATTATATCATCCCTGAGTCGTTGATTCTTTGCCGCCTCAGCCAGAAGCTGATGAAAACGGAGATCAAAGTCGATTGCCTGTTCATGCCAGTCGACCGCCTTTCGCCGGGCTTTAAGGCGTTTGGCCTCTTTTATCAAACCGGCAACGTGTTCGCGATCGAGCCGAGTCGCCGCGCGTTCGGCGGCGGCACCCTCCAGCAAGGCGCGCATCTCGTAGATTTGTTCGATCTCCTCCAGCGACAACTGGGCCACGCGCGCCTGTCGGTTATTGACCTGCTCCACCAGACCATCGAACGTCAGTCGTTGTAGCGCTTCCGTGACGGGGGTGCGACTGACCTGAAGCTGGCGTGAGAGTTCCACGGAATTAAGCGACTCCCCCGACTTCAATCGTCCATTGACGATCGCTTCGACCAAGGTGTCGTAGACTTCATCAGCCAGTGAAATCCGGGAGATGGTTGTTGCCAGATTGGCTAGTGGTGTTGTTTCTGTGGTCATGCTTTCTGGTCCTGGCACCACGCTGCGAAAAGTGATCGGGAGAACGCTGCGGACATCGTGGTTCGTTGACAAATCTGTCTGAACGGTTTACACCAAGAGTATTGCATTCTGCATGCAGAATGCAATCATGAGACATATCGTCATTCATTTTTAGGGTGAAGCCCACGCCGTGACTCCATTTTCCTCCTCACAGAACAGACTTAACGCCGAGTTCCTGACCCAGCGGGATCAGGGAGATCGCTCCCGTACTGTGATTCTGTTTCTTCATGGTGTCACACGCTGCTGGCAGACCTTCACGACATTGATGAACAGCCTCTCCCCTCGATTCATTCCGGTGGGAATGGATTTCCCGGGTCATGGTGCTTCGATGAGACTGGAACGATACCTGGTTCGGGATCACGTCGACGCTCTGATCCAATGGCTTCGAGAGGACTATGGCAGCCTGACCGGACGAAACCAGTTGATACTGTATGGTCATTCGCTTGGTGGTATGGTCGCGACGGCGGTTGCAGCAGAACTTCCTGGAATGGTCGAAGCGATCGTTCTGGAGGATCCTCCGTTCGACGCCATGGGGCAGCAGATCAAGGGGACGAGCTGGCAGACCTATTTCGCGGAAGTTCGAAAGTACGCCTCGCTGGAATGTACGCAGCAGCATCTGTATGAGGAACTCACCGACATGCGCTGGGAGGATCCCTCCTCCGGCAAGATGATCCAGCTATCGAGCGTTCGTGATGAACCATCAATTCGTTTCATGGCCCGCTGTTTACATCAACTCGATCCGAATACGATGGCCCCGATTGTCTCGGGGGACTGGCTGGACGGATACTGTCTGGAAAGGCTCAGCCAGAAGATCGGTTGCCCGACACTCATTCTCCAGGGAGATCCTACTGCAGGTGGGACCTTGCTGGACCGGGATGTGGAGTTGCTGCGATCTTCCAACGGGCAGACCGTCGTGAAACAGTTCCCTCAAGCGGGGCATCTTCTGCATCAGGTTCGCCTGACAGAGGTGATGCAAACAGTGTCGTTGTTCCTGGAATCGTTCGCCGTTCCCGAACTCCGAAAATGATCAAGTTTGAAAGATCGAAGCAATAACCATTTGATAAAGACCAGGAGTTCGACCGATGCAGCGCGCCACCGGTAACATTCGTATTTTCAACGGTCTCATGATCGACGGAACAGGCAAGCCACCCGTTCCCGATGCCTGTGTCCTGGTGCAGGATGGAGTGATTACCTACGCGGGGCCAATGCAGGAGGCGCCGCCTTGCGAAGGGGACTGGTCGGAAATCGACGCGGCAGGGGGCTCGCTGCTCCCCGGGCTGGTCGAGGCCCATTACCACCCGACTTATTTTAACGTGGCGGCGCTTGAGGACCTCGATACAAAATACCCCGTTGAGTATGTCACGTTGCTGGCTGCCTACAACATGAAACTGGCTCTGGAATGTGGTTACACCGCAGCACGCAGCGGCGGCAGCCTGTTCAATATCGATGTCTGGATGAAAAAGGCGATCGACAATGATTTGATTCCCGGCCCCCGGTTCGCCTCGGCCGGGCGGGAAATCTGTGGCGTCGGTGGCCTGATGGACTGGAATCCGGATTTCCGCAAGATCGGCATGGAAGGGCTCGTCATCCTCATCAACGGAGCCGACGAAGCCAGAGCCGCTGTTCGCACGCTGGTGAAAGATGGCTGTGAATGGATCAAAACGTATCCGACCGGAGACGCGGCTGCTCCCGACACGAATGACCATCACACGCTCTGCATGACGTTCGACGAGATGCACGCCGTGGTGCAGACGGCGCATAACCACGGCCTCAAAGTCACCGGGCATTGTCGCGCTAATGAAGGGATCAAGAACGCATTGCGCGCGGGCTACGATGCCATCGAACATGGCACGTTCATGGATTAGGAAGCCCTTGACCTGCTTCTGTCGCGAGACGTCCCCTGTGTCCCCGCCCTCTATTTCGAACAGGCGAGTATCATGCATGGACCGGAATTCGGTATGCCCCAGGCGGTGATTGACGCGCATCAGGAGACGCTCGATGCCGGCGCGGAAAGCGCCCGGATGATCCTGGAGGCAGGGGGGACACTCGGCATGGGCGGAGACTACGGGTTCGCCTGGAATCCACACGGCGACTACGCCCGCGAGCTCTCCTTCTTCGTGAACTTCGTCGGTTTCTCCCCGGTCGATACGATCAAGTGCGCGACATTCAATGGTGCGAAGATCATGGGCCTCGAAGCCGAGATCGGTTCCCTGGAACCAGGTAAGCTGGCCGACATCCTCGTCGTGGACGGGAACGTGGTCGAGAACATCTCGCTATTGGAAGATCGTACAAATCTCGTCGCGGTAATGCAGGGGGGATTCATTAAGGCGGGGCGCCTCAACGCCGGGCCAGCCAGGTCTGCTGAGTACTGTTGAGACCGTTTCAGTTAACACGATGCGGGAATGTCGCGGCCCCTTTTACCAGGGCGCTTCCATCTGCTGGACGACTTTGCGGGCGAGTTCGTCGACTGTTTCCTGCGTGGCGGTGGCGAGGCTGTGACCGACTTCAGGGGCGAACTCTCCGTTGGCGATCAGCTGTGTTGTCTGACCATTGAGCGGGATTGTGTTCTGAGAGATCACTTCACCCGTCCGCGCGTCTTCCCACCGCATTTCCAGCGCGATCGACAGTTGCAGTTCGCGGGGGTCGTCAAAGGCGGTTTCGCCCAGAACGTCCTTGCGAATCTCTACGATCGTTCCCACGAGCCGGGTGTCCGCGTACGGTTCATTCGCGAGACGCATATGTGTCTGCGATTGAATTTCCTGCTGAACCGCTTCCGTCAAGCGGACTTCGAAACCGCGCCGATAACTGTTGGACTTGAACATCGGTACGGCAACGGTGCGGTATTGCGGCGGGAATGTCGAACCGACATGGTAACCACAACCCGCGATCCCGAGCAGCATCCCGACAATCACGAGCATCGACAGCGACCGTACGCTCAGCGTGCGGAAGGGGGAACCTTCCGGGCTGAGCTGTCGGTTTGATGCTGTTGTCGTTGATGTCATCGGGTGGGTTTACCGTCGTTTTGTCTGAATAATCAGAGCAATTGCCGAATGAATTCCTCTTCTTCATCTGCGGGAGCTTCTTCGTCGAAGTTGGGGATCGGACGATCCGCTCCTTTATCTGCCGGAAGTTCTTTCGGCTCCTGACGCCATTTCCAGGGGAGCCAGCTTCCGTTGGATTCTTCAGGCGCGTTCGCTGTTTTCTGCGATGCCTCCCATTGAGGTTCGGCTTCGAACTGCGATGCGCTGCCCTCGTTAAGAGGCTTGGCGTTATCCATTTCTTCCTGGCTGAACGGGCGCGGGAGGCCGGGCAAGCGGAATTCACGTTTGGGTTTGTCTTCTTCGACAGTCTGTCCGAGTTCCGCCAGTTTCTGGCGTGCTTTGTCGGCCGCTTCGGAGGTCGGATACCGTCTCAGGATTTCGCGACACTCAATCGAGACCGCTTTTGCATTCCTTTTCTTTTCCCAGAAGAGCGCCCGTTCCCACTTCTTGCGCGCTTCCTCTTCGTAGATCAGGCGAAGTTCTTCCTGCATCATTTCCCGCTCGGGGAAGTCTTTGAAGATGCGGAGTGTGCTCTCTTTGAGATCCCGGGCGGCGAGGAGTTGAGCGCCGTCGTAGTCTGGTCCCTGGTACGAGACCAGTTTCGCATGGCTGCCGAAGACGAACGCATTGCGGAAGTGAGGACTGTCCGGGTATTCATCGCGGATGAGCGTGAAGAAGCGATCGGCTTCGACATAGTCTCCCTTGCGCAGGTAATAACTGGCCGAGAGCATCAGGGCATCGTCCGCCAGCGGCCCGGTCGGGTCTTTCAACCAGACGGAACGGAGGGCTTCGACGCCGCGACCTTCGGTATCGAAATACGGTCGAGAGCGGTCCGACAAGTTAGGGATCAGCGGCATGCGATGACTGAGCGGGCGTTCGGCCCGTTTGCGGGCCGTCTCTTCCGCTGTCGCGAGGGCATGCTGTTTACCCGGTTGTTCGAAGTCCACCTGTTGAATTTCGTTGGTGGTGACGATCTCTTCGAAGTTAAGCCAGTAGCGGCCAATCTGGAAGAGTCGTTGTGTCGCCTGCGTGGTGTGCCGTGTGGACGGATACGCGTTCAACAATTCGTCAAAGCTGTCCTGCGCGCGGGGATACCGTTTCTGCTGAAACTGGCATTCGCCCAGCATGTACATGGCGTCTTCCTGCAGCGCGTTGTCCTTGTTCGACTTGACGAGCTTTTTGAAGGCCTTTTCGGCCGCATTGAAATCGCCGTCATCGTGCAGTTTCATCGCGCGCTGGTACTCGGGATTGCGTTCCGAGAAGGCGTAGCCGCCAGAACTGCCGCGCGAACCGCCGCGGGCGCCGATAGGCAGGATTCGTTCGAGCGGACCTTTGACATCGTCCGTACTCGCGAGTTCGTCGTCGACATTCCGATTGCGAAAACCGAGGCTGCTCATATCGAGCCCCGTGGCGCAACCGCTCAGTCCAGCGAGCATCGTCATCATTGACACCGCGGCAATGATAGCGGATCGACTGAAGGTCAGTTGATGCTTCATCAGGTTATCCATTGTCATCCATAACACGGACTCATACCGGCGGTGGGCTGCCGAGCACATGAGTCGATGCGCGCATCAACCATGACTCAGTGGGACATCAACATCCTTGTCGATCATCCGGCAGGTCGTCGGCAGCCTGATATCAAAGCTGCGGTCGGACCAGGGTTTAAGTACAGGTTTCAGGGTGGGAGTGAGTTCAGGGTCTTATTGTTTCAAGGTAACTACAGTTGAAGATATCGGCTCATTTTGGACGGTCGTCCCAACACATGTCGGATGGAAGCGGTCACTATCCGCCGGATTTCCGCATGCTGCTGGTCGGACAACTGAAGGTTCTTGAACGTGTCTCCGTTTTCATCAGAGAGACGTCTCAGAATGGCCAGCGTTCCAGGTTGAATCTCAGGTTGGGGTTGGAATTCCTTCTTCTGACATGCATGGCAGATCAATCCGCCTTGGGAAACCCAGAAACCAAATTGACCATTGCCCGCTTCCGCAGGTTTTCCACAGGACAGGCACGCATCAAATAGCGGCAGATGTCCCGTGTCGCGCAAGAGGGCTAACTCGAACTTCAACAGGGTTACTTTATGATCCGGTTCCTCCGACAGGCTGCTCAGGGTCCGTACAGCGAAGTCATACAGTTGAGGATGAGGATCGTATTCTTCCATAAAACTGGCGAGCAATTCGGCAACGTAGTAGCCGCCGTATAAGCTCAGTAAATTCCGGCCGTGCGGCTTAAACCGTTGCTGCAGTTGAGCTTCGGTCAATATGTCCAGCCCGCCCGAGGATTTGCGGATGAAGACTATCCGACAGATGGCTAACAGGTCAATAGCAGCCTCGAAGGGACCTTTTAACCTTTTTGCCCCTTTTGCCACGGCAGAGATTTTTCCGAACTCGCGGGTGAAGAAGGTGACAACGCGGCTCGATTCGCTCCAGTCGGCAAGTCGGATAATCAAAGCGTCCGTTTTTTCACTCGACATTGGAATACCAAGCGGGGCGAGAAAATGAGTGGTGGATTTATAAAACGGAGGGGCGAACCTTGCCTCTTCCGGGGTGGGTGGTGAATTATAAGAGAGAGATGATCACTCACCTACCCAGACGACCACGCAAGGAACCTTTCATGCCGACATTTCGACGAAACTTTCTCCTGATCCTGCCACTCGCCCTGTTTTCCGCGACCTTGCTTCTGCCCGCAGGGGCCGATGCCGAACCGAAACCAGCGGATGAATCAGAACAGGCCGCGAAAGCAAAAGTGGAAGCAACGGATCTCGGCGAGACGCGAAACGTGCATCAACACGGTCCGACTCTGCTCTGCGGACAGCCCGACAAGGCCGCCCTCGCCACGGCGAAGGAAAAAGGCATTGAAGTCGTGATCACCCTCCGGAAAGAGGACGAGATCGACTGGAATGAAGAAGAATACGTCACCGATCTCGGGATGGACTTTCATCAACTCGGGTTCCAGCAACCGGACTCGTTGTCTGATGACATCCTCGATAAATCCCGGATGCTCCTGCGAAACACCGAAGACAAGCCGGTGATGTTACATTGCGCGTCGGCTAACCGGGTAGGTGCGGTCTGGATGGCGTACCGCGTCCTGGATCACGGCGTGGAACTGGCAACTGCACTTGAAGAGGCCCAAAAGGTCGGCCTGCGTACTCCGGCCTATGCCGAAAAAGTCGTCGATTATATCCACAGGAAACAGTCGGGCGCCTCGGAATAGAGACCCAACGGAGCGGGGCGTTCAGTTGTCTCTAGGGAGGGCGTTTTGCGGAGGTTCCTCGGGAGTGCCCTCATCCGGCGAGTACTCAGGGACACGTTGAGCCGATTGCGGGACGAATTCATTCACCAGCTTCATCAACGGTCGCTCTTCCCTGCATTCGCAGCGAATAGCGGTTTGATCGCCAGGGCGACGGATTTCACGTCCACATGCGGGGCATTTCCACATGCGGCGGACATCCAGTTTGTTGCGAAAATCAGGACCTTTGATGGTCTCACTCCTTGCCAAGGTGGGCGCGACTTGTCAGTTTAATCCGAACGGTCCCTGAGGACCGGTCTCCGCTCTCCACAACCGCGCGCGTTCCGTCGGACCGACTTTGAGGAACAGTTGAAGCAGGACTATGAAAAACGATCTGTTGATGGTGGCACGTGGTTTTCTGATGGGTGGGGCCGACATCATCCCGGGTGTTTCCGGGGGCACGATCGCCTTAATTGTCGGTATTTATGAACGCCTTGTAAAGGCGATCAGTCATTTCGACCTCCAGTTAATCGGCCACGTGAAGCGCCGCCAGTTCCGCGCCGCCGCCGACCATGTCGATCTCCGATTTCTAGTGACGTTGTTCATCGGTATCGCTACCGGCATCGCCAGTCTCGCGAGCCTGATGCACTACCTGCTTGAGCATCAGCAACAACACACGATGGCAGTATTCTTCGGTTTGATTCTCGGATCGAGTGTGATCGTCGCCGGCTTGATTCCGGAAAAGAAGCCGATCCACTTTGTGAGCCTGATCGTAGGGATTATCGTGGCCTACGTCATCGTCGGGCTGCCGGTCTTTTCGTCTCCCCCCGAAGCCAGCTGGTACTTTTTTGTCTGTGGGGTCATCGCCATCAGTGCAATGATTCTCCCCGGCATCAGTGGCTCATTCATTCTGCTGATCCTCGGCACCTACCACACGGTCATCGGTTACCTGAAGGCGATGCTCGGTGGAAATATCGCGTTATCCGAACTGGAAGCGCTGGGCTGCTTCGCGCTGGGCTGCGGGGTCGGCCTGCTCGGGTTCAGTAAGGTATTGCGGTGGCTCCTCGAACATTTTGAAATGATCGTGCTGGCGACGTTATGCGGATTCATGCTCGGGTCGCTCCGTAAAATCTGGCCCTTTCAACTCGACACGACACCCGGGGAACCGGAGTTCAAGTTGAAGATCTTCGAGAACACCGTCCCGGATTTCGCCGCCGGGTCGACCTGGCTTTCCGTCCTGCTGATGGTAATCGCGTTTGCCGCCGTGATTCTGCTCGATCTGACTCAGCGAAGAATCGCACAGCACAAACAGATTGAAAATCTCTGAGACGGCGTCGTTTCCGCAATCCTCCGCGCGCCAACAGTTCGCCATCGGTGGTTTCGACTGTAACGATTGCGCCAATTCTGTGGAATTCTCCTGTTGTATCGCCGCCGTCTGGTCGATGATTAGGGTGGCTCCCGTCTAATGATGGGCGAGCGGAAACGGACCTTGTCGAAAGACAGGCCGGTGGGTGGATTCTAACCCAGGATTCCCGCCCGTCGTCTCTGAGGAGCCAGGATCGGAGATCGGAAACACCTTCGTACCGGACACGCCATCGTTATGGTGTGGGAGCAGCGGGGGTTCTCAACGAAGGCCGATTTGGGATCAATTCAAATAATTTCGGGGGCGATTGCCAAAGGAGTCTCAAAGATGCACAGGCGGATTTGTCTTGCAGGAATGGTTTTGTTAGCTGGATTCACTACTGCCTGGTTCGGAGCCTCTTCTGCTGAAGCACGAACCCCGGGACAACCGACCGACTGGCAGCGGTTCTACCACTACCCGTACCTCTACTACCCTCACAACTTCCAGCAGCCGTACGAGTACGATCACATGTACTACAAGTATCCGATGGAACGTCGGATTCCTGTTTACAACAAAGACTGGTACAACCCGATGATCGAACCGCGGCCCTACCACACGGGTCACCACTTCATCTTGGACCAGATTTAACGGTCTCAGGAAGCTGCGAAGTAATTCGACAACCAGACAATCGAAAAGCACTGCCGCATCACTTGTGGCAGTGCTTTTTTTTGCAGGCTTGAGAAACCGCAGGCGACTCGGTATCACATTACGGAGCAGCACTCCCCGGTGATTTACTCCGTCCAGGACGCCAGATTCATGACATCCCCGACTACTTCTGAATACGAGGAACCGATCTTTCCCCCTGACACGCAGGGGCGGACCGAGGTGGCCGGGCAGAGTATCGATGAGGGGAAGGGGCGGATTTTCCCATGCGAAGGATGCGGTGCCGACCTCGAGTTCAACATCGGTCAGCAGGAACTGGTCTGTCCTTACTGCGGCTACAAAAAACAACTCGTCTGGAATGAAGACGAAACCATCGAAGAGCAGAACTTCTCGACTATGCTCAAGAAGCTGGCCGAGTGGCGACTGGAGAAGGAAGACGAGGCGGTCGACGACGACCAGTCCGGCCAGCAGGAAATTCATTGTGAATCGTGCGGCGCCGATGTCATCTTTGTGGGCAGCCTGACGAGCACCACCTGTCCGTACTGTTCTTCACCTCTGCAGCGCGAGGATGGACACAAAGCGCCCAAGCGTATTCCGGTTGATGGAATGCTCCCCTTCGTCATCACGCGTCAGAAAACGCAGGAGAATCTGAACCACTGGGTGGCCGGGTTGTGGTTTGCGCCGAACGATTTTAAAAAGCAGGGAATCAAAGGAAAGTTCGAAGGCGTTTACCTTCCCTACTGGACTTACGATTCATTGACCTTCACGCGGTATACGGGTCAACGCGGGGACGACTATTATGTCACCGTCGGAACCGGAAAGAACAAGTCGCGTCAACGTCGCACCCGCTGGAGTTATGCCTCCGGCTCATTTCAGCGATTCTTCGACGACGTGCTCATTCTCGCGGCGCGAGAGATGAACTTGAAACTGGTGCAGGAACTCGAACCCTGGCCACTTCAGAATTGTGTGCCGTTCCGACAGGAGTTACTCGCTGGACTTTTCTCCCGCACATATGAAGTTGAACTCGAAGATGGCTTTCACAGTGCGGAGGCCCTGATTCGCAATCGCCTGGAAAGTGATGTTCGTCACCGGATCGGCGGGGACCGCCAGCGGATCGACTCGATGGACGTCTTCCACGATGCGATCACCTTCAAGCATCTACTCCTCCCTGTCTGGTTGATGCCCTACAAATACAAGGGGAAGCTGTACCAGTTGATGGTCAACGCGGCCACAGGCGAAGTAACCGGCGAACGACCCTACAGCTGGGTCAAGATTACTCTCACTGTAATGGCGTGCCTCCTCATCGCGGGCGTTATTTTCTTTTTCACGCAGCAGAGATAGTTATCTCTTTGCGGTCGCAGCAACGGATCCCGCATGTCTGTGTTTCGTTTGATCAATCTCAGCAGGGCCGACGACCGCCTGATCGCTCTCGAACGGGTGATGGCGATCTTCGCGCTCATCCTCATCGCGACCAGTTGGCCACTCTGGTGGGCCAGCAGTTCGTTCCCGATCATTCCTCTGCTGCCGGGACTCAGCTCGCTGCCCGTCGCAATTGATCGGTTGCTGGTGATACTTCTGCTACTGGGGCTGGGCGGCTTGCTGTTGCCTCGCCGCATTACCGCCCGGAACTGGCTGCGAGTCGTCGTGCCGATCCTGTTCGCGCTGTTGATCCTGCTCGACCAGCACCGGATCCAGACATGGAGTTATCAGTTCACGGGAATGCTGTTGTTGTTCGCCTGTCGGAATGACAAGTCTGACGAATCGGTAGAACGAACGGGGACGACGGCCGAAAAGACGCTCCGCCTGACGCAATTCTTTATCGTCAGCATTTATATCTATTCCGCGTTATCCAAGCTGGATCGGCATTTCATCACCGGCGGTGGTTTTTTCCTGACGAGAGGGATGCTCGAACTCATCGGCGTCGATACCGGAATCCTGTCGGATAGCCAGTTGAGCATCGCCACCAGTCTGCTGCCGATCTATGAGTTGCTGGTGGGTTGTCTGCTGCTGTTTCGAGGTTCACAGCGCTTCGCCCTCATCGGTTCAATCGTATTGCATTTCGCGCTGCTGCTGATACTGGGCCCCTGGGGACTACGGCACTCGTGGGGGGTGTTGATCTGGAATGGATATTTCATCGCTCAGAACCTCCTGTTGTTCGAGTGGAGCCCCTTGGTGAAAAACGTCGAAATATCCGGCGAAGATGCCACGGACCGGACGCCCGTCGAGGCGGTGCGTACTCCGCGGGGATGGAAGAAGCGCGCGGGTTATGTTCTGTTCGCCGCGCTCATCCTGTTACCCGCCACCGAGCCCTGGGGTTACTGGGACCACTGGCCGAGTTGGGCCGTCTATACGTCCCGTCAGGAACGGTTCCTGATCCTGGTGGAGGAACCGTACGATCAACCGCTGCCTGAGGAGATCACGGCACATCTTTCTCCTCCCCGCCCCTTGGAAACATTGCGTTTTCTGAATGTCAACGCATGGTCGTTGGAGGCAAAGCATGTTCCAACCTATCCCCAGTCTCGTTTTCAGTTGGGTGTCTGGCGATATCTGAAGGAACGGTACCCGGACCTCAATACGCAGGTCACGATCGAAGACGGCCTCGATCGTTTTTCCACGGACCGACTTCGGGAAGTCTTCCTCGAAGACGAAAACATCGAATCACTCGATGAACGTTATTGGCTGAACTCCCATCCCCGTCTGACCGGGACGAGATAACAAGCCCTCGCTGTCAGAATCCCGGTGAAACAGTTCTACCGGTTGCGACGATTGTGCCGCTGACGGAGGTGGAGCATCAGGCCGGTTCGTCCGATTTCAGCGGTTGGGATGATCGATTCGCTTTGTTGCTGCAATTCCACATGTGGCCAATTTGACACATTCCAGCCGCAACCTAGATTTGAACAGCGGGTGCGATATTGCGCCTCGCTCGAAATCCACCGCTGTCGTCAGTCGTCGTTCAGCGCGCGGGATCCGTTCGCAAGTTACCAGAATCCGATCTCAGATCGAACACGGGGCGTCTCCATGACCACCGAAACAAAATCCGTAAATCCCGAAACAGACAAAATGCTGGATCTCTCCGAGGACGAACTGGTAGCCGCCCTCGATAGTCTCGGTCTGCAGGGCGAACCCAAAACGGCCGCAAAGTCCAAAGCGAAAGAGGAGCCCTCCCTCCCCTCAACTGCGGACGAGTCTGATGCTGCTCACCTGGACGAGACTGAAACCTCCCAGGTCTCGGACAAGAAGCCTGCCGTCGACGCGGGCTCGGAGACTTCGCTGGAGGCCACGGAAACGGTTTCGACGGAAGAACAGGAACCTCCAGCGGAAGGCAAGAGCCTCTCTGAACCAGGCACTTCTGCTGAGAAAGTATCGAGTCCGACCGCACCGGGGGCCAACGCAGAAAAGAAAAAAGCTGCGGCAGAGGGGAAGCAAGAGCAACCGGCGGATAAACAGGGTTCCAACGCAAAAGGACCCTCGAAAGTCGCCACCGACATATCCGATAAGCTCAACAACACACTGAAGATGGCCCGGTCTGCAGTCGATGCGGGTGAGTTCGTGAGCGCACTCAATCTGCTCGACGATATTCCCGAAGCGCGCCGCACCGACGAAGTCAATGAACTGATCGACCGCGCCAAGGGGATGATGGAGTACCAGCAACTCTGGCTGAAAGCGAAAAAGCTCGTTCAGAAGGAGTCGTACGTCGAGGCGGTCGAGATTCTCGAATCCATCCCCGAACAGATGCGTTCGCAACAGATGACGAACATGCTGAACGTCGCTCAGAATCAGGCCACGGTGACGCTCGCCATTCAGAGCGCGCAAGCGACTCTGAAGGAGTTC
>PABD01000215.1 GCA_002702685.1 Planctomyces sp.
CCTGGGCAGTCCACACCAGCAAGCGACACGGATCGAAGGCATCCACCTAAGCAAAATGCTCTCGTGGTCCGAAAACCGGGGTCCACTTCACTCGACCTCGAGATCGTTGCCGGTACCGCCATCAGTCGGAGAAGCCGAGTCAGAGGTGCCTGGTTCGCCACTACATCCCGGCAGAAAAACAATCAGGGCGACCAGTAGAAGCGAGGTTGATGTCACCTGGAGAATTGCACGACCAACAGCGAGTTCCCCCACGACTATATCTCCAATTCTGAATAGCAAGTTAGACGACTGACTCGAGATGTTCGTCGCAACTTTATGCTAATTCTTTATTGGATTCAATCGCGGGGGTCGAAATAACCTGAATTCCCGCTCGGCAAAATTTATCGGGAAAGGTCACTCGATGTTTTCCAGCAACTCAAGCCGCCCGGCGCGATGCATCCAGCGAGTGATCCGCGGCCAACGCGTGGATCCACTTTTCCTGGAAGAGATCTTCGACTTTGCGTTCGACCTTCTTCTGCGCGCGGGCGTGGTTGAGTTTCTTCTCGGGGGCGACGGCGGCGGTGCCGTGCGCGACGTGGTAGAGCATCCGGTCCATCTCGCGGATGCCGAACATGCCCATCTCGTAACCGGCGTCCCAGATCTGTTTCGCGATGGAGTAGCCCCCACCCTGACCGTAGATCGGCAGGAAGGTCATGTCATGATCGAGCAGGACGTCACGGCGATACATGGCGCAGTAGTCGCGGGGATAATGCCCCTGCTTCCACTTGATGTCTTTCTTCCGGCCAATGAGTTGCTTGAAACGGCCGGTGGCGTAACCGATGACCTGCTTCTGCCACGCATAAAACGGGTTTTCGAGTTCCAGTTTCCAGGCGCCGCTGGCGGCGATCCGGTCGTGCTGGCGGATCTCCCGCAGGAAGGGGTCGAGCCAGTCGTCCCGCTTGATGAAAACATCCGAGTGCATCGTGATGTAGTACTCGCCCGTGGCTTCCCGCAGTCCCAGGTTCCACGCCGTGAAGACGTTCTCGGGCCAGTTGGTATGGACTTCCTCCGGTCGTTCGATCAGACGTATCCAGTCGAGTCCCCGCAGGTAGTCGATACTGGCATCCTTCGAACCATTGTCGACGACGATCACTTCCAGATCGTAGTTCGCCGAATGTTTCCGGACGGAACGAAGGCAGAGCCGCATGTAGTCTTCGACCTGCCAGTGCGGGATGCAGATGGTAACGCGGGGAGAGCTCACCGGAGGAAATCCTGCCTGTAAATGAGAAAGCGTTAATTTCAGCCACGCCAGCAGAATCAATGGTTCGACTCATGAGAACGTGAGAGAGATCCATTGATTCTTTTACTGGTTCAATGATTCTGCGTGGCGATAACGGATCAGGAACCAACTAGCGCAGAACATCCAGGCTGTTCGCCTTGGCCTGCGGGTAGAGTTCCTGGTACTGCTTTTCGAAGTTATACACAAACGCTTTGATGTTTACGTTGTGATCTTCACGACCGAACAGCGGTTGGGCCGTCAGCGATTCATCCGCCGTCATACCGCGAAATATGATATCGTAGATCGACAGGAACTTCGCCGTGCGGGTGACACCGTGCTGGCAATGCACGATCATCGGGTAGTTGTTCGGATCGCGCAGGATCTCGAGATGCTTCTGTATCTCCGGGTCATTCGCTTCGACCGTCGTCGGCATTGAGACTTCGAACAGCTTACAGTTCGCGCCGTTCACGGCCTGACGTTGAGCTTCCCAGCGGTCTTCGCCCATTTCGCCCGGGCGACAAAGATTGACGACCGAACGAAACTGATGTTTTTCAATCAATTCGGCGAACACGTCCGGCTCGAGCCAGGCTGAGCGGTAAACCATCCCTTCATCGTGGATGGCGAAATGTTTATATCGCTGGTGGTTGTAATAGAGAACTCCAGCCACCAGAACAACGCTGGTCAGCGACAGTATGACCGCGGCACCGCGCCAGTTTCGGAACATCCGTGTCCCTTTCGTTTGTACAATCCCGGTAAAACATGAGACCTGTCCCCGATTGAATCCTCAACCGGCCCGGTTTGCCATGACATCCGGCAAGCCCAACAGACAGGCGGGCACCTTCCATTACAGGTGAATCGGAAGATGCGGCTGCAGCGGATGATAGAGCAAAAATTTCAATTGGTCAACAACCATTTCGGGCGGGATTGGCTCCCCGAAATCTGGAAGAAGCGCCTTCTTCCGAGCGAAACCACCTCACCTTAAATCACCCGCAGACAAGAAGTTAGAGCGAGTGCTCCCAGCCCTGCCGTTTCAGCGGTACGAGTTCTCCTTGCACCTTCAACCAGGCTTCTGATCCCGAGGTGATGGAACCGATCTGCGAAACCGGAGTCCCCGCGAGCGTCGGATCGGCGAGCAGGCGACTGGCCTCCGCCGATGCGAGCGTGAAGAGCAATTCAAAATCTTCGCCGTCATGCAGCGCGTGATCGAGTGGCGATTTTTCTTTTCCGCCACTCGCGCGGGCGGCGGCGCTGATGGGAATGAGGTCGGCCTCAACGATGGCTCCCACATTACTCTCACGGAGAATGTGTTGCAGATCGGAGGAGATGCCGTCACTCAAATCGATCAACGCATGCACGTCGTAGTTTTCCACAAGTGCCCGGGCTTCGCGGAGACGGGGCTCGAAGGTCAAGTGACTTCCCGCCAGCGAGCCTCCCAGTTCGCCCGTAACGAAAATGATGTCCCCCTCTTGCGCTCCACTTCGCTCGATGGAATGGCTACCGATCGGTTGCCCCAGAGCGGTGACACTGATGACGAGCGGCCCCTTCCAGCTGTTGGTATCGCCTCCGGCAACCGCGACACCATACTGATCGGCCAGTTCCACAATGCCGGCATGCAACTGTTCGCCAAGCGTCGCCGGAGCGCCTTGAGAAAATGCATAGCTGATGACCACCGCGATGGCTTCGCCTCCCATCGCCGCAATATCGGACAGATTCACGGCCAGAGATTTGCGACCGATCAACTTCGGGTCGGTTGATGCCAGATCAAAGTGAACCTGGTCCATCAACATATCGGTCGTGACGAGGACGGGCGACTGATGTTTCCCGAAGAGAACTTCCGCGGCGTCATCCCCGATACCAAGCCGGAGCGCCGGTTGAGACTTTACCTGCTGTCGCAGTCGTTCGATCAGTTCAAATTCACTAAGCATGGGATGATTACCGTTCAGGACGTCGTGGAAGGAAAGTCTCCTCAAACATAACTGAATACGGTGATACTACAAGCGTGGCGGCGAAACTGATCCTGCTTGGGGCGAACGGATCCCGAATCTATTTCGCCGAACTGACGCAGGTCAGTTTGTTGCCGGTGCGGATCACGATGGCGCCATCCACCAGTGCGACTCCGTAGACTTTGTCCTCGGTCGGCAGACTGTTTTCGGCCAGCTTCTTGTATTCGGGACCAGCCTCGATGACGGTAGTCGTTCCGTCGGTCGAGAAGAAATAAACATGATTCCCGTTGCCGACAGCCGACGCCCAACACGACGCGGGAAGGCGTTCTTTCCACAATTCCTCGCCGGTGGCCAGCGACACACAGCTCGCGACACCTGCTTTACTCACGAAATAAACATACTCGCCGTAAATCAGCGGAGAACCAAAACTGGACGTCTGATCTTCGGATTTCCAGACCGGCTCGAGTTCATTCGAGTCCGCTTTGATTTTGAAAAGCTGGTTCTGCCCCCGGTCTTTGGAACCGACGAGAACGTAGCCTTCCGTGACCGTCGCGGAGGGGACCGTGTTCCCTTCGAAACCATCCGTCTCCCACAAAAGATCGCCGGTGGCGGCATCGTAGCGTTGTAACGCTCCGTTGGAACTGAGGATGACCCGCTGCGCACCGGGCTCACCTTCGACGACGGGGGACGACCAGGAAACGCGTTCGGGCCGATCGACTTTCCATTTGTTCCCGCCATCCGTTTTATTCATGGCGAGAAGATAAGATGGACCTGAATGATCCACGAGCACAACGAGGGCATCCTCCGTCAATGTGGGCGAGCTACCGAGACCGTGGTTTCCTTTGAACTCGCCGTATTCTTTCTGGAGCTCACGCTTCCAGCCACGTTCGCCCTGATGATTCAGACAGACGACGTCTCCACTTTCGAAGAAAGCATAAACCTGATTGGCGTCGATCGCGGGGGTGGGGGCGGAACGACTGATGTAATTACTGACTTCCTGCGGGGCGGCGTTGGGCTGCGTGTATTTCCACCGCGAATCGCCCGTCTGGAGGTCGAACCCTTCGACGACGAGCGTCTCTTTGTTGTCCCCTTCGGTGCAGGTCACGACGACCAGATCCCCCCAGACAACGGGGCTCGATTGACCATAACCCGACAGTTCTTTTTCCCAACGGATGTTCTCTTCCTCCGACCAACTGATGGGAAGATTCTGTGCTGCGGTGAGACTGTTACCCGCTCCACGGAACAGGGGCCAGTTCTGACCGGACAAGGTGGCGGCGGAAAGCACTAGAAACGCGAGGAAGTTCATGAGGACGCTCTTTGTTGGTGTGAGAACCGCCCCAGAGTCCGGGCGGCCTCCGATGGGCAATTGATATTCTTGACTTTGATCACTGATATCGCTGGAATAAGGGCTGAATTCAACGTCTCAAGAAACACAGGGAGGACCGGAGGGAGGTACCTGACGATCCCCCCTGTGCACCAGCAAAGAGACGATTTGACGGAAGGCCTGTTTCTCTTCACGAGGAGACAGGCCTTCTGTCGTCAGGAGCAATTATTTCTGCGACGGAACGAGGACGTGGTCGACGGCCAGCACTTTGCCATCTTCCATGCTCGCGCCCCCCAGGAAGAGCAGCGAGTTATCCTGATACGGCACCATCCGGTGAAAGAACCGTTTATTGGGTAGGTCTTGAATTTTGGCCCATTCGCTGCCGTCCGCATTCAGCTGATAGAGCGCGCCGCTGATCGTGCTGCAGTACAAGTCGCCCGCCACGGCGAATGCGGAGGAACCAAAACCTTCCATCCCTTTGTCACCGGGAAGAGCGGGGGCTTCGCTCCAGGTTTGTGTTTCGATATCGAAGACGGAGACATCGCGGGTCGGGCCCCCCTCGTCTTTCATGCCACCGATCGCATAGATTTTTCCATCGAGCGCGGCTACGGCGAGCGCGCGCTTTTTGAACGTCGGGGTCGGCATCGCTTTCCATTCGAGTGGTTGCTGATCGAGGTCCATCACCCACGCGGTTTCATGCCAGTGCGACTCTTTGTCTTCCTTCTTGTCATACATGGCCCAACCACCCATGACATAGATTTTGTTGTTGTAAACGACAGCGTCAAAGGAAGAACGGGGCTCGGGCAGACTGGGGAGCGGTTCCCAGGAATTCGATTTCAGATCGAACCGGGCACACTCGGCCGTAGAGACGAGATTCTGTTCTTCGGTCTCTTCATTCACGGCAGAGAATCCACCAAGACGGTACAGGCTGCCATTGTGAGCGACCATTGCCAGCCCCTGCAGGCGGGGGCCGGTAGGAAGTGCTTTCCATTCGGTCGGGTTGTTGAGCGACAGGGCGAACAGTCCGTTCGACTGGTCTTCGATCGAGTAGCTGTGCGCGGTTCCCATGTGCCCGCCGTAAACATACAGCGTGTCACCCTCGACAGCGGCCCCAAAGCTGGTGACCGGCTCCGGAATCTCCGGGAGCGACAAAACGCGAGATTCGGCCTGGACTGCAAGACCACCGAGAACAACCATCAGCGCCGCTGAAAACGCGACGAATTTCATTTCAAAGATTCGGTTTTGTTTATTCACAAACCTGCTCCTGTGCTGGATAAAGTTAACCGTCGCGAAACCGCGACAGGTTCATTGTATTATAGTTGACGAGAGGGAGGGGAATTCAAGATGGATCAACGTCGAGTGGCCTCTCCCGCTTTATTGCTGACTGAGCACCCACTCGAAGTGGTTTTCTGCGCCCTTGACGACATCCACGGTGATTCCGTTGAACTTCTGCTGATACTTCCTTGGAATCTCGGTCGCAAATACGGACGCCGTTTTACCCTCCTGGACCAAAGCAGTCATCTCCCCCAGTTCAATCCCGACGGGGTGAATCTCCACGCGATGTTTCCCTTCCAGCGGGCCCTTTTCCTCTGGCAGAGCAAATAATCCTTTTTCAATCGTCACGCTGGTTTTCGGTCCATCGCTTGGATTCAAGGGAACAAAGACGACGGTCGCCTGATCGACGTAGTCGTCTCCCAGTTTGACCGAACCACTGACGGCAACGCGATCACGCGGAATGGATTCCCCACTGCAACCTGCCATCAGCAGAAGCAACACGAAATTGCCGGCCATCAGAAAAATAGATTTATGGGACACCTTATCTACTCCGGAAAATCGAGACTGTAGCCGAATTAGAACCGTCGAAATCCACATCGAAGGCGGCAGCGGAGAGGGACGCGTCATCGCATGATTCAAGTCCCGGATTGAGATTTGAAACAGGAAACGAATCCCTCGGACGGCCTGCTTTCGTCTGCACATTTGCTGAGACGGAGGGACGCAATCGCTATCCGACAGTCAGCATTGGGACGATCGAGGCAAGCCGTCGTCCGCCCGCGCAATTACTGTCCGAAGTTGTTCTGGACAAGTTCGCCACCATCGCGGGTGGCCAGGGCATCGAGAATCTCGGGTTCAATTCCTTCTCCCACGAAGGCAACAGAGCCATCCGCGAAGAGGAAAAACGCGCCACCCGTATGATCCGACCGGAAGCTGGTGTAGTTGGCGTAGCTGTTCTCATTGAACGTACCAGAGGTGTTCGCCATGGAGATACCCGGGTAACCGACACCCCAGCGGGCGCCTCCCCAACGAACTTCACCAGCACGGGCGGGACAGGAAGTTGCACTGGCAGTCCAGAGATAGTCTTCCATCTGGTAGTTCAGCTCACCCACCATGATGGTGTGCGAAGTGCCGTCCTTAATGTCCTCAAATCGGACCGGTTCGTTGGCGATTCCGTAGGCAGCCCAGTTCATGGGGAAGAGACCATCACATTCGCTCATGTAAGAGCCGGTTCCTTCGCAGACGGCGTAGCTGCCGACGCCCCCGATCTCGTTGCAGAGTCGATCGGGAACTTCCCGGGGAAGCCACATCGAGGGACATTTGAAACTGCCGATGTTCTCATTGAGAGCCGCCGTGTTCTCGGGGATGTTGTAGGGCTGGGTGAAGTCGTAGTCCTCGTAGAGGTTGACCTGCTCGAACATGGGAAGAGCGGTCGCGAATGCACTGTAGAACTCGAGCGTCGATCCGTAGGGCAGGACGCGGGTCGTGTCGCCGAAGTTGTGGAAGGCGAGACCGATCTGGTGCAGGTTATTGCGGCACTGGGTCCGGCGGGCGGCTTCGCGAGTCTGCTGCACGGCGGGCAGCAGGAGGGCCATCAGAATGGAAATGATCGCCATGACGACGAGTAGTTCGATCAGGGTGAATCCATTTCGGCGGTACGCACGGGGACAAAGCGATTTCATAGGGTGCTCCTGTAGCATTGAAAGAAGGTGACGAAGGCAGGAGGGAAGTCGTTCCCTGGGAGGCGGGCTGGCTCGGCACTTAAAAACAGGAGCACCTGGCTGGCTATCTCTTGCAACTGAGATTCAGTCTCATTAATATACAGGCCCGCCAGCGAATTACAATCAAGCTCGAAATCTTTTTTCATTTTTTGACAGATTTTATTGTCTATATTCCGCAAGCAAGAAAATGCCTGGCTCTTCCGACCCGCAAAAATCTGATACAAAAGCTACCCCTCAGCGGCCTGAGACGTTAAAACAGACTCAGGTTCCGTCCGTTCCGTTGATCCAATCCTCGGAGCTGATGGGGGCCCACAAGGAAATTCAGATTCAGCACGGCTCAGAACTTTACCGCCTCTGCCTCACCAAAAGTGGAAAACTGATCCTGCATAAGTAGCTTGTTCCTCCAAAGGGTTCGTCGGTCCCCCCGTATGGGAATCACCTTCCCGACAGGCCGTCGAGCGGCTTTCAGGAGGAATAGCTTGTTGAAACTTTTCCCACTTTGACGTCTTGAGTAAACCGGACCGCTTCTTTTCCGCAGAGCTTTCCTTCTCCGGGCGCCTCACCGCCGTCGTCAGTCACGAACTCACCGCGTATGTCGCATTGAATCCTGTACGGGTCCCTGTACCGCCGCGTAAAATAATGGATGAGTTCCCCCACTGATTGAGACCGGCCCTGCGCAAGGTTGCCCCCTTCTGCGTCGTTCCCGTTCAGCAGCGTATTAGTTTGCACTGCACCGTGGACGCAGCCCTTCTCGATCTCGAAAACTCCCTTAATTTACAGGTATCCAACATGAAACGATCGCTTCTGCTGAGCACTCTGTTGATTCCCGCCTTCCTGACGGTTCTGACAGCCGCCGAACCTTCGCTCGAAGAATTGACCGGCAGCGGTGTCGACTTCCTCCGTAACAGCCAGGCGGATGATGGCAGCTGGACCGCTCCGAATCGTCCCGGTGTCAGCGGGCTTATCACAACCAGCCTCCTCGCCAGCGGTTTGACGCCTGATGATCCGACCGTCACGAAAGCACTCGACCATCTCGAGTCATTCGTGCAGAAAGATGGTGGCATCTACGATCCCGAAGGCAATCATCGGAACTACGAAACGTGCATCATCCTGATGGCCTTCGAGAAAGCCAACAAAGATGGCCGCTACGACACCCAGATCAAAAACGCTGAGAAATTCCTGCGAAACCTGCAATGGGATGAAGGAGAAGGACTCGAAACGAGCGACACATCCTATGGTGGTGCCGGCTATGGATCTCACCAGCGTCCGGACATGTCGAACACGCAGTTCTTTGTGGATGCCCTGAAAGCCGCGGGCGCCTCGGAAGATGACCCCGCCATTCAGAAGGCCCTCATCTTTATGTCGCGGGCGCAGAACCTCGAGAGCGAATACAATCAGACCACGTTCGCCGGCAAGATTAATGACGGAGGTTTCTTCTATACCCCGGCCGCCGGGGGCGAAACCAAAGCGGGCGAAACCGACAACGGAGGCCTGCGGTCATACGGTTCCATGACCTACGCGGGACTCAAGAGCATGATTTACGCCGGTCTCGACAAGGACGACGTTCGCGTTGACGCCGCACTCGGTTGGATCAAAAAACATTACACGCTGGATTCCAACCCGGGCATGGGAGAACAGGGGCTGTTTTACTATTACCACACCTTCGCCAAGACGCTCGACGTCATGGGCAAGG
>PABD01000216.1 GCA_002702685.1 Planctomyces sp.
GAGAAGCGGGCCGCCTTGATTTCGTAAAGGCGGGAATTGCAACCGCGACGGGATCATGATACTTATTAAATGCTGCTAAATAACTCTGTAGCTGAATAACCTTGAGCGCTTTGAGGAGCTGTGTGATGAGTCCATTTCGTGGGGTGTTCGCCCCGTTGATGGCGGTAGCGAGCCTGTGCCTCGTCTTCCTGCTGGCAGGCTGTGGCGATGGCGAAAACGGAGGCGAAGTTACCGCCTCCAAACGACGGATCATTCTACTCACGAATGGCAACAGCCCGTACTGGGTGACCTTTGCCCGCGGGGCGCAAGAGGCAAAGGAAAAGCTGAATCTGGCGGAAGAAAACCTTGAGGTCGTGATCGACCAGGGTGACTTCTCGCCGCAGAGCCAGATCGAAAAACTGCAGCAGTACCAGGGGGCGACCGACATCGCGGCCGTCGCCATCTGTGTTACCGATCCGAAGAACCAGGCGCTCATCAATCAGATGATCAACCTGAGTGATTCGGGGGTGAAGCTGATCACCGTCGACTCCGACATTGATCGTGCCGACAAACGGGCGCGCGATGCCCGGTTCGCTTATCTCGGCACGGATAACTTTCAGGCCGGCAAAGAGCTTGGCAAAGCCGCCGCGGCCATTCGTCCCGAAGGAGCGAAATATGCTACCTTCGTCGGAGTGAAGTCCGCATCCAACGCCATCGAGCGGATCGGTGGTTTTGCCGAGGGGGCCGGGGAGAAATTCGAACAGCTCGAAAGCCTCGGTGACCAGGGTCAGGCGGAAACGGCGCGCAAGAATGTTCGCGATGCGATCGACCGTCACGATGATCTCAATGCCCTCGTCGGCATCTGGTCGTACAACACGCCCGCGATCGTAGACATCGTCACTGGTATCGATCAGCACGACAAAATGTTGATCGTTGGTTTTGATGCCGATCCTCCGTCGATCGTGGCGATGGAAAACGGGCAGCTCGAAGCGATGCTGGTGCAGGACCCGTATCAGATGGCGTACGAAGGGGTCCGCCTGCTGCATGCCATGCTGAACGACAATCAGGCGGAGATCAAAGAGATCCTGCCGAACTATGGCGATACCGATGGAGATGTGAAGGAAACAGGGTTGAAGATCATCGTTCCGGACGCGGACTCACCGGTGAAAGCCGATCTGTTCGACGAAGGCACGACGTTCCTGACGCTTGATGAATTCAAAGCGTGGCTGGCCGAGTATAACCTGACCGGATCGTGATAATTTCACGGGTCGCGCGGCGACACGTAAGCATACCCGTCTCATTTCACAGGAGTCGCTTCCTGAAGCAACTCGAACGAAAGCGAATTTATCGCTTACGTGTGCCGTTGGCACCCAGACAACTCTGACGAGACTGTCTGGGCCACCCGTTTCAGCGGATTTCATTTACCCTTCTTCTGATTCCCGTCCGAGTTTCCCATGTCCGAGTTGCCTTCGTCTAATTCTTCCAGGGTGAATTCGGGGAAGTCGATCTGGTCGCGTTTGCCGATAGAACTCGGCCTGCTCATCGCGATCGCCGCGGTCATCTGCTTCACGGCGACGGTCGACGATTCGTATCGCGTGAAGACAGCGTACAACGCCAAGGAGATCCTCCGGCAGACGTCACTGCTGGGAATCTTTGCGCTGGGAGCGGCGATCGTCATTATCTCCGGAGGGATTGATCTCTCCAGCGGTTCAGTCATTGCATTCAGCGGGATGATCTGCTGCTCGATCATGCTGGCGCTCGCGCCGGTGGACAGCGCGGGGAATCCCGACACAACGAATCTCGGCGTCGGGATTCTGCTTCTTGCGATATCAGGAACGCTGTTCGTCGGGCTCATCATCGGGACGTTCCATGCCTGGCTGATCACGGTCATCGGGCTACCTCCCTTCGTGGCGACCCTCGCTTCGCTTGTCGGTTTGCGCAGCCTCGGACGAGTGCTGATACAGGACATCAACGCCGCGGTAACCACCTCCGGTTCGAGTACCAAGATCTATATTTCCGATCCCCTGTTCAACGACCTCGGGCGCATCTGGTGGGTCCCCCTCGTCGTGTTTCTTGTGCTCTCGTTCCTGCTCTGGCTGCTGATGAGCCGCACGCAGATTGGTCGCCATCTCTATGCGATGGGCGGGAATGAGGATGCCGCGCGGCTCAGTGGCATTCGGACGGATAAACAGAAATGGCTCGCCTACTGTATCGGTTCGGTGACCGCTTCGATTGCAGGGATTCTGTATTGCAGCTACGTGGGAGAGGCCAACCCGGAATCAGCCGGTATGGGATACGAACTCAATGCCATCGCCGCCGCCGTCATCGGAGGTTGCAGTCTGACGGGCGGGATCGGCACGATCACTGGTACCATGCTCGGCGCGCTGTTTCTACGCGTGGTGATCGACTCCGTCGCCAAGACGGTGAAAGGGAGCCCGGACGAGTTCGAAGGATTGATCGTCGGGTTACTCGTCGTGCTCGCGGTCGCGTTCAACGAATTGCGCACGGGCGCCATCCGTCAGAAGAAATTCTTCGCGGGAAAACTCGGGTTCGTGAGCCTGTTCATCCTGAGTGGACTTGTCGGCATTATGGGGGGCGTGCTGTCGACATCGAACCAACTACGGTGGGGTACTCTCTGTGGAGTGCTCGCCCTTATCCTCCTCGGCGGCAAAGCATTCTGGGAACGCCGGTCCCGCTGAAGAATTCTATTTACCACCAAGACGCGGAGTTCGCCAGGAGCCGAACCTTGATGAATAGTGAATAACTTTGACAGCGTAGCGACGACAGATTCGGTTAGAGAAGAAAAAACAAAGCAAATGCAAACCTTACGATCTTCGTTCTATCATAGATAATGACAACCAGAAACACCTTGGTGCCCTCCGTGCTTTGGTGGTTCAATCAATCGTTCCTTCTCGAGTACGTCAAAATGCCCTCCACACCGCTCATCGAAATCAAACACATCAGCAAGAATTTCGGTGGCGTGCAGGCGCTGCGCGATGTGAGTTTTCGAGTTGAACGGGGCGAGATGCACGCGCTCGTCGGGGAGAATGGCGCGGGGAAAAGTACGTTGATGAAAATTCTTTCGGGGGTCCAGACCGACTACGAGGGAGCGCTGATCATCAACGGCACACCGGTGAAGTTTAACGGCACGCGCGATGCCGAAGCGGCGGGGATCAGCATCATCCATCAGGAACTCAACCTCGTCGAGAACCTGACGGTGGCCGCGAATATCTTTCTCGGTCGGGAGAAAACGAACGGCGGCTGGTTTCTTGATGATCGCGCGATGGAACGAGAATCGGCCGAGCTGCTCGGACAACTCGACTGCGACATCAACCCGCGGCAACGTGTGAGCGAACTCCGTGTCGGGGATCAGCAGTTGATAGAAATCGCGAAGGCACTCTCGCTGGATGCCGAACTGATCATCATGGATGAACCGACGAGCGCTTTGACCGAGTCGGAAGTCGAACGGCTCTTCCGGGTGATCGATCAGCTTCTCGCGCGGGGGAAGACGATTATTTATATCTCGCACAAGATGGAAGAAATCTTCCGCCGATCCGAACGCATCACGATTATGCGCGACGGGACGCATGTCACGACGAAGCGCTGCGCGGAGCTGTCGCCGAAGGAAGTGACGCACCTGATGGTGGGCCGCGAAATTGAATCGACCGCCCTCGGTAAAAACCGCCAACCGGGTGAGACGTTGCTTAAGGTCGAGAACCTGTCGCTCCCCTGGCCGGGGCATGTACGGCAATGGCGATTGAAGGATGTGAACCTCGAACTCAAACGGGGAGAGGTGGTCGGCGTCGCCGGATTGATGGGGGCTGGGCGGACGGAACTGCTCGAATGTCTCTTTGGCGCCACCGACGTCGCGCCGCAGGGGCGGATCGTACTGGAGGGGAACGATGTCTCCTTCAAACATCCGGCGGAAGCGATGGCGGCGGGGATCGGTCTCGTTACGGAAGACCGCAAACGACTGGGGCTCTTCTCGCACATGAACATTCGCGAGAACATCACGCTCTGCACGCTCTCCTCGTTGACGGCGAGTGGTCTCATCTCCAGCCGGCAGGAGCGCGAAGCGACCGGGGCCTCCATTCGCAAACTGGGGGTCAAGGCCGCCGGCCCTGAAGCTCCGATTCTCAGTTTGAGCGGTGGCAACCAGCAGAAGTGCGTGATCGCCCGCTGGCTGCGGACCGAACCGCGGCTGCTGTTGCTCGATGATCCCACCCGTGGTGTCGATGTCGGCGCGAAGGCGGAGATCTACCAGATAATTGACGAGCTCTGCCGCGAGGGGATGGGACTGCTGATGACTTCGAGCGAACTTCCCGAACTGATGATTGTCTGTGACCGCATTCTGGTTCTGTGCGAGGGGCGATTAACGGGTGAGTTCACGCGCGATCAGTTCTCCGAGGCCGCGATCATGGAAGCGGCGACCGGGTCGGTCACCACGGCGGCGATGTGACTGCGGTCACGGGACTGTTTCGCCGGGGAAGACTATCGACACGCACAGGTTCTCTTTAAGATGGTGAGAGCGAATTTCCGTTCTGTTTCCAGTCGTAAAGTAGCCAACTATGAAACTGTCTGTGCTCACGCTTGCTCTCCTTATTCTGACAGCATTCATTTCTTCTCTCTCGGCCGAGCTTCCCACGGTTCCGGAAGGGTATTCGATCGAAGTCGTCGCGGAGCATCCTCTCGTGACTTACCCGATGATGGGTGGGTTCGATGAACGCGGGCGACTCTTTCTCGCAGAGAACGCCGGTATCAATGACCGCAGCGAAGAACTGCTCGAGAATCCACGCAGTTTCATTCGCATGCTGGAAGATACGGACGGCGACGGCAAGTTCGACAACAGCACTATCTTTGCGGATAAACTCTCCTTCCCGCAGGGAGCGCTCTGGTATCGTGGCAGCCTGTATGTCGCCAGCCCGCCTTATATCTGGCGATTCGAAGATACCGACGACGATGGCGTGGCCGACATCCGCGAAGAGCTCGTCGGTAAGTTTGGTTTCACCGGCAACGCCGCCGACATTCACGGCTGTTTCCTCGGGCCGGACGGTCGCATCTACTGGTGCGATGGGCGTCACGGCCACGAGTTCACCGACGACCAGGGGAACATCACCAGTCAGGGACTGGCGGCCCGTATCTTCTCCTGCAAACCCGACGGGAGTGACGTGGAGATTTTCTGTGGCGGTGGCATGGACAACCCCGTCGAGATCGACTTCCTTCCCACCGGGGAGATGTTCGGCACGGTGAATATTCTGCTCAACGGTCCGCGAGTCGATTGCCTGATGCACTGGATTGAAGGAGGTAATTATCCGCACCACCAGCGTGCCTACAGCGAAATGCCACGCACGGGGGACCTGCTCGAACCGATGACGCGTTTCGGTCATGTCGCCGTTTCCGGGATGACCCGCTACCGGTCGAACTATCTGGGAGATGATTTCAAGAACGATATCTTCACCACGATTTTCAACCTGCACAAAGTTGTCCGCTCGGATGTGAGGCGCGTCGGCGCGACCTTCGAAACGACCGAAACAGATTTCCTGTTGTCGAATGATCCGAACTTTCACGCGACCGACATCATTGAAGATGCGGACGGAAGCTTGCTGGTGATCGACACCGGCGGCTGGTTCCGCATTGGTTGCCCGACATCCCAGATTGCGAAACCGGAGTTCACCGGGGCGATTTATCGTATTCGCAAACAGGATGCGCCCCCCGTCGTGGATCCGCGTGGACTGGAACTCAACTGGGATGCACTCGATGTGGCCGGGCTGATCGAACTTCTGCAAGATCCCCGCCCCGCCGTCTCGGCCCGCGCGCTCGATGATTTGGCGCAAGGCGACGCGGAGGCAGTAAATCAACTTACGACCGCGGGCCGGGATATCGATTCCCCCGCCGCGATCCCGGCGACGTGGGCGCTGCGACGGAATGGTTCGGCGGAAGCGCTGACCGGCCTGAGGGAACTGCTCAATTCCAGCAACATTGATATTCGACGCGTCGCCATTCGTTCGGTGGGGGATCTCCGCGATTTGATGTCGCTCAATCTGTTAATGCCGATGCTGCGCAGCGACGATCTTTCGCTCAAACAGAACTCCGCGACAGCGATCGGTCGAATTCTTGAAAAACATGCCGATCAGATCCCGGTGGTGATCAAAGAGCGGGTGGTTTCAGAGATCTTCCTCCAACTTGCCAATCCGGAAATCGATCGCGTCACGGAGCACAGCCTCCTGTATGCGTTGATCCGGTTCAATGAACCGGGACCGATACTGGCGTATCTCGAACATGAAAGCCCGATCGTGCGACGCGGCGCGTTGATCGCGCTGGATCAGATGGCGGATGGCAACCTGACGCGCGACCTCGTTGTGCCGCTACTCAATACAGACTACCCGCCACTTCAGAATCAGGCACTCGAAGTCATCAGCAGTCACGATGGCTGGGCAGGCGAAACACTCGGGCTCCTGGGGGGATGGCTGGCGGCTCCGCAACTTCTGCCGGAGCAGGTGGGCGTACTCCGCAGTTTCCTGCTCGCACAGGTTTCCGACGAGCATGTCCAGCGCTTCATCGCGGAAAAATTCGTCACCACGTCGGAAGAGAACCAGTTACTGTTGCTCGATGTCATTGGTGCCGCACCACTCCCCGCGCTGCCGAACGAATGGGACCCGATTCTGCGAAACAGCCTTGTCGACGAGCAGCTTGAAATTCAGCTCGCGGCCGTCTGGGCGCTCAACCGCTTTGATGCGCTCCCCTTCGAAGAACTCCTCATGGCGATCGTCGAGAACGAAGAGTTGAATGCCAATCTTCGTGTGGAAGCGACTCACGTCCTCGCGGAATTGCTGACGACCACAAGCGATCGTCTGTATGCCTTCGTCCTGTCGCAATTGAGTGAAGATAATCTGCCGATGGAACGTCTCGCCGCCGCCCGGACGCTTTCGGCATTACCACTCAGCATTGATCAGCAGCGCGCCTTGATCGATCGGCTCGGCTACGCCGGACCGGTTGCCCGACCAGTGCTGATCCGTTCGTTCATGGAAGGGGATCAGGAAGAAATCGGGCTTCCGCTGGTCGACGAGCTGGCCAAACTCAACGAGAATCTCCCGGCCGAACAGCTCGAATTACTGTTTCGCAATTATCCCGCCTCCGTCAAAGAAGCGGTCCGGTTAAAACTTTCCCGCAGCGAATCCGAACTGGCGGAGAACAAAGCGATGCTGGATGAACTCGCTCCACTTTCGGTGGGGGGGGATCCGGCGGCGGGTAAGTCGGTCTTCTTCGGCAAGAAAGCGGCCTGTTCCGGATGTCATGCGGTGCATGGGCAAGGGGCGCGTATCGGGCCTGACCTGTCGCAAATCGGCGCCATCCGCACCGAACGCGATCTGCTGGAAGCGATCGTCTTCCCGAGTGCCAGTTTCGCCCGCGAGTTCAACTCGTATACGATCATCACCGAGGAAGGCAAGATCCACTCCGGCATCATCAGCCGTGAAACACCCGAGGCCATCTTCCTGCGGAAAGCTGACCTCAGTGAAGTCCGCATTCTTCAGGAAGAGATCGACGAGATGCAGGAGTCGAAAATCTCGATCATGCCGAAGGACCTGCACAAGGCGATCAACGATGAAGAACTACGCGATCTGATCGCCTATCTGAAAGAGCAGACGAAGGCTCAGTAGGCCTCTATGCCGTCAAGCTGGTAATAAGCCCCAGCAGACGATGCAACTTTGAGAGCAATCGCCTGGATTGTGCATCGGGGGGAGAAGTCACCGGAAAAACGGCACTGCTGGCAAGCCAGCAAGTGGCACCCGTTGAAAGAGGGAACGTGGCGAGCGAACTCAGGAGTCGCTGACGTTCGCGGGGGATGTGACGGCGTTTTCGAGTTCCGTGAGCAACTGGTCGAGGCGGAACGGTTTGTAGAGCACCGATTTCAATCCGCGCTGGCGGGCTTTGACGATCGAGTGCGAGGGATCGTAGCCGAAGCCGGTCATCAGGATAACCGCGAGATGCGGATGGATGTCGAGCAGCTTTTCAAAGCACTCGTAGCCGGTCATGTCGGGAAGGCGGATGTCGGCGATCACCACATCGTAGTGGAAACTACGGACCATCAGGAGCGCTTCATCACCATGATGAGCGGTCTCGACCTCGCAGCCATAACGACCGAGTAACTCATGGGCGGCGCTGCGAACAGTGCTGTCGCTGTCGACAACGAGCACGCGTTTTCCGCGGAGCGTAGGATGTTCCTCACGGGAAGCGAAGGGATGATAAGGGGTCTGCGGGGTAATGCTCTCGCCGACCTGTTGAATCATCTGTTTGATCTGGCGGGTATGCCGCAGGATGTGCTGCAATCGCTCGGCCACAGCGGGTTCATGCCCGATGTATCGTTCCAGAATCCAGGCGGCGTCATTCAGGATGCCGTCAACCGGACCGACGACTTCTTTGAGGATCCGTTCCGTGCTTTCGGTGACGGTGGTCACCTTTTCGGCGACGAGCAGTTCCAGCGTATTGAGCGCGATCGCGACTTCACGACTGAAGAGTTCGAGGAACTGCAGGTCCGTTTCGTCGAAGGCTCCCTTCTGCGGGCTCTCGACGTTGAACGTGCCGATGATCTCGTCGTGCAGAATGAGCGGTACCGTCAGCGAGCTGTGCGCGCCGGGCGCTCCGGGGAGGTAGAGTGGATCGTTCTCGGTATCTTCGCAGAGATAACTTTTGCCGGTGCTGGCGACGAAGCCCGTCACGCCGTATCCGTCCGGCTCGGCGAAGAGCATGCGGCGTTCGGCATCTTCCTCCATGCCGACGGCCAGCAGTGGTTCCAGCTTTTTGGTCTTCTTGTCAACGAGTCGAATCTCGACAGTTTCGAATTCGAGCAGGTCTTCCGTGTAGTGCAGAATCTTGGCCTTGAGCAGCTCGATCCGGTCACCGACCGACATTTCGAGAACTTCCTGCGGCGACAGGTCACCCAGGTCGACCCCCGCCTGGTAGACGGCGTCGAGTTTCTGTTTGTGCAGCACCTCGGTCGAGACATCCCGAACGACGACCAGCAGCAATTGAGGGGCGGATTCGGCCGAGCGCAGGACAGGGCAGGCCTGCACTTCGAAGTAGGTTTTCTCTCCAATGCGGAGCTGGCTGCGGGCGCAGACTCCCTGGCCGAGGGCGGTGTTGAAGGGAGAGTAGTCGGGGCCGAGAATCTCGGGCGTGCCGAAGACCTGGTAGAAGTTGTGGTTCTCGAGCGGGTCTTCGAAGTGCGTCAGCTGTTGCAGGCGTTCGTTGCCCCACAGAATCTTGAGCTCGGAATCCAGGAGCGCGAGGCCATCAGGGAGTTGATCGAGCAGGCCATCGACTTCGAGGAAGGTTTTCAGCAACGCTTCCTGCGGGCCACTGACGAGAATCGCCTGAAAGTTGTCGGTCTGGAGACTCAGTACGCCAGATTCAAAGTTGGAAGGAACTTCGACCTGAAACTGATGCTCTAACGACTGCACCAGGATCGACAAATCAGCCGAATCCTCGCCCAGTACCAGAATTTTGTCCCGTGCCGACGGTGTCAAGTTTTCTCCCAGAAGAGCAGTATCGAAAGTGGATCGGCGCACGCACAGACAGAGTGCCGCAGATCGAAATCCATACGGAATCGCGAGGCCCATTCGATCCCGGTGACAGCAGAAGGGACGTATCTCCTTGGCCCGAAAAGACCTTTGCGCGAAGCGTCAATTCATCCTATCCCACTCTACCTAATCCCTCAATCTCAAGATCGGCAAACTTTAGTGGAAAGTTGACGCCGATTCGAAAATCTTTCAATTTTACGCAAGAGAAACCGGAAACCCATCAAGTTTTTCACGGAAAGTTACCGGACGGGAAAAAGACGACAGAAAGGTAAGGGGGTTTGAGGTTGGGAGTGAACCGGGGCTAGAATATTTGCAGAGTCGTTTGTCGTTGACAAATGCTTTCAAAGAAATCTTGATCGCCATATGGGACAGGAATTGATGAATATCTTCCCATTCAAAAGAAAAGCCAAAAACGAAGTTAGCGAGATATTTGAATATGCACAGGACGATTCGTTCGCGGTAGAGCATCAAATACTATCTGACTGGTCGGATGTGGTCGTCGAGGCTGGTCGCCCCATCTATAATTACAAGAAGGCCGACTTGAAGAATTCGCCAGCGGGCGAAGCGATACTTCAGGCGAAAGGAGAAGAGGCGCGCCGCCTTGTCGCCGCTGCAGGCCGCCAACTGCTGTTTTATGAGCCGAAGATTGCCGCGCGTCGCGAGGAAAGGGAGATTGGTCAAGGATATTACATCGTCTCCAATGAGAAGGAATTGCGGGTTTTGACAGACCGGAAGGAACCCCTGCAATTTGTCTTGTATTGCCTGTTGTCCGTCAAAGATCTTCCGCTCGAGTCAGAGGATCTACTTCTCCTGATGCGGTGGCGGGATCTCGCACGTTACCCCGGACACAACGATCCCGAACTTCGAATCTGCCAGGCCATCGCCGCGTACTGCGCGTCACACGAATTGGATGACAAATTCCGGACCGCAGCACGTGAGTTCGCGAAGAAACGGCAGAACGTGTATGACAAAAAGACCAAACAGACGGCGAATGAGATACTCAAAAAAAGCGTGACGGGGCCCGGTCACATCGAAGAGGCCGACTATGAAATTCAATCGCCACCGCAACCGGCCATGGCGGGGCGGATAGGTGTACTCGAGGAACTGAAAGTACCGTTGGGAATGGCGGAGCCCGGCGGTGAAACCGAGATCATCGGCCCGGACGAGTTTCCGCTTTCGAGCAGGTCACCTTTGAAGAAAGAGCACGAGGAAATCGACGCTCTCTTGAATGAGATGGCTATCACAGCTGGAGTGGGAATCGAAAAGAAGCTGGAAAACTTCACCGCGTCCCAATCGCTTGCGCTCTGGGAACGATCTATGCACACCTCGCTGTTGAGGCTATATGCAAACGACACGACATTGAGAATCGCCCGATCGCTGCTGGGGTACACTCAAGGGGTTATCAGCTGGAAATCGCTACAGTGGTCCCGCGAAGACATGTTTGACCTGATAATTCATCAGGCCGGTAACTTGGCTTTGTCTCGAAGTACATATCAAGCCGACATACCGGCGCTATGCGAGCTTGTTCAACAGGTGGAACAGGAATCAACGCTCACCGAAGGAGAACGATTTGTTCTCAGTCTTCTGCGGGCTGCAACTATTGTTGATGCACCGGAAGGGCAGTTAAACGAAGATCAGTTGCAACTGACCCGGCTCATTCGTGATAAAGGGTACTTTTTTCTGTCACCGCATGACAGCTGGGGAGATTTCGTAAACCGTCAATTGGCGGATATGCTTGTTGAAGAACGTGCAGCATGGGAGGAACTGCTGCGACATTGCATGTCAGCGACGTCCGCCCGACCGAATAAAAAGTGGGTGACGACGGCCACGGAACTCGTAAGCCGTATTGGAAGTGAAGATGTCGTGCAACGGCTTGCAGCTGCTTTTTCGTTGGTTGGGCACGGGGCCAATCGCAACGTTATCGGTGAGTGGCTCAGGGCCGGTACTGCTCGGGATGATCAGATGCGTGAGCGAGACGCTGATTGTCTCCGCGGTCTCCTCTGGATCACGCAGTGCCTGGACGGTCCACAAGAACTCCTCCATGAAATTAGGAACGTGGCAATCTCCTGCTTTCGAAAGCTGCCCGGCATCGGTCCCCGGGCCCCGAAAGTCGGCAACGCCGCCATTTATGCCCTCTCCTCCATCGGTACCGTCGATGCGGTCGGACAGTTGGCGATGTTGAAGGTCCGGGTGAAGTCGCGGTCGGCGCAGAAGGAAATCGAAAAAGCATTCCTCAAAAGTGCTGAAGAACTCGGGCTCGCGCGCGAGGATGTCGAAGAACTCGGTGTGCCGACTTACGGTCTGGAGTCGGTCGGTCTTATGGAAGAACAAATAGGGGACTACACCGCCCGCATTGAGGTGGATGGCTCGGATGCGACGCTCTCCTTCTGCGATGCAAACGGCAAACAACTCAAGTCGGTTCCAGCGAAAGTGAAGGCCGACTTCAAAGAGGAACTCCAGGAACTGCGTCAGTCGCTGAAGGACATCAAGGGGATGCTTCCCGCGCAGCGCGATCGGATCGATTCGATGTTCCTGCTCGAGAAGTCGTGGCCGATTGCCATCTGGCGGGAACGTTATCTCGACCATCCCCTCGTGGGAACGATCGCGCGGCGATTGATCTGGAGCATTGATGGCACACCGGCGTTCTTCATCAATGGTGAACCTCGCGATGTCACCGGGGCGGAAATCCCGCATGGACAGACGGCGGAGATCACGCTCTGGCATCCCATCCATTTTCCAGTGGACGAAGTCGTCGCCTGGCGCGACCGGCTGGAAGAACTCGCGATCACGCAGCCATTCAAACAGGCTTTTCGAGAAATCTATCCGCTGACCGCCGCCGAGCAGAACACACGAACCTATTCGAACCGGTTCGCCGCGCACATTCTCAGGCAGCATCAGTTCCACGCGCTCTGCCAAGCGCGGGGGTGGAAGAACAAACTTCGGTTGATGGTCGACGATGACTACCCTCCCGCGGAAAAGGAACTTTCCCAGTGGAACCTGCGGGCTGAATTCTGGGTGGAAGGGATTGGAGAGGGGTGGGGTCAAGACACCAACGAGGCGGGTTCGTATCTGCGCCTGGTGACGGATCAGGTGCGTTTTTATCGACTGGATGCTGCCGGCAACCGCGGGCACGCAGGCGGTGGTGGATATACGAGCCAGGCCGCCGGGCCGGGCGAGGATAACTTCAATGAACCGCTCCAGCTCGAAGAGATTCCCGAACTTGTCTTCTCCGAAGTCATGCGGGATGTCGATTTGTTTGTCGGTGTGTCCTCTGTTGGAAACGATCCCACCTGGCAGGATGGTGGGCCCGAGGGGCGATACCACGAGTATTGGACGAGCTATGCCTTCGGCGATCTGTCGCAGTCCGCCCGGACCAGAAAAGATGTGCTCGAGCGGCTGATTCCACGTCTCAAGATCGCGCCGCAGTGTCGCCTCGATGACAGGTTCCTGTACGTTCAAGGGACGCGGCACGTTTACAAAATTCATCTGGGGTCGGGAAATATCCTGATGTCCCCGAACGACAAGTATCTCTGCATCGTCCCCGACGCCCGGGCGCGCGTCTCACAGGATTCGCTTTACCTCCCTTTCGAAGGGGATGGCATGCTCTCGATTATCCTCAGCAAGGCATTCCTGCTCGCGGCGGATGACAAAATTAAAGACCGTACCATTCTACATCAGTTATAATGGCGACAGCTTTTCCCTTTCCTCTTCTGCATAAGGACGAGACCGATGGCCGTGATCTTGACCATTCGTGATGAGACGATGACCGGTGACGTGTACAACGAAGTGCCGCTCGAGTTCCCCTCAGAACAGGTGACGGTGCGGGAACTGATCCGCAGTCGTGTCTACGAAGAAGTGCAGACCTTCAACCGTCAACAGGACAACGAACTGTTTAACGGTCTGGTGCAGCCGACGGACACGGAGCAGATATTGAACGGCCGGAAAACATCGTACAAGCTGAAAAAACGCCGCCAACTGGACTGGAAGGAACAGTACGAGAAAGCGACAGAAGCCTTCGCCCGGAACGGTTTCCTGATTCTCATCGACAACCGCCAGTCCGAAAGCCTCGACGAAGTCGTCACCCTCGGCGCGGATACGAACGTCAGTTTCGTGAAACTGACGTTGCTGGTGGGGGGATGAGGAGGCGTGTACGGATCGGGTGTGTGGCGCATCGAAGCAGGTCGCGCGGCAATACCAACGCGATCGTGTATTGGCCATTATCAGTTGTGTGAAAGTGGAGTTGAATGCCTTCTCATGAAAATGTTCCCTGCGACAATGGCGCCGTTCAGCGGTTCATAGATAACAATGTCGCTAAACACTGGATTGTTGGTCAGTGGGACATAGAGTGCCCGGACCCGAATCCGAACGAACCGTTTCTGACTGGCTACCAGGTCCATTTAGAACGTATCTATCAACGGTTGGAGTGGCTTGCCCCGTTGAGTCACACCGGCGCAATGCAAAGGTCTAATTGTGTGGGGCTCGATCTGGCTGAAATTGAGGACGAACTGTTCTTCAATGCGACGTTTGAATCGGGAGGCGAGTTGTGCTGTTTTAAAAACGCCGCCTCCTTGTCATTCGGCAGAGAGGAGGACGGGCGAGTCTTGTTCGATTTGCGACTCTTCGTAAACGTCTTCACGCATCGCGTGAGGTGTATGAGGCAACGTACACCTTTGTTCCGATTTTTACGACCTCGTATCGAGGTTTGCGACAATAGCGATTCCTTTGCGAGGAATTGTCAAATCCTGTCAGACGGATTTAACCGGCTTGTTGCTGCGCGGTACCTCGTAACCGCGATGTTCAGTGACGAAATCGAAGAGATTACCAACGACGGGATTCCTCTAGACACGGATATTGCTTGGGGATAGCCGGCCTCGAACCGCGAAAGACCGGTGAGGTTGATTGAGTTCAGATGTAACCGGAGGATAGAAATTTCACAGGGGAGGGATGACCAGGCGGCGCCGGCTGATGAGTTATATTCAGTATTGCACAATGTCGACTGGAGTGATGCGGTTGCATTGACTCGCACGCGTCCTGTTCCTGGATATCGCCATCTCTCGCCTGAATATCGGAGAGTTTTTATGAGCATGAAGGACCTGCAAGACGCCTTCGAATTGATTGACCAGAATGCCGACCAAGCATATTTCAGTGGCCCCAAGTCAGAAGAACTGGTGAAGCAAGCGGAAGAGGCACTAGAGATTACATTTCCGCCCAGCTATCGTGAGTTCTTGCGTCGATTGGGATGTGGGGATATCGCTGGTCAAGAATTCTATGGCATTGTGAATGGAAACGTTGAAAACGTCAGTGTCCCCAACGGCATCTGGCTGACTTTGACGGAACGAAAATCGACGTCGCTTTCAAGATCACCTATTATCATCGGCGACACTGGTGATGGAGGTTACTACGCCATCGATCGTTCGGTGACGACAGACGGGGAAAGCCCAGTTGTTGAATGGTGGGCGGGGCCGAACGCGCAAATTGCTGTGGCGCAGGATTTCGGTGAGTTTTTCTTGCGAATGATCTCTGACGCCTTGGAGGAATAGCATCGCAACAGTGTGGAATGCAATGGGGCGGAGCAATTCGTCGTCACCAGCCAATAGGTCTTTTTCATCACCAAGTAAGTCCTCGTATTTATCATTCAAGAGCAGACGGAGATCTTTTCTGCGATAGAAATAGGGGTCTGTTTTCCCAAGGATAACGACGGCCTCCGCATCAATCGCTCGCCGCAATTCCCCATGTTGTCCGACTCTTGGTGCCCTTGGTGTCTTTGTGGTTCAATCCAACCCTACATGCCTTTCAGTACATCAAAAAACCCGCCACGAAGGGCGGGTTAATTGGAGTGGGATGAGCGTTGAAGGCTCAAACTGTTGAGTTGTTGTCGGCCGCGAACGGTCACTTCGCTTTCGCGACGGCGATCATCTGGCGGGCGCGTTCCTGATCTTCCAGGCGGTCTTTGATTTCGATGTCGCCGGATGCAGACCGGTTGCGGGCTTCTTCGAGTTCCGCCTGGGCTTTGGTGATGTCGATGTTCTCGGGCTTCACCGCACGGCTGGTCAGGATGGAAACTTCGCTCCCTTTCACCTGCGCGAATCCGCCGTCAATGTAATAGACGACTTCCTTGCCCGTTTCATTCCTGAAACTGAGCGGCCCGTAACCGAGGCGACCCACCATCGGGGCGCGACCGGGAAGAATGCCGATTTGTCCATCGATGAGCGGGAAATTGAGCGCGGTCACCGGGGCATCCAGCAAGGTCTTTTCCGGCGTTACGAGCACCAGTCTGATTTCGTTCGTCGCCATGATCGGTCTACAGGGTTAAGGATTGAATTAAGTTACCAGGCTGATCGTGTAAGTCAGATCAGGAGTTGGCCGCCATGCGTTCGGCCTGCTCGGCGGCTTCCGAAATGCCACCGACGTACATGAAGGCCGATTCGGGCAGGTGGTCCCACTTGCCTTCGCACAGCTCTTCGAAGCTGGTGATGGTTTCTTCGATCGGAGTGATCTTACCCGCTTTGCCGGTGAAGACTTCGGCGACGAGGAACGGCTGCGACAGGAAACGCTCGATACGACGGGCGCGATGCACAACGAGTTTGTCCTCTTCGCTGAGCTCGTCCACACCGAGAATCGCGATGATGTCCTGAAGTTCGCGGTAACGCTGCAGAGTCTGCTGAACCTGACGGGCAACCCGGTAGTGGCGTTCGCCGACAACCTGCGGCTGCAGAATACGAGACGAAGACGCGAGCGGGTCGATCGCCGGGTAAATCCCTTTCTCGGAGATTTTACGTTCGAGGTAAATGAACGCGTCGAGGTGGGAGAAGGCGGTCGCCGGGGCGGGGTCGGTCGGGTCGTCCGCCGGCACGTACACGGCCTGCACGGAGGTAATCGCCCCTTTGGTGGTCGAAGTAATACGTTCCTGCAACTCACCAAGCTCCGTACCCAGGGTCGGCTGGTAACCCACCGCGGACGGCATACGACCGAGAAGAGCGGATACTTCGGAACCGGCCTGTGAGAAACGGAAGATATTGTCGACGAAGAGCAGGGTGTCGGTACCGGTGGAATCACGGAACCATTCGGCCATCGTCAGCGCGGTCAGCGCGACGCGGAGACGAGCTCCCGGCGGTTCGTTCATCTGACCGAACACCATGCAGGTCTGTTCGATAACGGAACGACCGGTGTCACCGATTTTGGTTTCCTGCATCTCGAGCCAGAGGTCGTTTCCTTCACGAGTACGTTCACCGACACCCGCGAAAACCGAGTAACCCCCGTGAGAAGAAGCGATACGAGCGATGAGCTCGGTGATGATAACAGTCTTACCGAGACCGGCACCCCCGAATAGACCCGCTTTACCACCGCGGACGAACGGGGTGAGGAGGTCAATAACCTTGATACCCGTTTCGATGAGCTCGCTCTTGGAGGTGAGTTCTTTCAGGCTCGGGGCGTGGCGGTGGATCGGCCATTTTTCGGCGGTAGTCACTTTGCCGCGACCATCGATCGGCTCGCCCAGCATGTTGAAGACGCGACCCAGGGTTTCTTTGCCGACGGGGACGGAAACCGGGGCTCCGGTGTCGAGGACGGTCATACCGCGGGTCATCCCGTCGGTGGAACCGAGAGCCACGCAGCGGACGCGACCGCTACCGAGGTGTTGCTGGACCTCACCGGTCACATCGATTTTCACCCCTTTGATCTCGGTCTGTACCTTCACGGCGTTGTAGATGTCCGGCATGCTCTCGGCGGGAAACTCCACGTCGAAGGTTGAACCGATAACCTGCGTCACTGATCCTGTATTATGTCCGATTTCAGCAGTAGCCATTATTCTGTCTCTATTCTGAATCAAAATTCTGAATCAAAAGATGATTCGGACCCGGTCGGGAAGTAATTTGTATTTACGCTAAATGGTTTTCGCGAGTTAAGCGAGTGCCTATTCGAGGGCGGCGGCTCCGCCGATGATCTCGGCCAGCTCACCCGTAATCTGGGCCTGACGGGCCCGGTTGTATTGTTGCGACAGTGCGCCGATCATTTCCTGGGCGTTTTCCGTCGCCCGTTTCATCGCCACCATTCGAGCGATCTGTTCGCTGACGGCCGCATCGAGGAAACATTTGAAGAGCCGGGCCTTGAAAGCGGCGGGAACGATCTCGGTCAGAATTTCTTCCGCGGACGGCAGGAATTCGTATTCAACCGAGGAGCTCTTTTCTTCCTTCGAAGAATTGGTCAGCTGTGTGATCGGCAGGAGCGTTTCGACCACCGCGCGCTGCACACCGGCGGATTCGAACTTCGTGTAGGCGACTTCCAGTTTGTCGAGCTTGCCACTGATGTAAGCCTGGATGTAGCGATCCGCGATTTCCTCGACGACTGCGAACGCCGGGTTGTCTTCGAAGTTCGTGAACGAGCGGTCGATCGGTTCGCCCTGGAATTTCAGGAACGAGATTCCCCGTTTTCCGGCGACTTCGATGTTGAGGTTTTTATCGGGTTCGCGGGCATCCGATTTCAGTCGCTGCATCACATGCCGCAGGACCGAACCGTTGTAGCCCCCACATAAACCGCGATTCGACGTCAGCACGAGCAGCGTGGTATTGTCGATCGAGTCATGTTTTTCAAGCAGCGGGTGACTGAGAGTCAGGCTGGCTTGAGACAGATCGGCAACGATCTCCGAGATTTTCCGGGTGTAAGCGGCCGCTTCTGACGCACGATCCATGGCTTTTTTGAATCGGGCTGTGGCGATCAATTCCATTGTCCGCGTAATTTTGCGGATGTTCTTGACCGCCTTCAGGCGTTTCACCAGTTCGCGTGTGTTGGCCATGACTCGTTAAATCTATAATCGTGTCGTTGGAAAAACAGGGTTTACTACAGAGAGATCGATCAGCTGAAGATCGATCAAGCGGAGACCGACTGAGCGGCCAGACGTTCTTTGAACTCGGCCAGGGCCGCTTTGAGGAGTTCTTCGGTTTCCGGTTTGATCGCTTTGTCGCTGCTGATCGCGTTCCAGATTTCCGATTTCTCGTCGCGGATGAAGGCCTGCAGTTCGAGTTCGACGCGACGGACATCGGGGATGGGGACTTTGTCGAAGTGACCTTTGGTACCAGCATAAAGGCTGATGACCTGGTCGACGACATCCATCGGGCTGTACTGGTCCTGCTTCAGCAGTTCGACCATACGGTAACCCCGGTCAAGCTGACCTTGAGTCGCTTTATCGAGTTCCGTACCGAGCTGCGCGAAGGCTTCCAGTTCGCGGAAGGCGGCTAGGTCGAGACGGAGTGAACCGGCGACCGACTTCATCGCTTTCGTCTGGGCGTTACCACCGACGCGGGAAACCGAGATACCGACGTTAATCGCGGGACGCACCCCGGCGAAGAACAGGTCCGGTTCGAGGTAAATCTGACCGTCGGTAATCGAAATCACGTTGGTCGGAATGTAGGCGGAGACCTCACCCTCGAGCGTCTCAATGATCGGCAGAGCGGTCATCGAACCAGCGCCGAGTTCGTTGTTCAGCTTCGCGGCTCGTTCCAGGAGACGGCTGTGACAGTAGAACACGTCACCCGGATACGCTTCACGTCCCGGCGGACGACGCATCA
>PABD01000217.1 GCA_002702685.1 Planctomyces sp.
CTCAGTGAGTTCCAACTCCTTCAGCAATGTCGTTTTCGGTAAGGCCGAAAAAAATTCTCCCGTGAAGTCGACGTTGCGTACTTTTAATGCCTCCAGCTTTTCCAACTTGGCAAGTGGCTGCATGCCGGCAGCCGTGTAGCCATGGTCCGGCAGTTCGAGCCTGTTCAGAGATTTCATCTCCGCCACATGCGGAAGTCCGGCATCCGTAACCGTTGTCCCGGAAAGGTTGAGGGAACTCATCTCCGTGAAGTACTTCAGCTTCGCGGCGCCGGTGTCCGAAATTGCCAGCGGGAATAGATAATTGAACTCGACCAGCTTCAACGGTTGATTCACCCGGGCGATCCGTTCGTCCGTGATTTCGTAAGTCGATCCACTCAAGGTAAAATTCCCCTCGATCCTGATTTGGTGGATTGAGGGAACTTCGGTGGCGAGTGACCAGAGTCGTTCCATGCTGAGAAATTTCGGCTCATACCTGGTGGCAGCTGCATGTCCGACGACGCGGTGGGCGTTCGCTCTTAACCACTCCTCGGAGGCTGCCGCGCCAGTCAAACGAGCCCCATCCTCTACGGCGGCAAAAGGCTGGGGAGGACGGGATGGACCTGCCGAGTCCGGCAGCGCGTAAAACATGCTCAGATGCGGAACCTTGTTGAGATTCGCCAATGCCTGTTCACTCAAGGGGAAGTCACCCAATCCGAGGAAGGCGAGTTCCGGATACAGATGCAGGCCGTCAAGGTCGAGCGGTTCTTTGTTTCCCGACTTTCCAAGCACGCGAAGGGCCCGTAATTTCGAGACATCGTACAACTGCGGCAAGGTTTCGATGAGCGACGGATCGGTGATGGTGATATCGTGCGCCTCCGGCCGATAGCAGAACTCCGGCAGGTAGTCTCCGACGCGTCGTTCGATCCATTTGCTGAAGATACAAGTGCTCGTCGACGTCACTTTTACTTGACCGGACTGCTCCAGTTCCGTACGCGTCTTGTTCCGTTGCCAGAGCGAAAAGACATGATACCCAGCGGCACCGAATCCGCAGACCAGCATCACGATGAGGATAAGCCGTAACCGTTTTTTCATGAATCATCCCGATTCTCATCTGTTGAGTGGTTAGCACTCATTAGCGTACCCTCGGAACAGGTCGGGTGACAAGGCGAATCGGCCATCTATCGGGCGGCGGTGCGGTCTTCCCTGCTGGAAAATCAGGGAGTATGGATGTTCGCCTGAGGGAGAGCGTTCTCCACCCGCAAATGCATCGTTTCATCAACCGGCCCGAGGAAATGGAACTGAACCAATGAGTCCATTTCTCCCAGCTTCTGCAGGTCCTCAGCGGTCAGATGATCGACAAACCGCAGTTTCAATTCTTCCAGATGTCGCTGCACAGCCAGCCGCTGGATGCCGAGGGACGAGAGGCGATAGCCGTGCAGTTCCAGCTTCTTAAGATGAGTCGGAAGTAGAAGCGCATCCCCATCGAAATCCGCCTCCTGCGTTTCGTTCTGAGAATTGATGACCAGTTCCGCCACATCGTTCAGCGTATACAACTCGGTTGCGCGTTCGAGTTGTGCGATGGTATCGACGCGGATCGAAGTCGGCCGGTGAGAGATCAGAATAGCGGGATGCCAGTTCCCCAACATCTGGTCGAGCGATCTCGGAAGCATGGAATGCGGGTCCGCGTTGACGACGACGTCCGATTCGCTCTGGAACTGATACCGCTCACTCCCCAGCCACAGGAAATAACCGGACAACCCCGCCAGGGTCGCCATCCCGGCCACGGTGAGCAGAATGAGGCCACGCATTTTTTTTAATCGCTCAAGCGGCATGCCGAGAACTCCCGAAGAGGCGGTAAAGGGTTAGCATGCTGCAAGCGTAGGGAGCGGGGTTTTGAAATTCAAGAGGGGAGATTGGAAAACATAACCTGTTGCTGTACGGTTCACTCTACGAAGACCGGTCGTTCGTCGCGCCACTCCGTACCGGGAGGGAAGGTAAACTGAAAGTCTTGCTCGGTGAAGGTCGGGTTGATCTCGTATGCGGTGACCTTATAGGTCGATACCAGCCAGGGATCCCCCTCGTCAAAGTTCCGCAGGATCCATTTAACCGGAACCCAGACGGAATACTGTTGATCGAACTCATATTCAATATTCAATTCCGAGCGGACACTGTTCCGACGCCCCCCTTCGATATAGGAAGTGACGACGTAGTCCCGGCTCGGGTCGAAGTGCACCTGACTTGCGCGGGAGGGAGTACAGAACGCCAGAATTCCATCTTTTACATTGGCGTCTTCATCAACAGAGAATTGTTCGAGCGGCAAGCTTTCCTGATCGATGCCTTCCGACGGCCGAAACCAGGCAAGCACGGGAAGCAACTCAAATTGCCGGGGGAGGTGGTCGACCTGCTGTTCACGAATGAAACCGATCGGGTAGGGCAAGCCGCGCAGACCTGCGCGAAAATCAAACGTGGATGATCCATCCGCGGAGTCAACCTGTCGGGATTCCTGGATCGTCACGGGATCCAATTCAACGACTTCCTCGCCCACCTTGTCCGTCCAGTACCGACCCTCAGCGAATCGAACGACAATTCTGTTCTGAGTTCGAATCGGGGGAAGTTTTTTCAGAGCCTCTTTGTCGGTCAGGGCCCGTTGGAACTCTTCGACCCTGCGGGCAACATTGCGAGTAGCTGCACTGCGGGCCAGATTGCGAGCGATCAGGGCCGGGGATGATTCCGTAGTGACTTCAATCTTAAAGCGACAGGATGTCAACTTCTGCTCGCGTTCCTGTAGCGCCTGCTTGATCGGTTGCCGCAACTTCTCAGGGAGGACATCATCCGCATGAGCCGTGACCATGAGCAGCGTTAATGCCGCGACAGATATGAGGAATCTCATTCTCTTCTCCAGGGACGGGTGCATTGAATCACTTTCACTCGTGACCTGAGTGTAACAAGCGTGTTAGAATCAGCCGACTGAAAAAACATGTCGGACAATGGAATGCGAAAAAAACCGCCCGGCTCGCTGGCGGATGGATATGGCGAACTCATATGAATCTGGATTCGATTATTTATCACGGTGGGATGATCACCGTACTGGCGGTTGTCCCCGTTGTTGCATGCATGCTCTTTCACGGCCCCGCTACCCGGTTCGTTTTCAGTCAGTTCACGGGCAGCCTTCTCGCCTGGGGGTATTATCTCTGGCAGTACTTCATCAATCCCACGCTCCCCGCCGGTGAGGAAACAGACTCCATCGTCCTCTTCAGCCTGATGATCGTTTCCGCTTTCCAACTCTTCGTCTGGTATACCTTCACCATCATCCTGCTGACGATGTTCTTCAACTGGTGGCACAAAGGCCATCCGACGGCGGAAGAAAAAACGACTGCGACTCGGCCTTAGATCGAGCCGTTGTTAATGCTTGATGTACGTCGGTCCGACCATAGATTCCGCGGTCTTCAGTAGAAAAGATTGCAGTACAGCTCGTTCTGCGATACCGTTAGCAGAAACGACTCTGTTGCGAGGAAGAGGGAATAGTATGTCGATGATGCGCGCTGCTGTTTGTATTCTGGCGGGATGCGATGAAGGACCGACGGACTGGGTGGGGGACCGGGTCGTGCTGCATCTCAAAGACGGTAGCGCGTTCGCCTCCGCTTCGGTCCGCGGTTACCTCGTGAAATACGACGGCGACGGTGCCATCATCGAGAACGATGGAGCGAAGGTCTTCGCGCCGCGGGAAAACATAAAAACGATCGCCAACCTGAGCGACCTCTCCAGCGGAGACGATTTCAAGAGCGAAGCAGGCTCCGCCGAAACCGGCTCCAGTGAGACCTGGCAACGTCCTGAAGAACGCGACATCCGCAGAAGGAGATTCGGAGAGACCGGCTCTGTGGAGTTGCGTTCTATCGAAGGCTTGCCGCCACCCAACCAGAAAAGCCCATTGAGAATATGGATGCGAAAGGAGGCAGGCTCCACCGAGTCAGGCTCCGACGAGATCAACCCGTTCTGATCCGGATTCGGACGAAAATCGGCAAGATTAATTCCAGAGGGTAACTCACATGTCTGAAACACACAAATCACACCATGTCCGCGTCACGATCGTGACCCTCGTTCTCGTGACGATGCCGGTCGTTCTCTATTTCGCGCTCTTTCATTCGCAAGTTCGCACGGGAGCCGCGAATGGTTCCGCCTTCTGGGAAGATCGAGACGAGAGCACGCCGATGTGGACGTGGCAATTGGTGGAGCAGACTCCGGAATACGTTCGCTTCAAGGCGGTCGATATTGAATTTATCCGCAGCGATGATGTGCTGAAAGAAGCGAGAGCGGGACGTAGTGCGGAATTGAGAAAGGAGGGCGTGGAGGTCGGCGATGTGGAAGTCTCGCTCGCGATCCATTCGAACGAAGACATCACCCTCGATATCAGTACAGAAGGTCTTGAAACCGCGGACGAAGTCGAGGTTCACTTCTCCTATCAGTGTCTCAGAACCGGCTTCTTTGGACATGGCAGCTACAGCGGGAACTGGATGACGATCTTTGACGTCGAGGACGGGAAGATCCTCCACGGAACAGATCATCCCTTTTAGAGAGCCCCCTGAAGACCCCGTCCCTTCACGAACCGGAGGTTTCACATGTTCTTTTGGTATCTTATTGAATACGTCGGGCCGCTGACGGTATTCCTCGTCTGCATCGTGATCCCCATCATCGTGTTTCAACTGCGGTCAGATCCGGTTAAGCGGTTATGGCTCTGCCAGGTCCCCGGGGTGTCGATCGCCTGGTACGTACTCCTCTGGAACTACCTGCGTGGCCCGAAGGTCCGCCCCGATTTCTATCACACCGCGACCTACGCCAGCGTCTTCGCCCTGATGCTGTTCGTGACGTTGCTCTGCTGGTACATGCTCCTCATCTTCCTCGCCGCCCTCTTCCCCGAACAGATCCCACCCCGACCGGACTCAACGACGGAAGAGGAGGAAGAGCAAGCGGCGTAGTGAGTCACTGCTCACGAAAGATCACCTGAGTTGCTGTCGCAGTTCTTCCTCGATATCTCTTCGGGAGGGTGCATTCGACAGAGCATCCTTTAGTTTCTTCAAACCGCTGTCGGTGATCTCGGTCTCCTGCAGGCTCACCTGCTGCAAAGATGTCATCTGCAATAATGATTCGATGGCGGCGTCTGAAAGTTTCGTGTTGATCGCATTCAGGACCGTAAGGTTTTTGAGGCTGGCAAGATGTTTCGCTCCTGCATCGGTGATGGGATTTCCATTGATCGAGAGTTCCTTCATTCCCGTCATCCGGCTGATCGGTTCCAGATGAGCGTCCTCCAACTCCGAATTATTGAGGTTCAAGTGAGTTAGCTTAGGCATCCCGGCAATGGATTCCAGATCGCTGACCGTTACGTGAACCTGACCCAGATTGAGCGTGGTTAAGTCCCTGGCGGCGGCAAGTTTTGCGATACTCCCATCTTCTGCCGACGCGCCAAAGAGTCCCAGCGATACCAGATAGGGGATGCCAGCCAGCGAGGCCGCTGTCTCCGGACTCAGTTCGATACCGGTCAATTGAAGCTGCACGGCGTGATCGGGACGGAAGTTCTCGAAGAGCCCTTTCGGCGTCGTGTCGATCCGATTGAGCGAAACGGACTCTATCTGCGGTAAATTCCCGATCGCTTGCATTCCGGCAGAGGTCACCGGACACTCGTAGAGGTGAAGCGAACTTAACAGCGACATCTGCAAATCGGCGAAGCCCTCGCCCGTACAACGCGTCCGCCCGATTCCCAGGCTCCGTAACCTCGGGCAATGTTGAATCTGCTTCAAGCCCTCATCCGTAATCAACGTCTCTCCCGCAAACAGGCTGTTCAACTCCGGTGTGTGGGCCAGCATCGCCAGACTGTCGTCCGTGACCGGCAGGCCCGAGATGCGAAGGTGTTGTAACTCTCGGAGATTCGTCAGGGATTTCAGGCTATCCGCAGTGACCTTACTGTTGGTCAGGTCGAGCGACAAAAGCAGGGGGAGGTGGTTGAGCTTCGGGATCGACTTATCAGAGATCTTCAAACCTGCCGCTGGCAGGTAATTCAGATTGAGGTCGTGTTCGAGATCCGCCAGATGCTCATCGGTCAGATAAAAATCGCTCCCGCTGTAGTGGGAACTTCCGTCGAACAGCAGCAATTCCAGCTGGGGAAGATCGCACGCCAGTTTCCAGACATTCGACGGATCGTGATGTTGCCCGAGGTCGAGCTTCTTTAAATTCGTCAGAGACGCAAGCTCGGTCAGTTGTTCCCCCTGCAGGTCCGAACATCCCTGGAACTTTAATTCCGTAAGCGAGGTGAGCTGAGCGATGACCGGCAATGTTTTGTCGGTGAGTTGGCAGTTAAAGAACGTCAGCTTCTTGAGATTCGGCAGGTCTCCCAGCCACGTAAGTTCGGCATCCGAAAAGGAAGGCGGCCTCGTCGTCTCCCCCAGCACCAACTCCTCAAGTGTTTCAAAGGAATAAAGTTCGCGGGCTTCCGTGATGAGTTCCGGGCGAAAGGTGCTGAGGTAAACGAGCACTTCATCCTGAAACTCCCGTGGCGAAGACCACCCCAGTGGCCGGAAAGGCTTCTCAATACCTTCTGGAAGTCCCCCCCGGAAATCGGTGCGGACCGCAATCCCTGGCTGTAGTTCGAATTTATCGCGTGCGACACGTAAGGCTTCCGCTTCCCGCCAGTGGGAATACCCGCGTACCCCCCACACCATCAGCAGGACGAGCAGAACGGCAAGCAGCAGAAGCACGGGTTTGCGGGTCAAAAATTGGCGCATGGTGACAATCTGAAAAGGCTACGAAGAGGTGTAACAAGTTGTTGCCACTATTGTAGCAGAAGTCGAGGCCAGGAGAGGAAGTACACCGGTCCAGAAGTGAGTCTTAAACTATCGAAGAGAATCACAGGAAGAACCGCTTTTCGAAAAAAGTGCCCCCTCAACAGGCTGGCCGATCGTATCGCTGTGCAGAAAAATGGGGCGACGTTCTTAGGTCGAATTTGATCTTCAGGCACTCAATTCTCGCACTCGTTTTTGCCGCTCCGACCACCGAATCGTTCTGATGCCATATTTCTCGAATGCTGAGATGTGGTCAGGTCGAATTTTCTTCAAGCTATCGTTTAAGAATACATAAAATTCCGTGTCTGGGGCACGCTTACTCCGTGTGTCTTCCCAAGCGAAGAGCACTACTTCAACATTATCTTTCTTTGGAGAATTAATTGCCCGCACCAATCGTTCTGGGCGGTCGCTTGACGCGGGAATGGTAAAATCGAACTTATGATTGAAGCCAGATTTGCCGGTAAACTGGGGATCCCGCACAAAACGAACGCCCGCTTCTTTCAAGAACGATGAGACATCTTCTGTAAAGAAGGATGCAACCCGCTGATTTGAAGTCATGAACATGTCATTGATCGCCAGCATCGCTTGAATTAATGAGTGCTGGCTTTGTGCTAGACGATTCTTGTCGCTTACCACAAACAACTCGTCATTTTCTTCACTCACCCCAAACCCGTTTAAAACTTCGTCCCGAAGTTTGCGACGTAATTTGGTGTCAATCTTACAGCCCGACAAAGCAAGATCGGAAATGATGTAGCAGTCATCCGAAAGACGATATTCATCACCTTGGGCTTGTACATAAATTTGGAGATGATCATTGTGTCGATCGAGAAAGGGAGTGGTAACTTCACTGACACCATCACGGTCACATACTTGAATGTTTTCTCTTAACCATCGTAGGTAAGAATCAACAAGAACTTCTGCATTCATCAGTTGATTCCTCGTTGGATCCTTGGGATTTCGACAACCTTGGCGTAAGACAGAAAATTCTTCAATGTTCGCACTAGATCATTCGCAATTACTAGGTTTGGAGGGGCTGGGATTGCCCACCTATCGCCAAAATCCTCTCTGTAAATATGCAAATGAGGACATTCAATTCGCTGTCCGTCTGGATTGGTGTGGGGTGGACCGTCGACATCCAACCTAAGCAACGCTTCTGTCTTCAAATATCGTTCTTGATAAGTACATTTTAGCAGTTTGAATCTGCCTTTTCGGCTGACATCGAAAATAAATCTTTCGGATTCGTCGACGGAATTCGCATCCAATTCAATGTATTCATCTAATATGGGGAATTGAATTGAGGTAACCGCCGTAAGCTTTTTCGGCATGGATAAGAGTTTTTCAACCTCTTCTTGTTTTAACATGAATCTCCCACACCCTTGATTTCGGCTCAGACCTTATGTGTTCGACTATTCCTAGCTGCTTATTTGCCATGTTAAATTATTTCCAATTGATTGGTAGCCCAAATGCTGCCCGGTGGCAATTTCAAAGCGTAAGCGCTCGAATGTGGCGGAGAATCTGAGAATTTGGTTTTTTCCGTTTCAGATTACCCAAAAAAACACCCCGATCATGCTCACGCACGACCGGGGTGTTCGAATTCTTCTGTTAATCAATTTCCGTTAACTGCAACCCATGCTCGCGCCGCAGTTGTGGCAGAGGTAACAGTTGCCGTTGCGGACGGTGATGGAACCGCAGTTGTCGCACGCCGGGGCGTCCGACTGGAAGCGGGCGAATTGCTCGCTGCGGGTGTTCTCGCCCGATTCGTAAAGCAGGGCGGTCGACGTCTCGTGATATTCGAGAGTCAACGTTTCAATCGACGAACTCGTGCCGGGTGACGGTGCCGCGCCGTTCGTGGCGTGACCGTTCAGCGCCCCATTGGTTTGTCCGCTGGTGGTCTTCGTGTCCAACGTTTTTCCGGACTGGGGCTTCTCGTCAGAGAGGCTGGGGGTCTCCTTGCCTGCATCTTCCATCCGCTTGGGCGTGTTCGCTTCCCGGTAACCCGGAATGAACTGGATGCCCATCCAGCGGAAGATGTAGTCGACGACCGACTTCGCATTCGGAATGTCGGGATTGTTCGTCCAGCCGGCCGGTTCGAACCGCATGTGGCTGAACTTGTCGACGATCACCTGCAGCGGCACACCGTACTGCAGACACATCGATGTCTGCGTACCGATGACATCCATCAGACCGCCGATCGTGCTACCCTCTTTGGCCATCGTGACGAACAGCTCGCCGGGGGTACCATCTTCGAACAGGCCGACCGTGATGTAACCTTCGTGGCCACCGACCGAGAACTTGTGCGTCACCGACTGGCGGGTTGCCGGCAGGCGACGACGAACCATACCTGGTTTGATCTCTTCGTATGCCGCAACCGCACCCTTCTTACCTTCTTTCTTGGTCGCCAGGGGCTGGCTCTGTTTCGAGCCGTCACGGTAAATCGCCAACGCCTTGAGACCGAGCTTCCAGCCTTCGATGTAGGCCTGCTTGATGTCGTCGGCGGTGGAGTGCGACGGCATGTTCACCGTCTTCGAAATCGCACCGGAAAGGAACGGTTGAGCGGCCGCCATCATGCCGATGTGTGCCCGCCAGCTGATGGAACGGGTTCCGTTCGCCGGAGTGAACGCACAGTCGAAGATCGGCAGATGCTCTTCGAGCAGCCCCGGGGCACCTTCGATGGTGTCGTGGGTATCGATGTAGTCCGTGATCGTTTTGATCGCGTCGTCGGCGTAACCAAGTGTGGTCAGAGCCTGAGGAACTGTCCGGTTGACGATCTTCATCATGCCGCCACCCGCCAGTTGCTTGTACTTGACGAGCGCGATGTCGGGTTCGATACCGGTGGTATCACAATCCATCATGAAGGCGATCGTTCCGGTGGGAGCGAGTACCGTTGCCTGGGCATTGCGGTAACCATGACGGCGACCGGAATCGAGGCAGTCGATCCAGACGTCGCGAGCGGCGTCTTTCAGGTACTGCGGACAGGCTTCGTCGATATCTTCCACCGCCTGGCGGTGCATCTGCATCACACGCAGCATCGGCTTTTCGTTCTCGCGGTAACCGGCGAACGGTCCGACGTTTTTCGCGATCTGCGAGGAAGTCAGGTAACCCTGACCGGTCAGCAGAGCGGTCAGCGCGCCACAGATACCCTGACCGGCGTCGCTGTCGTACGGATGGCCCATCGACATCAGCAGGCTGCCGAGGTTGGCGTATCCGAGTCCGAGCGGACGGTACAGGTGGCTGTTCTCGGCGATCGACGGAGTCGGGTAACTCGCGTGGTCGACAAGAATTTCCTGGGCGGTGATGAAGATCGAACAGGCTGTACGGAATCGTTCCACGTTGAACTGGCCGTCTTCCGTCACCATCTTCTTCAGGTTGATACTCGACAGGTTGCACGCCGTGTCGTCGAGGAACATGTACTCGGAGCAGGGGTTCGACGCGTTGATCGGACCGCTGTTCGGACAGGTGTGCCACTTGTTGATGGTCGTGTCGTACTGCACGCCCGGGTCGCCGCACATCCAGGTTCCCTCGGCGATGGCGTCCATCATTTCGTTCCCATCGTACTCGGGACCGGGGACATCGGGTTTGGTCACCCAGTGGGTCTGCCATTTTTCACCATCCAGAACCGACTGCATGAAGTCGTCGGAAAGGCGAACCGACAGGTTGGCGTTCTGGAACATGATGGAGCTGTACGCTTCGCCGTTGAAGTTGGAATCGTACTCGCCGCTTTCAATCAGCGTGCGGGCTTTCTTCTCTTCAACGGTTTTGGCCTGAATGAAGTCCATCACATCGGGATGCCAGTCTTTAATTGACTGCATTTTCGCCGCGCGGCGGGTTTTACCACCCGATTTCACGACAGCCGCGATCTGGTCATACACTCGCATGAACGAGAGGGGACCGGACGGCGTGCCGCCACCGGACAGTTTCTCGCGGGAGCTGCGGATCGTGGAGAGGTCGGTACCGGTTCCCGAACCGAACTTGAAGAGCATCGCTTCGCTCGTGGCGAGTCGCATGATGTCTTCCATGTTGTCGTCGACCGACTGAATGAAGCACGCGGACGCCTGCGGGAACTCGTACGGGGTTTCGGGCCGTTGAATGGAGTTCGTTTCGACATCCCAGTAGTAGTTGCCGCGGGAGCCTTTGACACCATATTCATGGTAGAGGCCGACGTTGAACCAGACGGGGCTGTTGAAAGCACCATGCTGATGCAGGCAGAGCCAGGCGAGTTCGCGGTAGAAGTTCTCGCCATCTTCCTGCGTGGCGAAGATACCATCCTGCGTTCCCCAGTCCGCAATCGTGCGGGCCACCCGGTGAATGACCTGGCGAACGCTGTATTCGCGTTCGGGGGTATTCGGTTCGCCGTAGAAATATTTGCTGACCACCACGTTCGTCGCCAGGGCACTCCAGGTTGCCGGGACTTCACAGTCAGTCTGTTCGAAAAGCACGTCGCCCGATTCATCCTTGATTTGAGCAGTTCGACGGGTCCACTCCACGGTGTCGAACGGTTCCGCATCTGTGGGGCAGAAGTACGGATTAATTTTCATCCCCTGAGTCTCCTCAGAAAAGGATTTCGGTCTCGTTCCCGCAGAGCGCGCTCCTTCGTTTGCGTGAACATCGACTCCCTTTGAATCGTGCATCGTGCACTCCTTCCGTTGTGAAATTTGACAGGCAAAGATTCCGTATTTGCGCTCTAGCTGCTCTCAATTGCCCAGATTGAAGAACGGAGCCAACGACCGCGGGATTTCTTCCGGAAATCGAGCGGGTAAATTCACATGCGTACATCTAAGTCGTTGGGAGGGAATAGCATATGTGCAGCACAATCAATTGTGGCTGCCGGAGAGAACTGTACTACATATTGTGAATCGACAGAGGGACGATCATAAATCCAATATTCTGTTTGTCAAGATTCCATTCTTTGGGAATCACGGCGGGGAAGGGGGGCCGGCAGTCATTTTCCCCACAAATAAAGGCCTTTGAGCGTAGGAAAAAATATGAAGAAAATTTTCAGTTCTTGCGAAGATCTTTTGTGGGCCTCGAGCTCCAGAAGCACAACCTCTTGTGTTCTCGAGAAGAACAGCTATCCGAATACAGTCAATCCGCCTAAAATCAGGTGTCGTTGAATCCGTTCGCTGAATCAGACGGCCTTATCGGCCAGGAAAACACGCGTGACCCGTTTCGCTCCACACATCCCGGTGACCTTAATCGCACTCATCTGCTTCGGCTTACAGTGCGTACTGCCGCTGCAAGCGGCCCCGTCCAGGTTGTGTCTGCATCAATTGAGTCCCGCTACGCACGCTTCACGCGCCAACAACGATCTTCCTGCCTGCTGCGCCGCGAAAGAGGCGCACCAGAAACAGGAGGAACTCCGCGCCAGTTCCTGCTGCGACGATCATCAGAACGCGGCGCAGCCGTGCGATGACTGCGGATGTTGCATCAGCAATCCGCATGCGGAGCAACTCCCTGTTCCGCATGTCGTCTCTGCCCCGAATCTCGAATTCAATTCGCTCGAAGTCGCCGTTGTCTCGGCGTCGGCCGACGGTTGGGGCACCATCGCTCTCGATGAGATTCGCCCGCGCGATCCCCCGACACAATCGGCTTTGTGTGTCTGGTTGAAATAAGATCCTCAAATGAAGTTCGCTTAAATGTGGTCGTGATCCGTATGTCGCGACTGCACCAGATTCATTTGAATTTTCCATTTGAGGATTTTACTCATGTCTAAATACATTCTTGCCGCTTTCTTTGCCGTACTCCTCGCCGTTGCCGCATGGAGCCTGACCTCGACCGACGCCAAAGCCGCCGCCGCGACCACCACCAGTGGTTGTTGCTGCGAGAGTTGCGTCTGCGATAATTGTGATGGTGACTGCGTCGCCGACTGCACCTGCTGCTGCGTCACTGGCGTCTGCGAAGCGGGTTGCTGTGAAGAGGGCGCCTGCAGCGGTGGCTGTTGCACCGACGACTGCTGTGCCGACGGCAAATGCGCCGTCACCACGGCAACTGCAACCAGTTGCTGTGCCAAGTAAGCGAGTAACTTAAGGTAACAAAGAAGCTGCCAGTTCGACGGATTCCGTATGAATCCGCCGTGTAAAGAAGCGCTCCCCGCCCGGGATTCATTCCGGGTCGGGGAGTTTTTTTGTCGCCTTTCCCGAAGTACCTCGTCTACCTCTAAATGCCGGGTGGCAGCCTTTTCGTGTTGTTTCGTGTGTTACTCGGTTCCAAATCCAATCCCCTTACTCACGCAAACTTCCCACTGAATTCGATTGTGGCCCTGATCGGACTGCTGTAAAATTTTCAGGTGACCGGTCGCTTTAAGAGTGAGGATCACGATGCCTTGCCGCCGGGCTCATCTCCTCCATCCGGGAATCCACACGATGTCGAAGAGCGATGCCGAACCGCAGGTTGATCATGTTCATGCCCAGCCCAAGCCCGCCCAACCCGCGCGGTATCACTCGATGGACCAGTTCCGCGGGTTCATCATCCTGATGATGTACCTCGTGCATACACATCTCTTCCATGTGCGCGTCTTCGAAAACACGAAATGGCATGCGCAGTTCGGCGACATGATCATGCCCGGCTTTATCTTTGCCGTCGGTTTCTCGTTTCGCCTGTCGATTCTGCGTCGTTACCCACAAGCGGGTGCTTTCCGCACGGGGGCGAGCTATCTCCGCCGCAGTGTGCTGCTCATTCTGATTGTGATGATGATGGAAGGCTTCGGGAACGTGGCTTCCTGGTCCGAAATGAATGAACTTCCCCGCAGCTATGTCGACGAAACCGTCGCCGAGTCAAACGATGTCGGTATGGATCGGGGCCGGCAGTTCGGGGAGCGCTTTGGACGTAACAATCAGGAGAACGTGGCGGAAGAGGCCGAAGGAGCGGAGGAGGGTCCTCTCCTTCCCGAACATTTCTGGCTGCACTACTGGCACTGGTTCCTGGGGACCATCGTACATCATCACATCTGCGAGGTCCTCGCAATCATCGCGGTGACGCAGTTGATTATCCTGCCGCTCATACTGACGAGCGTCCGCACCCGGTTGATTGCCATGGGGCTCTTTACGATTGCGCACCTGTTATTGACCGGCTGGTTCAACTGGGACTATCTCAATGGCAGGCCGAACGCCTTCGACGACTTCCTTAATTTCCGTCCGCGCGGTGGATATGACGGAGGTTTGTTCGGTGACCTCAACTGGGCAGTCGTCATGCTCGCCGGCAGTTTGTCTTACGACATGCTCATCGCACTGCAGGCCTCCTGGAAAACCGTCGGCAAGTTCATCGGCATTGGCGTTGCCCTCATGTTTGCGGGTTACCTGCTGATGTTCCCCGGCCGGTTGTACTACCTCAATGCCGAATCTGCCGAAGGCCAGATGAACCAGCAGGAGGCATTCCTGCAACATCCCGTCTGGCCACCGATGAGCGAAGTCGGTTCCCGCTCGTTCTCCGAATGGTTCCCGCCGATCCCCGTTCTCCAGGCAGACAGTGACGAAGACATCGTCGTCAACAACTACTGGAAGGCCTCTAAGTACGTCGTCTCAATGCCGTACGTGATCTTCTCGGTCGGATTCTGTTTCGCACTTTATGGATTGTTCGTCGCGATGTCGGACGTGCTCGGCTTGAAGATTGGTGTCTTCCGGACCTTCGGTTCGAACGCGCTGATCGCCTATGCTTTGCACTTCTTCATCTGGGACCAGATCGAAGGCATGGGACCGCGGAATGCGCCCGACTGGTTTGCCTACGTCCAGTTCGGCATCTTCTTCGCCATCATGTACCTCATCGTCTTCAGCCTCGAACGCCGCAAACTGTTCGTCCGGTTGTAAGAGATTGTGATCGAATTTCACGATCACTTTTCTCCTAAATCACTGCTGGCGGGATGAACGCATAGTCCCAGGCGCGCATGAAAAAACCTCGGCCTGCTGCACACACAGACCGAGGCATTCACGGAGTAGTCAGCTTGTTTCATTTCCGGGCGAGAGGAAATTGGGTTACTCCGGGTCTCACTTATTTGTAGATGCCGAACGAGAAGTTCGGGGTGTTGATCTGGATTCCTTTGCCGTAGCCATAGCCGCCATAGCCATATCCACCGTAACCGTAGCCGCCGTATCCGTATCCGCCGTAGTAAGGGCGATGATACCCGCCGTTGAATTTGTGGTTGTTGAATCCGCCGCCCCAGTTGTTTTTGTGGAAGTGGTTGTTGTGCTTGTGGTGGTTGTGTCCGCCGTTCCAGCCTTTGTTGAATCCACCACCCCAGTTTTTGCCACCGGCGACAGCAGCGTCGACATTCGTAACACAGAACAAACCAGCAACAACAGCAGCGATCAGGAAGTAACGTTTCATTTCAATTCTCCGTGAATTTGAGGTTTTGAGTTTCGTTTTGAAACCCGTTGATGTTTGATGGCATCAGGAAAATGCACTCAGCGTGCCATCAAATGGATCACGGAGAAATAAAGGCTGTAAGTAGTTTTTTGGTATTGGCTTAGGTTTTTCGGCATGAAGTTATGCCGATCAGGTAAACTTTGCCGGGTGTTGTCAATGTGATCAAGCTGTTGGTTTGCGGTGTCGAAATGACTGCGCTTCGGCGGGTTTCGCTGGGCCGGCTCACCACGGTTCCAGCTCCGTTTCCGCGGGCCGATACGGTGTGAGTTCAGGGCCGTCCGTCTCTTCCAGCGATTTCAAATCGAAATAGCTTTCCCAACTCGTGTACGAGGCACTGTTCTTCCAGAAACTCTTCGATCGCCAATGGCTGCGTGTCGAGAACTCCAGGTGATCAAACTCATTCAGGTTCGTGCCGTATATCAAGAGGGTGAATCCGTCTCCACCGCCGGTCAATTCCGTCTTGTCGAATTCCACTTCTCCCGATCTTTTCGTCGCGATTACCAGGTCGACGCTCATCTCCGAGATGACAAAACTCTGATACGGTTCGACCGGATTCGTCGAGACGAGCGTCATCGCATCGTCCGTCACCTCTTCCAGTTTCCAGTCGAAATGACGCCGCCCGGTTCGTCGTTGAAAGTCCGCGTACGATTCCCCGGGGTTCGCCTGCTCGAGGCCGATCTCGTAGCTGGATGAGGTCATCGTGAACATGGCGATAAAGGCCAGAATAGCCAGTCCGGCCACCGCGACAGCGACGATGCCCGCCGCAGCAATCAGAAGTCGTTTCATGGAATAAGTTCCCGGTAGGGTGAATTGACTTGGTTTTGCTCGTCTTCAGTCTCGGCGAAGTGTTCTGCGACACGGAATCACTGATTACTCGCCCGTAATTTTCTGACATTCCTGCATGGCTTCCACAGGGCTAAGGTCGGGAAATGGCCGGGGATCCTCAAACACAAATACTCTCGAATCTTCAGGAGGCGGATTGCTTCTAGTCCATCTGGAGCAACGTGTTTTCCAGAACAGCAGGGCGCTAATGAATGCTTCTATCGATATGACAATTGACTGACTCTCCTCATCCTCATCATAAGCAAGATTGGCTATACACACCCATTGAGATGTAACATGTATCATATGGATGTTTCCGCCTTCAGTGTACGGTTCTCCTGTCTGCATCGTATTCATCGCCATTTCCACAAGTCTTTGGCATTCGGTAGCGGAGAAACCGATCTCACAATTAATGAACGACCCCAACGTACCATAAGGTTCATCTGCGACCGGAACCCAAATATCTTTGGGCCAAGAGGCTGCTCGCAAAGAGACGATACTTAGCTTCACAGGTTTTCCCTCCTTTGAATATTTATGCATTCATTCGTACACAAAAACAAGGGATTTTGAAATCATTTCACGAATCACGTTTATCCCGTATTGTCACATTTCAAAACCAGCGCCGCGCGCGATCTACTCTTCCTCACCTTTGACCACCGTTAATCGTGTGACGATCAAGCTCCCATCAGGTTTCTGGTAGCGGAGTAATTCGTAAGTCCCGTCTTCAACGAGATGGTATCGCCGGCCAAGGCGGTAGTTGTATTGCAGATTCATCGCCATGCGTTCGAAGTTGAATGGCCATGTCGCCGAATGGAATTCCGGTTTCATCAACAGGACATCCAGGAAGCTGCGTGTGCGGCGTCCCATAGGGCTCTGGCCGGAGATCATGAAGAGTGTTTTCTTGTGCGTGAGGTCATACTTTTCAATGGTGAATTCTGCGGCGACACCGCCGCTCCTGACCTGGATGTCCTGAAGCTGACCCTGGGCGTTTCTCTTCTCGATCAACTCGAATTCCATAATCGCGTTGCGACCCGTCGCAAACACACCCCCAGCGACCAGCAGCGCGCACAGTACGAGGGCCACGGCGACGATTATCCAGATTCGCTTTCGTTTCGGTTTAGTGTCTTCAGGAGCATCCGGAGATTCATTCATGTTGTCCTCGGACTCAGCGAAGAGAGCAAAAGTCGTTTTATTGGATTGGACGTTCGGTTCAAAGCAGGTTGTCCATCAACATCACGAAGACCGTCAGCTCTCGTGTTTCCGGATCGAGTTCCATGCGAATGTCGATCATGGCCGACTGAGGGAAATCCCGGGATTCGGATCGGAACTGCACCGTCTGTTCTATACGGAATGCAGACGCCGATGATTCTGCTTGATCGTCTGGGGTCCGAACTTTTTCGATAAGACTTGGGGACTGTTCCGTATGGTCTACAACATCGAGTCGATTCAGGAATTGCGGAAACAGTCGTTGGAATGCGTCCCCCTCCGCTTTCCAGACGCCGAGGACGCGGTCAATCTCGTCGCGGTTTGAATCGTCTGCGGACGCGTCCAGTTCTTGAACGATGTTTGTTTCATAGGGAATTTCCAGTCGCAGCAGTTGGCGGGGACGACCGGGAAACGTCAATAGCCGAACGAACTCCTCGGAGACTCCTTGGGCAGCAGCGTCATTGATATAATCAGGGAGTTCGTCGTTGAGGTCCCACGCTGTATTTAGAAGAGTATTATTCCCGTTCACCGCGGCCTGCGGTGAGAGCCCCAGTTGGCTGAGTGAGATGAACTGCTCCAAGTCGTCTCTGATAGCAAAGATCAGTTGCTGATACTCCGCATGAAAATGGGTGTTGTCCGCGAGGACTTTTTCGAGTCGCTCATGTTTATCCTTGATCATCCCCGCGTGCTGTTGACCTTTCTGGTACATCTTGTAACTCACGAGAGTGAATAAAACGACGCAGGCAAGATTCACTATACTCATGAAGTTTACGCGGAACCCGGCATAAGGTTTCTCCGCGGGAATGGAATTATTCATCGGTGCCCCTTCAAGAAGTTTTCAGAACCGGCATACTGAAACGTGAGTTAGATGTTCAACAGCCTGTGGCGAGATTAGAGTATAATCGAACGATCCCCAGCGACGCTAATGAAATATCATTCTCCCCGGTTCATTCTTTCTCCGAAAAACTTTCGCATGTCGAACACTCCCGAAGAACTCGCTTTTCGCGACCCGGCGGCGCTCGCGTCATTTGGTCGGTTGGAGTGGGTGGCGCGGCAGCTGGTGGAAGGGTTTATGGTGGGACAACATCGCTCTCCTTATAAGGGGGCGTCGGTGGAGTTTGTCGAACATCGGCAGTATTACCCGGGGGATGAGATCCGTCATATCGACTGGCGGGCGTATGGCAAAACGGGGAAGTATTACATCAAGGAGTTCGAAGAAGAAACAAACCTGCGGACGTATCTGCTCCTCGACAGCTCGGGCAGCATGGGTTATGGGGAGAGCTCTTTGAGTAAGTTCCAATATGCCCGGTTTCTCGTCGCGGGCCTCGTCTACCTGCTCCATCGTCAGCGCGATGCGGCCGGACTCATCTGTTTCGACAATGACGTTCGCGTGCGCCGCGAACCGTCCGCGACAGCGACTGTCTTTGAACAGCTGATGCACGATCTGGAATCGCTCGAACCGGGGGGCGAGACGTCCCTCGCGTCGGTCCTTGAGAAATTGTTACCGACGTTCAAGCGACGATCGAGAATCGTGCTGATCTCCGATTGCTTCGACGATCTGGCGGAGCTCTGTTCGCTGCTGCAACAACTGCGGCATCAACGACACGAAGTGCTGCTGCTCCAGATCATTGCTCCGGAGGAGGTGGAGTTTCCCTTCAACAAGCCGACCCGGTTTCAAAGTCTGGAACTTGCCGGAGACCGCAAGCTTGTCGACCCGATTCAGCTCCGGCAGCATTATCTCAAACAGTTCGAGGCCTTTATGGGGGAACTGTCCAAGTTCTGTCGCAATCATCACATCAGCTGCCACCGATTTCTGACGAACGAACCTTTCGCCGGAGCTTTGCAGGCGTTTTTGCGGGAATACAACGACCGATGATAGTTGGGGGATAACGCTGATGCGGAGATGGTAGAATTCCTGAACATGCGGTATCAGAAGAGTTTCGGTCGTGCGAACTATTCAGGAACTCGTTAAACATTCTGGAAAAATGCGTTGAATCCCCCGGTCGGACACGTATTTGTATAGGAATGACCTCTTACCGGGCCTTGTTCAAAACTGCATTTGCAACAAGTAAATTACGCAGTTTGACAGGACCGGCCTTCACAGGGGCCGCACGTCTGCCGGAAATTTGTGTTTTTGCCGGGGACCATGTAAGATGTAACCCGGTTAAAATACTAACTTGATCTGCGGGAACCCACGCAAACATCCTTTCCTGAATCTCCCGGCAAATCGCCACTCTTCGGATACCATTCTTCACCACTCCGGTACCCAATTAAGCACTTTCAGCCAATGACAACTTGGAGCGTATCGTTATGACCTCACGCAGCAGGAATCCACTGCATCAAAGCTTTCCGCGAAGCGGTTTCACCCTGGTCGAATTGCTCGTCGTAATCGCGATCATTTCCGTTCTTGCCGCGTTGCTGCTTCCGGCGGTTCAGCGTGCTCGTGAATCCGCCCGGCGTTCGGAATGTCTCAACAACATGAAACAGATCGTTCTCGCCGCGCACAACTACCACGACCTCCATCGCGTCTTTCCCCCTGCGTGGATCGAACCGGAAACTCCCATTACCTATGACGATGACCGGTTCGATGGTTCGCTGGACATCTATGAGGATCCGGCACCCGTTGACATGTGGCTTCAATTCAATGGGACCGAGATCGACCGCTGGTCGTTCAACGCGAGCCAGAACCAGATCATCAAGGACCGCGTCCGGCTGACTGAGTGGCGCTTCTCCCGTTACTGGGGGTGGCAGGCGATGATCGTGCCGCAAATCGGTGAGTTGACGCTCGATATCGATTTTGACACAGCCCGTTTCGAGGATACGAATCTCGACACCATGCAGTACAACATTCCGACGTATCTTTGCCCCTCCCGGGAAATTGGTGCTGCGGGGGATAGTCAAAACGCGGCTCGAGCCATTGACGGCGAGTTAAGACGCGTGGAGTACGGGATATCCAACTATCGTGGCGTTCGCGGTTACTGGGAAGATACCACAGCGGACGCGCCCGATCCCGATGATAACAGTGAAGACAACAGCGGCTTCGTGTTGCGGGAGGGGATCTTCGAAATCACCCGCGCCAACGGTTTCCGCGACATCACGGATGGCGAGAGCAATACGCTGATGTTCGGCGAATCCCAGTTCGGTTTCTGGGGAGATGGTTTCAGTTGCTGTGCCAGCATTCACGATAACCGCCCGGACTTCTTCTCCTTCTTCGAATATGAACCGGCTTCCGATGAAGGTACGGACTCGATTGATAACGTTTACATTCAATCACAGTTCGTGGGCTTCGGCAGCTATCATGGAGACGTTTCGAACTTCGGTATCGCCGATGGCAGTGCCCGTTCGCTTTCGCACACGATCGACGGTCAAGTTCTGCGAGCCCTGGTGACTCGCGCCAATGACGAGCAGTATAACCTGGAAGATGCACAATAGGCATTCATGCCTCGCCGGCCTTCGCTTTCAGGCACGATCATAGGAAAAAGCGACCACCTCCGGGAGGGTCGCTTTTTTCATGCGCCACATCAGCAACCGTTCGAGCCCGAGAGCGACTCCAGAGCTGGCCGGGTAGCCATCCCGGGTCGCCGCCAGAAACAACTCGGGGAGGGGAAGGGGAGCTTGCCCTTCCTGCTCACGGATTTTGTTCTGCCGCTCAAACCGCGACGTGAGTTCGTCGGCGTTGGACTCTTCGTGGTAGCCGTTACAGATCTCAATCCCGTGGAGATAAAGTTCAAACCGCTCGGCGACGGGGCAGTCGTCCCGCCGTATGCGAGCGAGGGCCGCTTGGGAAGCGGGGTAGTCGATGAGGAACTGCGGATGCTCTTTCCCGAGTTCCGGTTCCACCTTCTCCGCCAGCAGCAGGTTCAACCAACCATCCCGATCGTGCTCGTCGAGGCCCGGCGGAGCGGAGACATGATGTTGTGCGGCGAGATCACGCAATTGCGGTCCGGTGAGCGCGAGCACCGATGTTCCCACGAAACGTCGGAAGGCCTCGTCATAAGTGAGCCGGTCGAAGGATTTGTCTGCGAGTTGGACATCATCAGGGTTCAGGGCCGCAACAGCGCGAATCAGACGCTCAACGAAATCCATCTGGGCGTGATGATCCTCGCCCCGGGCGTACCATTCAAGCAGGGTGAACTCCGTGTTATGCCGCGTTCCCTGTTCGTGTTGACGAAAGAC
>PABD01000218.1 GCA_002702685.1 Planctomyces sp.
CGCCCAGAAGGTTGAACACTACGAAATCGCCACTTATGGCACACTCTGCACGTGGGCGGAAGTGTTGGGATACACGAAGGCCCTCAAACTCCTGAAGCAGAATATTGAAGAAGAAAAAGGAGCGGATGAGAAACTTTCATCGCTGGCGACGAACATCAATTCCGCCGCCTCGGCGTAAGCCTGATTTTATTCATCTCCGGAAAGTGATATTGATATGGAAACGACCCATCCTAGCGGAATCGCCTTATCTTGGTGGCTTCGCGATCGCCCTGTACGACAGCGGTTCGACCGTCTGACGGATCGACACACAACAGAAATCCTTGTGATCGGCGCTGGCATTACCGGTCTCAGCACCGCGATTGAACTCGCCGAACGTGGCCATCAGGTTACCGTGTGCGAATCCAACGCGATTGGTGCCGGGACCACCGCGAACAGCACCGGGCACCTCGATGCCCACCCGGAAATGGGCCCGTATCAATTACTCAAACAATTGGGCCGCGACGCCGCAGCCGACTATGTCGCCCTGCGGCTCGCCGCGATTCAGGAAATTGAATCGCGCTGCGCCGGCAACTGTGAGTTCGAGCGAATCAGCGGTTATCACTACAGCGAATCGCTGGAAGATCGGGAAGAACTGGAACAAAACTTCAAAGCGGCCGAGGAAATTGGGCTTAACGTGAAGTGGACCGAACAGATTCCGATTCCTCATGCCGGTTGCGGGTACGAAGTCGAAGGGATGGCCAGGATTCACTGTTCCAAGTACCTCGATCGGCTGGTTGAAATTGCGAGCCGCAAGGGAGTGACGATCTTCGAAGAAACAATGGTGGAAGGTCCGACAGAATCGGAAGTACATCAACTCAAGGCGGGCGACGGAACTGTTGAGTTCCAGCACGTCATCAGCGCCGTACACTGCAATTATACCGGTTCGATGAGACTGTATGCGGCAACGCCGCCGTATCAGTCTTATGCGATCGTCGCGGAAGTAAACAACCCGCCTGCCGATGCGCTCTTCTGGGATAACTCCGAACCGTACTACTATGTCCGACGCGCGCAGAGCGACCACCCCTCGCTTATCATTGCGGGAGGATGTGACCATCGCACGGGGACGGAAGACACTCTCGCCGCGTTCGGTCAGCTCGAACAATGGTTGCGAGAGCGGTTCGAAGTGACCGCTGTCGTACATCGCTGGAGTGCCGAACTTTTTGAACCGACGGATGGACTGCCGATGATCGGACAGGTGGCGAGTTCCAGGAATGTGTGGATTGCCACCGGCCTGAGTGGTGTCGGGCTGACGCTGGGAACGGCGGCGGCTCGGATGCTCGCGGATCAGATCGAAGGAAAGCCATGTCCTTTAGAGGATGAGTTGTCACCCAGTCGATTGGCGATCTCTTCGCCGGTCAAATATGGCTCCGAGCAGGCAGCAACCACGGCAAATTTCGCGGAACGCGTACTCCCTGCGGGTAACGTTAACGCGGACGAACTTCACCCCGGTGAGGGGCGAGTCGGTAATGTGGATGGCGCTCACACAGCGATCTGTCGAACACATGATGGATGCCTGCACCGATCGAGTCCGATCTGCACGCATATGGGGGGCGTACTGCACTGGAATGAAGCGGAACAGACATGGGATTGCCCCGTCCATGGCGGAAGATTCACTCCGGACGGAACCCGGCTGTATGGACCGCCGGAATCGGATCTCAAATCGCCGGGCGAATAGTCCTGCAGACGACTCGCAGTGGAAGTCTTATCAAGCTGTCAAAAAACAAAAAGCAGCCTTCGCTTCCGTCAGAAATGACAGAAGGAAGGCTGCGGTGAGTGTGTGACATCAGGAGTATTCTGGTGGGGGGAATCAACTCCACCTTCACCAAGTCAGACCAGCGTCAGATCAGCCGGGCTGTCCCATGACGGGCAGCACGATCCCGGTGATGTAACTTGAGTCCGCGTCGCTGGCGAGAAAAACGTAACTCGGCGAGAGTTCTTCCGGTTGGGCTGGCCGTTCCATGGGGGACGAACCCATACCCTTCCCAAATGTGGCGACTTCCTCCGCAGACGCTCCCGCGTCGGTTGGATTAAGAGGAGTCCAGACCGGTCCGGGTGCCACGCAGTTGACGCGAATCCCTTTTTCCATCAGTTCCTGGGCAAGACATTTGGTAAGGGAATGGATCGCTCCCTTAGTCGCTCCATAGTCCGGAAGTCGAGCACTCCCCTGCAGTCCGACTTCCGAGCCGGTGGCAATGATGGCCGAGCCCGGCTCCATGTGTGGCACGGCGTAGCGAACGAGGCGCAGATAAGCGTAGACATTCGTCTTGAGCGTGCGATCCAGCTCCTCTTCACTGACTTCAGTAACCGAGGGTTTGCGATTCTGCCAGGCGGCGTTACTGACGAGAATGTCGAGTCCGCCCAGTTGCTGCACCGTCGTTTCAATCACTTCCCGGCAGAACTCATCCGAAACGAGGTCGCCTTCGATGAGGATACAACGGCACCCGGTTTCCTCAATCGCCTGCTGAATTTCTTCGGCGTCGGATTTTTCTGAGGGAAGGTAGGTGATAGCAACATCGGCCCCTTCCCGAGCGTAGAGATAAGCAACGGCGCGACCGATCCCGGAATCTCCTCCCGTGATGAGCGCCCGTTTGCCGGTCAATTTGCCCGCAGGACGATAGCATTCCGCCCGCCAGCGCGGTTGCGGATCGACCTTTGATTCCAACCCCGGCGACTTCTGGTGTTGCTCCGGGAAGGGAGGTTTCGGCTCTGATTGCATTTGGGGCTTGGCACCCGACTTCGTTTTTGCATTCGCCATCGGTGTATTCTCCTTGTCTCGATTTTCTGATCCGTTCCGATTTTTCGATAAGGAGTTGCAAACAATATGCCACCCGGGGTCAGGCTTTCTTCGCCTTTTCCTGCTGTTCGTGGACTTCAGGGATTTCGTCTCCTTCGTGCCCCACGATCCTGCCCTTACGTTGCAGGGCCCGCGCGATGAGCCAACAGAAAATCGCCCAGACGAGCCCAGCTGTCCAGCCGGCGAGAACGTCGGTAGGGTAATGTACCCCGAGATAGACCCGGGACATCCCGATAACAAGTGTGAGGAACAGGGCGTTCGCGAGAATAAAAATACGAAGGCGTCTGCGGGTCAATGCGGCGGCAAGCAATGTTCCTAACGTCAGGAAGACGACCGCCGACATCATGGAATGCCCACTCGGAAAGCTCGTGCTGTCGACGATCGCGAGATGCGGCACGACATCAGGTCGGGGGCGCTGAAAAATCCACTTCAGTCCAAGACTCAGGAGAAAACCGGTCGTAATCGCGATCAGCAGTACACCCATTGTCCTTTTTTTTGCGTCGAGCCAGAGGAATCCTGCCACAGAAAAAGTGGCGAAAATCAATACCGGGTAACCTCCGAGCGCGGTGATATCCCGTCCGAACTCACCCGCCCATTCCGGACCGATTGGTTTCAATGGGTCATCCGGTTGCCGCATCGCCCTCAGGACCATCATGTCGAACGCGTGTGATTCTCCGTCACTTACATCGTCGGCAAGCTCAATGAACCCCCACGCACAGGCCACTACGAGGAGAATCGCCAGCAGCACGATCGGTTCCTGTCCCCCCAACCACTCGGCCCACGGTTTGACCCGCTTCCAGAGCGGATGGACAGATTCTTTCAACTTTTCGTGTTTGGGTATTTTCTCCTGCATGATCAATAACCCCTTTCACTGCGGCCTCGCGATTTTTTTTAATCCAGGCAGGCATCTCCCCACCCTGTAAGGTAAGACGCTTCATGCTAGGAGACGTTTACGGATTAGGAAAGGGCCGGGCATAAAAAGCTGCGGGAAACAATCGCGGCCTGCGGGCATGGGTGAAGTTAGTACGGCGCATAAAAAAGGCCACCCCCAGAGTACGGCAATTACCAGGGGTGACCCAATTCAAACGGAAGAACACGTTTGAAGTACGGAAATGTCCGCGAGTTAATTCTGATTCGTCATCAGTTCTTCGCGAACGGGGAGCGGCGTCGGTTCGAACTGCGTCGCGCGAACGACTTGGACCGTCTCGACGCATACGGTGACGTGATACGTCGACATGATTTCGTTCCGCAGATAGTCGAGAATGACAGTACTCACCTTGGGCGTAACGATGACTTCGATCCGGTACTGATCGGTATTCGGCCCGTCACCATTGACGAGCTGCGTCATGCCCCGGCCCGAGCAGGCGATAGTCGTATACCCTGTCGCGCCGCAACGGACGAAATCGTTTTCGAGCATCTCCCTGAGCGGAGCGCCGGCAACGACCGTGATCCGCTTCATAGCCGCCAGTCCCCGTTTCCGCGCGGCATGCGCGTTGTCGGTGAAGGGTTGGAGTTCATCCATTCCGCGAATTTCGAAGAGGAGACCTTCCTGCTCGAAGATCTGTTCCATCTCTTCAAGTTTCTCCATTACGCTGTGGTCAACCAGTTTCGAATTCGAGACGTCAATGATCAGGTTGCGGCGGAGCACGAGGCCGATTTGTTCGATCTGCCGACGGAAGGGGATCCAGTTGCTGAAGACCGCGGAGTCCTGAACGAGAATCAGGCTGGTGTCTTCATTGACGTCCTGAACATCCAGGTACGGTTTGAAGAGTGACTTTAGCGGCACGCCGTTCCCCATGTGGATGACCATCTTCAGCAGAATACCGATGACGATTCCGATCAGGAGGTCCGTCGCGAGCACCGCAACGAGGGTCGTCACGAAGATCGCCAGCTGTTCTTTACCGATTCGATAGACGTTGATGAATTCGGTCGGATGCGCGAGGCGTGTACCGGTATAAACGAGCATCGCGGCGAGCGCTGCGTTTGGAATCAGGTGCAGCACCATCGGAATGAAGGCCACGCAGAGCAACAGGAAGATACCGTGCCACATATCGGCAAACCGGGTGCGCGCGCCGTTATCGATATTCGCGCGGGAGCGGACGATTTCGGAGATCATCGGCAGGCCACCGACCATCGCGGCACACAGGTTACCCGCACCGACGGCCAGCATGTCGCGGTCAAGGTTCGACTTGCGTTTCCAGGGGTCGAGCAGATCAACGGCTTTGGCGCTGAGCAGTGACTCGAGGCTGCCGATGATGAAGAACATGAAAACCCACTTCCAGGCAACCGGCTGGCTGAGCGCCGAGAAGTCGGGGGTGGTGATGTCTTTCATCATGCCGAAGACTTCACCCGGCATATCGACCAGGAAGTGATCGTCGAGATGATATGATTTGCTGCCGAACAGATAGTCGTGCTCTTTTGTCAGGTTGAAGACCATCCCCATGGGAATGGCGACGGCGAGCACAATGATCGGCGCGGGAATCTTTTTCAGCCCCTTCATGCGTCGCCCGGCCAACGGCCACAGGAACATGATCGCCACACTGATGAGACCAATCAGCGCGATCGCCGGATTCATCTGCGTAAAGTATGTTGGTATCTCACGCATCATTTCGAGCGGCTCCCCTTTGGCGGAGACGCCCAGGGCCACGGGGATCTGCTTGACGATGATGATCACCCCGATCGCCGCCAGCATGCCGTGCACGGCGGAAACGGGGAAGAATTCACCCAGGATTCCTGCCCGGAAGATACCGAAGCAGATTTGTAGAATCGCCGCCACGACACCAACGGCGAGGGCTGCCTTGTAGGCGCTGGCATCGGCGGGAGACCAGCCATCGGTCATCCCGTTGCCGCCGAATTCTTCGATACAGCCAATGACGATCACGATCAGACCGGCCGCCGGCCCTTTGATCGTCATTTCGCTGTTGCTGACAAAAGTTGCCAAAATCGAACCGATGATGGCGGTGAAGATACCGGCAATCGCGGGATACCCCGACGCCATGGAAATGCCTAAGCACAATGGCAAGGCAATCAGGAAGACGAGGAACCCGGAGGTCAGGTCCGCCTTCAAATATTTGGAGAATCCCTCCAGGTCACCGCGGGGAACGTCCCCTTTTACAGGCGCCGCTGCGCTCATTGGTCGCTTCCTTTTTCATCAGTTTTGGTTTCAGGACTCGGCGGGGGGTTGGAATCTGTCGCTTGATGACGATGCCCCTCCGTTTCAGTAAGTTCACCGTCAGTTGCATTCGGATTTCGCAGACGCTGGCTGATCAGCTCAGTGGCCGCGTGGTATCGCGATGCCACACCGGGCTGCGGCAGCAAACCACCACCCACGATCAACAGCGTTAGCAGGACGACAGCCGTTCGCTCGGTAAAGCGCACATTCATGGGAACGAGCGTTGGATTTTCGCGGCCCGTGAAGATGCGGAAGTAGGCTCCTAAGACGGCGATCCCATTGAGGGCCGCCGACAACACGACGAAGGTCCCCACGAGCGGATAGACCTCCACGGCACCCTCAATTAGCAACTCCATGCCGACGAAGCCGACGGTGGCCGGAAATCCAATCGCGGCCAATCCGGTCAGCAAGAAAAAGCCTGCCAGCACGGGCATCTGTCGATACAAACCGTGATAGTCCTGCAGCGAGACTCGAGAAATTCGCGACTCGACACAGCGGAGCGTAATTCCAAACCCCGTCATCGAGAGGCCCACCGACATCCAAACGCACAGGGCGCCGGTCAACCCCACGGCCGTCGCCAGTTCCAAACCGACCAACACCAACGAGCTCTGACTGAGCAAGAGATAGCAGAACATCCGCCGTGCTTCGGTTTGCACGAGCGCCATCCCCGCCGCATACACGGCCGTGATCAGCGACAATACGGCAATGCTTTGCAACGCCCAGGTCGGCGCGATGGGCAACACCATCCGCATCACGGCATAGGCACCCGTCAGCGGCGTCAGGTAGGTAATCGCCGTCCCAAAGGTTGCCTTTTCAAATAGGTCGGTAATCCATAGATGGAAGGGAGCGATGCCGGCGCGCATCAGAATCGCGCCGGTAAGCAGTGCCCCGGGAAACAAGGCGGACGCACTATGTGGATCAACAAACCCCAACCACGTGTAACCAACCAGTAGCAAAGCCAGATAGACGATCATGTGAATCGCGTACACGCGGGTGCAACGATTTCGCCAACGCAGTTCCAGGTAGGGTGGAATAATAGAGATGGCCAGCAGTGCAACGAGTGTCCAAGAAGCTCGACAACTGAACGTCGCCAGTACCAACGATTCCGAAACCAGCGCCCACGCCAAGGAGAATCGAGGCGCTTTGGTTTTGAGTGTGGAGAGTACCGTCACCAAGTAGATGACAGCCGCCAGAGGTAACAAGAAGGCACTCAGTTCATCGACGACAAACACATCGCGGTTGAAGACAAATTGCTGGAGGGGCCAATGGTCATGAGCTTCGAAGGCGCCCAGCAGCATAAAGTCAATTAACTCGCCAAAGGCGAGGAAAACCGTCAAGAAACAGATGCCGGTGGCGATCTGCCAAGCCGTTTCACGATTGCGAAACAGATTGACCAACAACACGCCCACCAACGGCGTCAGGATGGAAAGTTCCAGCCACGGCAGATGTAAATTCGACATTCTAGGCGGCCCTTTCCGGCGTTTCGGGATGGAGCTCGACTGCATCCGATTCGCGCGACGATTCTTGAGACAGTCGATCGGTCAAACCACGCTCCCAGCGATCGAAGAGCCGAAACGCTGCGAGAAACGGCATGACCACAAAGCGATCTAGGGCCGCGTCCATGTAGCCTCGGGCGATCCCAAAACGGTAAATCCAAAGTTGCTGGCCCAGGCGAAAACGCCCCTGCCCCGCAGCACTGGCGGCCAAACGTGAGCCGATTGCGTTTTCCATGGCGTCGTGGTCACGCAGTAGCGAGGGAGCCCGTAACAACTGCATCGTTCGTAAACTGGCATGCCCGATGATGTGAACCAGAGCCAGGTAACGAAGCCCGATGCCGATCTCCAGTACGATGATCCCCACCTGCGTCAAAGAGGCGTAAGCCAGGGTCACTTTGATGTCCGATTGCACCCGCGACATAACGGCTCCCGACAGTGCGGCTACCGTTCCAAACAGGATCACTAAACCTTGTAAGATGGTGGAGGCCTCCAACAGCGGGCTGACCCGCAACAGCAAGTAGGCGCCCAGGTGAACCGACAACGCTCCGTAAAAGATCGCGCTCGACGGAGTTGGTCCTTCCATGGCTCGAGGCAACCATCCGGAAAATGGCGGCAGCGCGGACTTCCCGGCCGCCGCGATCAACAACAGCGTGCCCACCAACAATGCCTGGCTGGACGTCGTCTCCGGCACCCCCTCGGGCCAATGTCCCGATCCCATCAGGCCGCCAAAATCGCCTTCGCCGGTAAGGTGGTGCATGGTGATCGCAGCCACCAAGAAGGCGGCGTCCGATAAGCGGTAGATTGACCACACGCGTTGGCCATTGCGAACCGGGTTCATTCGTTCGTGGAAGTAGGCTACCAGGAGGGCGGAAGACAACCCCACCAACTCCCAACCGACGAACAACGATTCAATCGTTCCTCCCACCGAAGAAAGGACCATGCCGCAGAAGAAGAATGCATAGAACAAGAAGAAGCGTTGATAGCCCTCCTCACGGTGCAGGTAGCGGCGAGTGAACACGCCAACCACGCCACAGAGCACGCAGGAGAGTATCAGGAATGGAATACTCAACCGGTCGAAAACAAACTTCCAATGGAAATGCAAATGAGCGTTGGGGATCGACATCCAATCACCCCACTCGACCGGCACGTAGCGTTCGCCGGAAGCCAACATCAAAAACAGAATGGCAATGGCGGGTAACAAGGAAAAGACAACCGCAGCTGCTGTGACACGAGCCAAAGCCTGCTCGCCCAACGGACGCCCCAGCAAGGCACAGACACCTAAGATCAACACCAATAACATGGGGCTGGCCACCACGATCGTCCCCAGCCAATAAAACATTGCGTCTAAGGCATTCATCGACTGACTCCTTCTCCCACGGGACTGCGACCGGTCGTCTGGTCCGCCGTCGATGCCATTTCGCGAACCGTCGCCGGGCCGACGTGATCGCGACGCCCCGCATACCAGTCCATCGATGAATTCACTTCCGGCAAATCGAGCGATTCGGGCTCGTACGCGACAAAAGCTCCATCCTGATACAAATCGATGCGACCTTCCTCCGGTGAGATCACCGCCAGTTGGACCCAGTCATTTCTTACCAATCGTCCGATGACTTCGTTGCGTTGCATGATGCCCAACATCGTGTCGGGAGTGGTTTCGATCACGAACAGGATGCGCATCGGCTCGTGAATCTCCACCATCTGTTCTGACAATCCCGGCCTCAGATCACTGGCCGCCCCCGTCATCACGCCGATCATCGAAGTGATATTGTGTGGCAGTTTGGAACCGCACCCGTAAGCTTCGGTATCAACAGTCGAAAAATAATATTCCAAACTGATCCCGGCGCAGACGGGGATCGCCGCCGCCAAGATCCGAGACAGGATGGTGGCCTCCGCATCGTCAACTGACACCGAGGCTGAGACCGTGCAGTCCTGCCGCAGTACTCGGAAAATGTCTGAAGTGGATCATGCCAGCAGCGCTGGCAC
>PABD01000219.1 GCA_002702685.1 Planctomyces sp.
GGTTCCCGCACAGACCGCGCCGCGAACCGCAATCACATCCGGTTCGAGTTCCCTTGCGAGCGCGAGGTGTTCGGTCTTGATCGAACCGGCGAGCGCGAAGAAGAGCCCTTTCTCGCGGCAGAGGCGTCTGAGTGGAAAGAGTTCGACGACGGTCATGAATTCGAAAGTCGACTTTCCGGTTTTGGTGAACGTGTCGATGAGCAATCCGACGCATCCCGCCTGTATAGCGAAATTAAGAACATCCTCGGGAAGGGGGGCGTCGCACTCGCTGTGGTCCGCATAGACGACCGCTACCCACGCAATGGTACCCGGCATACCATCGAGTGGCTTCAGCCGCTCCTGCGCCTGCCGGAATCGCTCTTTCCAATCGGGCAGGGGGCGGCATCCAGACAGGCCGATTTTGACGAAGTTGAGCGCTGGGCAGAGCAAGAATGGCGGCTTCCTTTCGGAAAGGGTCTGGAGTTCCCCCAATGCCGCGCTAAAATGAATATTCGAAGAAGAAGCGACGATTTCAGCGACCTCGTGCAGGACTTCAGGACCAGCGGCTCCCAGCGGACCGGCGGAGGGGTCTTTGACATCGATCAATTGAATCCCTGCTTCGAGTGCGATCTGAGCCTCCAGAGCGTCCCGTACCGAGACCAGAAGTGCCGGCAAGTCCGCTGTTTGACGGGGTAGTAGCGGCTTTTCTGCGGTGGTCGTGTGTTGTGAAGGGGGCGTTTTGATCGGCATGTTGATGTTCTGGCTTCGTTCCTGGCTGACTTATTCCGGAAAGCTGTTCCTTCAGGGGGCGGAAGTGCGGAAATTTTCCGTCCGGGAGGCCTCATCCGGGAATTTGTGACTATCTCTGTTCCGGGGAGATCTGCTAAACTCCGCCGCTCGCTCAGCGCGGCCCGTCGTACGATCAGGAGTTGGCAGACCACCCACCCGCTGGAACATGGCAGGACTCAATTCCGCCATCCTCTTTCCGCAGCCGCCCACCACAACCGCTTTGTTTCTTCACCTGTCTGGTATTCCGTTTCCCTCCCGGGAGAATTCCCGCGGATTTTCCGAGTTCATTTTCTGGTAACATTCTATGCTCCGCAACGATATCCGCAACATTGCGATCATTGCTCACGTTGACCACGGCAAAACTACACTCGTCGACAGCCTGCTGCGTCAGTCCGGACAGTACCGCGACTCCCAGTTGTCCCAGACCTGTATTCTCGACTCGAACGACCTCGAGCGCGAGCGCGGGATCACAATTCTCGCCAAAAACATCGCGGTTCAATACAAAGACGTCAAAATCAACATCATCGACACGCCCGGCCACGCCGACTTCGGCGGTGAAGTCGAACGCGTACTGCGGATGGCGGACGGTGCCTTGATTCTCGTCGACGCCTTCGAAGGGCCCCGCCCCCAGACCCGCTTCGTCGTGCAGAAAGCCCTCGAGTGCCGGCTGAAGCCGGTCGTACTGGTCAACAAAATCGACCGCCCCGATGCTCGTCCGGAAGAAGTTCTCGACGAGACATTCGACCTGTTCCTGGAACTCGGCGCATCGGAAGAAGCCCTGGAGTTCCCCTTCCTGTTCGCCAGTGGCCGCGATGGCTACGCCAGTACCGACCCGAGCCACCGCGAGGGAACGATGGAGCCGTTGTTCGACTTGGTCCTCAGCCACATTCCCGGCCCCGATGTTAACCCGGACGGTCCCTTCCAGATGATGTGTACCACGCTGGACTGGTCCGACTTTGTCGGTCGTGTCGTCACCGGGCGTATTGCCAGCGGTAGCGTCAAAAAGGGACAGAAAGTCGTTGTGATGCGGGAAAACGGGACCCATGATAACGGGGAAGTGACCCGTGTCGAAATCTTCGACAAACTGGGTTGCCTGGAAGTCGATCGCGCCGAAGCAGGCGACATCGTTGCCCTCACCGGTCTGCCGGATCCTGAGATCGGGGACACCATCGCCTGTCCGCTGAACCCGACCTCGCTCGAACGTATTTCGGTCGACGAGCCGACATTGTCGATGCTCTTCACGGTGAACAGCTCTCCGCTGGCCGGAAAAGACGGCAAGTTTCTCACCACGCGCCACCTGCGAGCCCGTCTGCAACGCGAACTCGAATCCAACGTCGCGCTGCGTGTGGAAGAAGCGGATGACAAGGACTCGTTCTACGTTTCCGGTCGCGGCATCTTGCACCTGTCGATTCTCATTGAGCAGATGCGTCGTGAAGGGTATGAGCTCTCCATCGGAAAACCGAAGGTCATTCGGAAAGAGGTCGATGGCGTGATGCACGAGCCTTATGAGATTCTCGTGATCGATGTTCCGACTCCCGATGTCGGTCCGGTGATGGAACTTGTTGGTAACCGCCGTGGCCAGATCGTCGAGATGACCGCAAACGATGCGGGCATGACACACCTCGAATTTACCATTCCCGCGCGCGGTTTGATCGGTATCCGGACGCGACTGCTGAACGCCACCCGCGGTGAAGCCGTCGTTCATCATCAGTTCGATTGCTACAAACCGATCGAAGGCGAAGTCCCGCACCGTAAGAACGGCGTGCTCGTTTCACAGGTGGCCGGCAAAGCTGTCGGCTACGCCCTCTGGAAATTGCAGGAGCGTGCCGATATGTTCGTGAATGTCGGCGACGATGTTTACGAAGGGATGATCGTGGGCGAGAACTCGCGAGAGTCCGATCTTGTCGTGAATCCGATCCGCGAGAAAAAACTGACGAACATCCGCTCGTCCGGTGCTGATGACGCGATTCTGTTGAAAACGCCGCGGAAGCTGACGCTCGAAGCCGCCCTCGAATACATCGAAGACGATGAGTTCGTCGAGGTGACCCCGACCGTCGTTCGGTTGCGGAAAACTCACCTCACGGAAAATGAACGCAAACGTCAGTCCCGCACGAAATAGTCTTTCGCGCGATCACGATTCCGCCGATACCGTCACCTTTTGAACCACACGGGGACTTTAAACAGGTCCTCGTGTTTTCGTTTGCCGCTGCGGATTGTGCTGGTTGTGCCGATTTTTGTCACCAGTACACGCATCCGTTCTCGGGGGATGGTTTCAGGCGAACTTTCCGTGCCGGGACAGGCTCTTCAGAGAGTCGGCTGCGAACTCCCGGTTTACCTGATCGGATCTTTACGCGGAAAACTGGCGGATTCACGCCGTTTCGAGTTTCTTCTCGCAGATAGTCGCAAATCTTGTGATAAACTGAAGTTGCTTGACAGGTACCGGGGAAAGGACGATCATAAACCCACACCTGTGAGTTCGATCCGCGCTCGGAAATCACTCCGGGAGAGAATTCACCCCGGGACCATGGAAGTTCTGTTTCGCAAATAGATACCGTACTTCCTGAGCCGAGTCTCGGTTAAGGCAGGATCCGGTACTCTGAGTAACCATGATCACTCCGGGCAGGTGGCCATTCTCTACCATTTCGATTCATTACTCCCACAATATCAAATCCCACTGTATGTCGCGGTCGTTTCATTCTAACGGCCAGGTTCGACATAACCTATACGAATCATCTGACCAACTTTATTGAACTCGTTGTTTCAGTAAACGTTTCCAGGCTGACTCCTTTGAACGGAAAATAAAGATGTCGAGCGGTGGACTCCGAAGAATTGACATAGACGAGTTTGGCGATATCACGATTGCCAAATTCATTGACAACAAGATTCTTGATGAGACGAACATTCAGATCATCGGGAACCAGTTGTTCGCGCTCGTCGAACAGGATGGGCGTAAGAAAATCATCGTCGATTTTTCAAACGTCGAGTACCTCTCCTCGGCTGCCCTCGGGAAACTGATCACCCTCGAGAAGAAAGTCAAAGCGGCACGCGGCAAACTCCGGTTGTGCAGCATCCGCCCGGAGATCTACGAAGTTTTCGTAATCACGAAGTTAAACCAACTGTTTACGATCTGTGACGATGCAGATGAAGCACTGCAATCGTTCTGAACCGGCTACTGCGAACCAGAGACCGTATTCCCGAACAGAAAACTGACAGAATATAATTACCCCAGACGATTTTTCAGGCGTCATCCTGAATCCCTCCCCCGATTGGACATCACCGCGGCAGCGTATTGGTAACGGAATATTCTTTGTTCGAATCAATCTGATTGATGTGATACGGATAATTTACTGATACTTGAGGACTTCTTTACGGAACGGCCACCTCTTCCTCTCATCAACGCCGTCCTGAAGAACTGCTGACTCAGCAAATCTCCCCTCGAAACTACTCTTCCTATCCTCGATCGTATTGAATTGGTTTACTCGAACCAGTTTTCAAGGTGTCTCCAGTTATGTCAGCTCGCGAATCATTCCAGGTGACGATTCCCAGCGATATCGCGGAAGGGCAGGCGATTCAGGAACGGATTCTCCGTATGCTGGAGAACCGGGATTACACCACACGCGACGTCTTCGGTGTGCGGCTGGCTCTGGAAGAAGCCATCGTCAACGCGATCAAACATGGCAACAAGTTCGCCAGTGATAAAAGTGTCCATATCCACTGGGAACTCGATGACGCAGGGATCAGGATTCTGATCGAGGACGAAGGAACCGGTTTCGATCCCGGTGACATCCCCGACCCGACGCTTGAGGAAAACCTAGAGCGACCTTCTGGCCGTGGAATCATGCTGATACGGGCCTACATGAATTTCTGCGAGTACCAGAACGATGGTCGCCGCGTCGTCATGGAAAAGCAACGGACCGTCGAGTAGCAGAAATCGCCGGAACAGGGCTCCGAATTCGCAGAAATCGCGTTTTTCCGCGACACGTTTGCCTTGCAAGCGAACCTCGATTCGTCTATTTGTATCTACTCGTTTGCGGCAGCCAGACGGCCCCCGCCCGCGAATAACCTCGCAGGCAAAAGGCCCAGTCGCCCGGAAAATTCAAGTCGGCTAACATCGCTTGACATAAAGGGTTACGCTGCTACAATACGGTCCACATTCCCCTGTAGCTCAATCGGTAGAGCGAGCGGCTGTTAACCGCTAGGTTCAAGGTTCGAGTCCTTGCGGGGGAGCTCACTTCCGGGCCTGATAAAATCGGGTCCAATTCAGTTCACGAAAGAACCCAAGTTCGAGAGAGCTTGGGTTCTTTTTTTATGCGCTGTTATTGCAGACTCGTCGCGATTTTGGGCGTCCGGCCAAGTTTCTCTGGTTCGCGGTGAGAGGATCGGGGCCCGAACGCAACTGCCAGGGTTGCTCGATTTCTTCGAGAGCAAACGCTTCGAACTCTCAGACTCTCACGTTTAACAAGAGACGCCAGTTAACAATCGCGTATTCTTTGGACCCCGTTTCGACACTTCGAACTTCGCTCCGGTATATTTAACAATAGAGACGTAATTCTTTCTTCATCTGCCAGACAGCGGACTGGACGCGAGGCGTAGGCTGCTGTGGGCGCTCATTGGGAGCTTCCACATGGTCTACGACTACGAACGCGATCCTGCGCTCATGAACCCGGCCGAGCGGCGAACGGCCATCGCTCAAATCCTGGCGGTCGGGTGCCTCCGACTGCTCTCCTGCAAAGGGGGAACGCCCCCCGCTGAAAGCTGCGGGAATCTGCCAGACTCTCGGCCACCGGGCCTTGAGAATCCCGGCAAAGTGAGCCTCCATGTGTCTCATGTGGTTAACTCTCATGAGAATCGAAAGGAGGAGCAGCATGCCACTTAATATCGCCAAAGAGATTGCCGCGCTCAACCGGATGACCGTTCGCGAATTGCGGCAGAAACACCTCGAGGTGTTCGGGGACGCGAATCGCTCCAGGCATAAGGAATACCTCATCAAACGGATCGCCTGGCGTCTTCAGGCGAACGCAGAGGGGACGCTCAGCGAACGAGCCAGAAAGCGGGCCGCGGAATTGGCCGACGACTCGAATCTTCGGACGACCGCCCCAAGGCGGCCCAAAGCACCCGCTGAAGCGAGCCAGACGGTCGAGCGGTCGATTCACGTTGATCACGACCACCGGTTACCCATGCCCGGATCGCAGCTGCGGCGGGAATACAAAGGGGAGACGATCGTCGTCAACGTGCTGAGGAATGGTTTCGAATACGAGGGTGAGGTCTACCGTTCGCTCTCGGCCATCGCCCGACAGATCACCGGTTCGCACTGGAATGGATACAACTTCTTCGGCCTCAAGAAGGGAGACCGGTCATGACCACGGATACCGTAGTGCGCTGCGCGATCTATACGCGCAAGAGCACTGAAGAGGGACTCGAACAGGAGTTCAACAGTCTGGACGCCCAGCGCGAGGCGGCGGAGGCCTATATCGCGAGCCAGAAAAGCTTCGGCTGGGTCTGTCTTCCCGATCGCTACGACGATGGCGGATTCACTGGTGGGAATATGGAGCGTCCCGCGCTCAAACGCCTGCTGGACGACATCAGCCAGGGGCGGGTGGATTGCGTGGTCGTCTATAAAGTCGACCGGATGTCGCGCAGCCTGCTTGACTTCTCGAAGATCATGGGAACGCTCGAGCAGAAGGGCGTGTCGTTCGTCTCCGTAACGCAGCACTTCAACACGACCTCCTCGATGGGACGCCTGACGCTCAACATTCTGTTGTCTTTCGCCCAGTTCGAACGGGAACTGATCTCGGAACGAACGCGAGACAAGATCGCTGCGACCCGCCGCAAGGGGAAATGGTCCGGAGGACGACCGATCCTGGGCTACGACGTGGTTCCGGGAGGAGGGCGGATCATCGTCAACGAGAAGGAAGCCGAACGCGTGCAGACGATCTTCGAAATGTACCTCGATCACCAGTCGCTGCTGGAAACGGTGAAGGCGCTCGACGAACGGGGATGGTGCTCCAAGGCCTGGACCTCGCGGAAAGGTGAGCCGCTGGGGGGGAAGCCATTCAACAAGAACAGCCTGTTCAAACTGCTGACGAACGTGATCTACATCGGCAAGATCTCGTACAAGACCGAGATCCACGAGGGGGAGCATCCGGCAATCGTGGACGCCGAGCTCTTTTCTCGCGTGCAGCGGGTACTCAAACGGAATGGGGTGACCGGCGGGGTCCAGGTCCGAAACAAGTTCGGGGCTCTGCTCAAAGGCCTGCTCCGCTGCAAGCACTGCGATTGCGGGATGGTCCACAGCATCACCAAAAGGGGGAACAAGCGATACCGCTACTACATCTGCTATCGAGCCCAGAGCAGGGGCTGGAATGCCTGTCCTTCACCTTCTGTGCCCGCTGCCGAGATGGAGAGGTTTGTCATCGACGAGATTCGCAGTATCGGAGAGGACGACGATGTTGTATCCGAAACGGTCAAGTTCGCTCGGGAACAAACGCAGACGCGCATCAAAGAGCTGGAGTCCGAAAAACGGAGCCGGCAGACGGAACTCAACCGGACAAACGGAATCCTCAAAGACGTCTTCACGCAGGGAAACGATTCTCCTTCGCTGGACTCGCTCGCGCGGTATCAGGAGATCATTCGCCTGGGAGAACAGCGGATGACGGAGATCCGGGACGAATTGCTGGTCTTGAACCGGCAACTCGTCGATGCGGGTGAGATCGCTTCCGCCTGTCGACTGTTCGACCCGCTGTGGGAGACGCTCAACCCCCGTGAACAATGCCGCATACTGCATATGCTGGTTCAACAGGTGGCCTACGATGGGGAAGCGGGAACGGTCGCCATCAGCTTTCATCCTACCGGGATCAAATCCCTCGGACAGACTCTTCAGGAGACGACCTAATGAATTCAGGGTATACGATCGAACGCAAAGTGAACTTCCAGCGGGGCCGGCAGAGCCGAATAACGCTCGAACGGGGCGAGAAGCCCGAGATCGAGATCACCGAGGGGACGGTGCCGCGGATTTCCAAGTTGATGGCCCTGGCGATCCACCTCGAAGGCCTCCTCGCCTCGGGCGAGATCAGCGACCAGGCCGATCTCGCTCGCCTCGGCCATGTCACCCGGGCCAGAGTGACCCAGATCATGAACCTGTCCCTCCTCGCCCCCGATATTCAGGAGGAGATTCTGTTCCTCCCGCTGACGTTCAAGGGACGAGACTCGATTCGGGAAAGCCATATCCGTCCGATCTGCATTGTTCTCGACTGGCGAAAACAGCGGCGGATGTGGAAGGAAGCCCTCGCCTCGGTGGTGATTGATTGACATGCTGTTATAAGTGCAGTATGAACATAGGTTCTGGAAATGCACTTTTAGATGGATCTGTCGGATTCGAGGACCTCCCGAATGCGAATTGGTGCGAGCACAACCACCGAACGGTTCATCTATCGAAAGGACCTGCATGTCGACGGTCAATTTCAAGCGTTTCTGCGAAGTGAGTAGTCTGAGGTCGATCGAACTCAAGTATCTGATCGATTTCCTGAAACCATACGCTGCGTTTCTGAAACAGCGGCGCGTCGTACTCCCCTCACGAACGGATTCCACTGACGACTGGGACTATCGCGCTTTATCCGATGCCCTGATGACGCCGGACACGGATACTCCGAATGAGTTGATCGACGCGCTGTACTTTGTCAATGAAATGTCGACTCCCGAAGGAATGGATGGCCTCCTGGATGCGTTGCGAGAAGCGGGTAAGTCGCCCCGTGGTGAAGGTGAGATGTCCCCTTCGGACGTTGCTGTGTTTGCCTGGCTCAAAGCTCCCGACTTGCTGGAGAGAAAACATGCGGAGCAGTACCTGACACGAGGCAGGTCGATGGTTCATTTTCAGACAGCCGAATCTCCACTCCCTAAGTTCAAACGCCCCAGTAAAACTATTCTGAAGCAGCTTGAAACTGACTTGGCGGAGTGGTTTCTCGAAAAGAATCGCGGGGATAGTGCGCGTGTCTTCCTGTTCGACAAAGGCGATATTGCCTCGTTCCTCGTAAGGCACGGTGACCCGCTACGTCGCGAAGGGGCGATAAATCGAAACGAGTCATCAAGTGTGACCTATCGACCTGAAAAGCATGACTTGATCACTTACGACAAGAGAATAGGCGAACTCGGCGTCAGGGCTTCATCAAAAGGCGAACAGCAGCTTTATCGAATCAACTTCGGCAAGCATTGCTTTGGCAAAGAGTCATTCTTTCCGAATGAAGATAAGTATACGCTGGAACCTCTCAGGGATTATGGCGAAGACTCGCTGGCGTGCGCTGATGTAAAGGGGATCGATTGGGTACGGCTCAAAGAAGTTCAGGTTTACTGGGGAGGGGAATATAGTGAAATCGAAATTCGTAAAGCAAACGATCTATTCAAAGCCTATTCGTCGCGCGACAAGCTTTTGCCCAGTAAAGGCAGGATCAACCGGGCTACATTCTCGGTCAAGTTTTCCGATTCGAAAAGCCCACGCTCGGTAACGATCAAACCCCCCAATGCGGCCCTTTACCTCCGCGACGATGACGCTGTTCACCTTGAGGAATGGTTGCACAAACGAGGGTTTTCGAAGAACGGTGTCTCGAAATGAACCTGGACCGCTTCTGGCAATCGCTGGAATTTATTCCCGGCTTGTCTGCCTCTCAGATTGAGTGGCAGGAGCATCTCGGAATGGATGGTTGGACCGAACTACGGCACTTTTTCGTTCCGACAAATCGGCTCGTCGAGTCGCTGATGATTGACGGACAATATTACCGGGTCATTGAGCATGCTTTTGATGATCTCGTCGCCATTGACGAGGACGGTAATGCTCAGGCTTTAGATCGCGAGGACTTCATCGTCTACAGATTGAACGTGGAGAGACTGGGGAAAGTCCTCTGTTATGCCAAGGGGTGGACGGTTGCGTTCGAGTCTTTATCGGCAGGGGTGTGGAGGATCGGTCGTGAAAAGGGAACGACGCCGAAGAACATCTATGTATGCATTCAGCACAGTGAGGAAGAATATGATCGAGCTGTCGCCCTTGTACGTCAATTCGATGAGACCATCCCTCAACAGATATTCGTCGCATCAACGATCACAGCGATTCATTTTAGTCGATCCGACATCCAATCACTTGAGGAGCATTTTCCAGAAGGAGATGAAAGCAAATTCGTTCCTACCGATTCGCCTCTGCTACCCACTAAGGCATCGGGAATAGGAGCTATCGGTTCATCAACTGATGCTCTTCCACCGTATGTCTTCCGAAGAATGGGAACTGATTGGCAATTTCGCTTCAACGGAGGAACTGTATACTCTGCGACCCACCGTTTGGGAGCATCGTATTTGTGCGAGCTGCTGTCGTCACCAGGAAAAACGATCGCAGTTACTGATCTGAAACTCGGTTCTGCGATAAAGAATGTTCGAAGAACGGTTTCCTCTGAAAATGCGATACAGTCAGGAATGCAAGTGGGCACCGATATTACGCAACCGTATGACGAGAAAATCGACCCGACGACAAAGCAAACTTACGCCAGTAGTCTTAGCGATTTGAGCTACAGAAGAGAAAGAGCTATTGAAGACTGTGATCAGGCGGAACTGGATAGAATCGACGAAGAGTTTGCAATGATAGAGTCTGAGTTGAATGCTGCATTAGGCCTCGGAAGAAGGATTAAACGAGAGGGTGACGTCAAAAAGAAAATGAGAGACTCTGTTCGCAGTAATATCAATCGATTCATCAAGGAGCATATTAACAAGGTGGATAAAAACTTCGCCGACCACTTGTTGCGATCAATCAAGTTCGGAAATCTCTGTGTATACAACGACACCTCAATCCATTGGACCACCGGACGGGATTCCCGCAGCTCTTCGGAATATTAGCTGCGATTTCAAATGTAGCCTCCGCGATTTCAAGTGTAGCCCCTTTACCTATGTACGCATATCCGGTCAGTATCCTTCCCAGCAATGAAGCCGAAGGAGCCGGTGGCGGTGATCTTAACTGATTGCTAGGTAAAAGGTTATGATGTCGAAATCTTCTCTATCTTCTTCTTCCCGCCAGTTGCTGGAAACGATGCAGGCCCTCAATTTCGGCCGCATCGAGAATCTGCGGATTCGAAACGGGGCTCCCGACTTTGGCCAGGCTCCCCGGGTGATCCGGGACGTCAAATTCGGTGGTGACGCCGGCCCGCGGCCGGAACTGCAATCTGAGGACTTTCTCCTCAAGGAACCTGTTCGTCTGCTGTTCGAACAGATCGGAGAACTGGAGGACGCCACGATCCACTCGCTGGAAGTGAAGCATGGCCTCCCGTTCCGCATGCAGATCGAGGAACTCGTCGCATAGTCGCCTCTCTGATTCGACCTGTGTGACTCCTTTTATTCTTTTACCAGACAACTAACCGGCCACGAGGTGGAGGCAGTTGTGGGTATTGCCGACCAGGCGTACTCGCGCTGTTTTCAGCTCGTGGCTTTTTCGTTTGTCTCTCGGCATGCCCCCCGCTCCCCCTTTCTCGTGCTTGAGGAAGGTTTTATGCATACCCACATCCCGCTTGAAATCATCTCTTCGAGCTATGTTGATCATCTGATCGACCGATCGTCACGAAAGCTAATCGGTGCCTGGGGTTTCTCCGCATCCGATCGAGAAGACATCGCCGCGGAACTCCGCCTGGAGTTGTTGAGGCGCTGGCCTGATTACGACCCCACCAAATCCAACCCGCACACATTTGCTCGAAAGGTGATCAACAACGCCATGCAGGACATTATCGAAAAACGCATAGCAGCCAAGCGGAATCCGAACCGGGTTTCCGAGTCGCTGGATTCATCCTGCGACATTGAGACTCGCGACCAACCGCGTTCCAGAAGTCTCCCGAAAATTCGGAACAGATCCCATGAGCGATCTGCAATCGAACAAGCGGAGTTGTCCGCAGACGTGGGTACGGTCCTTAGTCGTCTGCCACCACACTTGCGCGACATGTGCGAACGCCTGAAGGAGCAATCGCTGTCGGAGGTGTCGCGCGATCTCGGTATCCCGCGCAGCACGCTGCATTACCAGTATGTGCGACCCATTCGCGCGGCGCTTCGCGAAGCAGACCTTCAATACTATCGATAACTTTCGACAGTTCGAGTTCGCTTCCGGTAATTACATCTATAGAGGCGTGTGTTTCCCGCACTCTGTTCTGAATCACGCGAATCACACATCACGGAGGAAAGTGACCATGACCATCAGCGCCTATCGATTCGAATTCCAACCCACCGTTGCGTTCCCGGCAGTCGAGCAGACGTTACTGCTGGCACTGCTCGGAACGGAGAGTCTGTTCGGACACGCACGGGTGCGCATGGATGCGGCCTACGAAACGGATGCCGAAAAACGGACCTGCGTCATCGATGCGAGTACGGATGTCGGTACGTATCTGATCCGATTGTTTACCGGGTATGCCGTACGCGAATTCGGCGACAAGGCGTTTGCGGTCAAACGGGTTACCGCAGTGAAGACCGCTGCGGTTGTTGCGGGAAATTAACGTCCACCGGGAAGTCATCAGCAAGTCTAACACGAAAGCAGGAACCGAATGAGTCTCATGCAGAACATCCACCAGGGGCGTGAATCCCGCCCACCCCGCATTCTGTTGTATGGCATCGAGGGGATCGGGAAGTCGACCTTCGCAGCCGCCGCACCCAAACCGATCTTCATCCAGACCGAGGATGGTCTGTCGGAGATCGAGTGCGACCGGTTCCCATTGGCGACGCGATTCGACGAGGTCGAGCAGGCACTCGTGTCGCTCGCTACCGAAAAGCACGATTACCAGACCGTCGTGATCGACAGCCTGGACTGGCTGGAACGATTGATCTGGGACGACCTCTGTCGGCAATACCATGTCTCGTCGATCGAGAAGGTCGACGGCGGTTACTCGAAAGGCTACGTCCACGCACTGACCCCCTGGCGGAACGTGCTGGGACTCCTCAATCGTCTGCGGCTCGAACGCAACATGGTGGTGATCGGGATCGCCCACTCCCGGATCGAGAAGTTCGAGGATCCCGAGACCTCCGCTTACGACCGGTATTCGCCTCGCCTCAACAAACATGCCCAGGGACTCGTCTGCGAATGGGTCGACGCCGTCCTGTTTGCGACCCGCAAACTCCGGACGCAAACCGAGGATGCCGGTTTCGGACGCAAACGATCCATTGCCGCGCCCATCGGCGTGGCGGGCGGCGAACGCGTGCTCCGCTGTGTTGGCGGACCGACGTGCGTCGCGAAGAACCGTTTCTGTCTGCCGGAAGAGCTCCCGCTCGACTGGCAGTCGTTCATGAACTCCTTAATCAACAAACAGGGAAGGACTTAACCTATGGCCAATTTAACCGGATTTGATGCCAACCAGTACGAACCACTGGCCGATTTCACCCCGATCCCCGCGGGTCAATACAAAGCGGTAATCATCGACAGTGAAATGAAACCGGCCCGCAGTGGCACCGGACATTTTCTGCAACTCGTCTTTCAGATCATTGAAGGAGAGTATCAGAAGCGCCAGTTGTGGGCGCGGCTCAACCTCCAGAACCAGAATCCGACGGCGGTGCAGATCGCGCGCAGCGAACTCGCCGCCATCTGTCGGGCGGTCGGCGTGAACGCACCGCAGGATTCCCAGGACCTGCACAACCTGCCGCTGATGATCCGAGTCCGCTGCACGAGGCAGAACGACATGGGCGAGGTCTTCAACGAGATCAAGGGGTACTCGCCCGTCCCGCCTCCTCCGGTGTCGGTGGCGCCTCCGGTCTCGGTCGCACCAACGCCGCCTCCGCCGAATCCTCCTCCCAACCCGAACCCGCAGCCGCCGGCACCCTACTGGCAACCGAACGGCTGAATCCGGTCGATGTCGCTCGGCCGTCGTGATTGTCTCCCCACGCGGCGGTCGAGTTTTTGAATCTCTTGTTCAGGGAACGCGTCATGTTGATACTTCGTCCTTATCAGAGAACGGCGCTCGATCGGCTCAACGCCTATCTGCAGACGTTCGACGACAATCCGTGCATCGTGATACCGACCGGTGGCGGCAAGACGGCGATCATTGCCCATCTGTGCTACGAAGCCGCCGTCATCAGGGGACAGCGGGTCGTCGTACTGGCGCACAACAAGGAACTGCTCGAACAGAGTGCCGAGAAAGTGCAGCAGGTCTGTCCGGAACTCCCGTGCGGGATTTACTCGGCAGGTCTCAAACGGCGGGACATGCAGCAACCGGTCATCATTGCCGGTATCCAGTCGGTCTATGAGAAGGCGTTCGACTTCGATCCGTTCGATCTGATCATCGTCGATGAAGCCCACATGATCCCGACCGAAGGGGAGGGGATGTACCGGAGGTTCCTCGAGGATGCCCGTATCGCGAATCCGCCGGTGCGGGTGATCGGCATGACGGCCACTCCGTTCCGGCTGAAGGACGGAATGATCTGTCATCCGGACCATATTCTGAACGAGATCTGCTACGAGATCAGTGTGCGGGAGTTAATCCAGCAGGGGTTTCTGTCGCCCCTCTTCACGCGAGCAGCGGGCGAGACGCTGGATACCAGTAAACTGCATGTGCGGGGTGGGGAGTTCATCTCGGGCGAACTCGAAGCGCTGATGGATGACGCAGTCCGGGTGAGTTCGGCGTGTGCCGAGATTGTCGCACAGACGCGCGAGCGGCAGTCGGTGCTGATCTTCGCCACCGGCGTGCAGCATGGCCAACACATCGTCGAGGCTCTGCGTGATCAGCACGGGGTCGAATGCGGATTCGTCACCGGCGAAACACCCGCGGGAGAACGGGAGAATGTCGTCACCCGCTTCCGGGAAGGGCAGCTCAAGTATCTCTGTAACGTCAACGTGCTGACGACCGGCTTCGACGCTCCCCGCATTGACTGCGTCGTCCTGCTCCGGCCGACACTCTCGCCCGGGCTGTACTACCAGATGGTCGGTCGGGGATTCCGGCTGCATGCCGGCAAGTCCGACTGCCTGATCCTCGACTTCGGCGGGAACGTGCTGCGGCACGGGCCGGTGGACGCACTCACGCTCCCTCACCAATCACAGGGGAGTGAGAACGTTACGGTCACCAGTCCAATCAAGGAATGTGCCAAATGCCGCGCGATCGTCGCGGCCGGATACGCCGCCTGTCCGGAATGCGGACACCTCTTTCCGGAACGACAAATCACCCCGCACGATACGCGTGCCAGTGATGCGGGAATTCTATCCAACCAGATCAAGGACAAAGTCTACGACGTACTGGATATCCGCTGGGCCGTGCATGTGAAACGTAATGCCGCGCCCGATGCGCCTCGTTCGATGCGAGTCGACTACCGGGTGGGGCTCGATCACTGGGTTTCAGAATGGGTGTGTGTCGAACACGATGGTTTTGCCCGGCAGATGGCGGAACGGTGGTGGCGTCAGCATTCGCCCGATCCCGTTCCCGATACGGCCGAACGCGCGGTAGAGCTCGCCGAGGCCGGAGCACTCGCGATTGCCGAAAGAATCGTCGTTCGCCCGATTCCCGGTAAGAATTTTCCCAAAATCGCCCAGCACATCCTCGGTGAAAAACCGGCACCGGTACCGCACGACCTGGACTGGCTCGATAACGAAGAGGTGCCGTTCTGAACGTGACCTCTCTTTCCCCGCATGAAGCGGCAATTCAATTGGCCGAACTCGGCTACCGGGTGTTTCCGGTTGTTCCCGGCAAGAAGGTCCCGCTCACGCAGAACGGCTTCAAGGCGGCGACGACGGACCCCGGCCAGATCGACGCCTGGTGGGAACAGCAACCGCGGGCCAACATCGGCGTGCCTACGGGAACGCTGTTCGTACTCGATGTCGACGCCGGGGCGACCTGGCTCGATGGGGAGCCCGACCGGTTGCTCGAACTCGCCTGTGCGCCGATGACACTGACCGCCGGCGGAGGGCGACATTACTTCTTTCGTCAGCCGGAAGGCCATCCGTGGCGCAGCACTGCCGGCCAACTCGCGGAGAAAGTCGATACGCGTGGGGAGGGGGGCTACGTCGTCGTGCCTCCGTCGATACTCTCGGGGGATCGTTGCTATCAATGGAGTCCGGGGCAGGAACTCAATGTTCCCGTCGCGCAGTTGCCACTCCCGCCCGACTGGCTGACCGCAGAGCTCGATCGGCTGTCACAGCCATCCCCGTTCGCATTGTCTACCGTGGGGCCACTGTCGGCCCCGGGTGGGGCGACCGCCGCCGTTGGCAGAATCATCCCCGAGGGACAACGGGATAGAGCCCTGGCGCGACTCGCCGGAGTTATGCGACGAGGAGGCATGGAGGAGCCAGAGATCGCTGCGGGAATTCACGTAGTGAACCGGCGCCGCTGTAAGCCTCCGCTCCCAGAGAAAGTGGTCGACAAAATCGCCAACAGCATCGCCCGCTACGCCCCCGACGAAATCACGGTGGCGCTCATCGAGAATCATTGGGGACAGATGTATGACGAAGTGATTCCAGCACCGGCGTCGCGTCCCGACCCGGGGCCGATCCCGTCCGAGCTGCTGCGGGTTCCGGGTCTCATCAGCGATGTCCAGGACTATACGCTCTTGACCGCACCCTATCCGGAGAATGTGCTCGCGTTCGGAGGGGCGATCTCGCTGCTGGGTCTGCTGTCAGCCCGCAAGGTACGCGACAAGGCCGATAACCGCACCAACCTCTTTCTGATCGCCCTCGCGAACTCGGGTGCCGGCAAGGACCATCCCCGCAAAGTCAATCAGCGCATCCTCTACGAGATCGGCATGACCGATGCGCTCGGGGACTCGTTCGCCAGTGGCGAGGGACTCGAGGACCGCCTGTTCCTGAATCCGGCGATGCTGTTTCAGACCGACGAGATCGACGGCCTGATGACGCAGATCAATCGCGGGAAGGATGCCCGACATGAAGGGATGATGAATTTCCTGCTGCGGATGTATTCGAGCGCCAACTCGCTCCATACGCTGAGGGCCAAGGCGGGAGTCGAACCACGGACGATCGATCAGCCGAGTCTGTCGGTCTTCGGTACAGCCATTCCCAAGCACTTCTACCGTTCGCTCTCGCTCAAGATGTTGGACAACGGATTTATCGCCCGTCTCCTGGTGATGGAATCCGGTCCACGCGGTCGGGGGCAGGACGCACGGCGGATCGAAATACCTGGCTCCATCATCGAAGTCGCCCGCTGGTGGTCCGAACAGAATCCGGGACGCGATGGCAACCTCCGCAAGTGGCATCCCGATCCTATCGAGGTTCCCGAACATCCGGAAGCGACCGCCCTGCTGGACAAGTACCGCGAGCTGGGAGACCTCCAGTACTCGCTCTCGGAACAGCAGGAGGATGGTGTCGCCATGGCGATCTGGGCCCGCATCTACGAGAAGGCGAGGCGTCTGTCGCTCATCTACGCCTGCAGCGAGAACCATACCTCGCCGCTGATCACTCCCGACAGCGTACGGTGGTCGACCGCGTTCGTGACGCATCAGACCGAACGCATGCTGTTCATGTGCGATGACCATGTCAGCGAGAACGAATTCGACAGCCGCTGCAAGTTGATCGTCACCACGCTGCGTAAGTGGCGGGACAAGCAAGGTGACAAGTGGATGCCGTTCTGGGAACTCAACCGCCGGCATCCGTGGAGCGACCGCGAGCATGAGGAGATCCGGCTCGCGTTACTCAATCAGAAACTCATTGAATACGAGGAGAAAGCGACCGGTGGTCCGACCCAACGCCTCTACCGACATCCGTGAACCTATTGCGCACCTGTTGCGCAAATCAGGCAGTGCGCCTCACCCATTGCGCAATGGGTTGACCCGTTGCGGTGCCGAATCGTCAACCTGTTGGCGCAACAGGTCGGTCAAAAGCGCAATAGGTGCGCAACAGGTTCAGAGGGGAAAAAGCTTGTATATAAGCATAAAAGAGAGAGAAGAAGAACCTATTAACCTATTGCGCTATACCCCCCGCGCGTGTTTTATATACCCGTATTTACGCCCACGCGCGACCCCCCGCGCAATAGGTCAATAGGTTCGGCCAATAGGTACTTTCTGTGAAGATAGATAAAATAGGGCGTCCGGGAGCAGCCACCATTGAAAGCACAGTTTGTTTTTTTGTTTTTTCAATTTGAACGGAGCACGAAATGAAAGATTCGGAAAATTACGAGGAGCAACTCGAGCGTCTGGAGCAACGCAAGAAGGAACTTCAGGAAGGCTTTTTCAAAAGCGTCTGCCGCGACCTCTGTTACATCTTCGGATTTTACTTCACGGTGACTCTCGGCCTTCCTCTTGTCCTGCGTTACTTCTTCGGCGACTGATTCCGATCAGTTCCTCTCTTTCGAAACGGAGTTCATCCACATGAAGATAGAATCACGTTCCCTGGCCGATGTCCGGCCGTACGAACAGAACCCGCGGCTCAATGATAAGGCGGTGGCGAGCGTCGCGTCGTCGATCCAGGAGTTCGGGTTCCGGCAACCGATCGTGGTCGATCCCGAGGGGGTGATCATCGTCGGCCACACCCGCTACAAGGCGGCTCAGCAGCTTGGTCTGGAGAAAGTCCCCGTGCATGTCGCGCGGGGGCTGACCCCGGCCCAGGTCAAAGCGTACCGCATCGCCGACAACAAATCGGCCGA
>PABD01000220.1 GCA_002702685.1 Planctomyces sp.
AGACACCATCGTGAACCAATCCACCGGTGTACTCGAAGTCGTCCACGCGACTATCCCGATGGTCAGAAATGCTCCGAGCATCAGCACCACGAATTGAATCACGTCGGTCCAGACGACGGCCCGCAAACCACCGAGCGTGGTGTAGATGATCGAGAACAGACCGATCGACAGGATCAGCGCGTGCATGTCCGCATCCTGATAGGAGGGAGTACTCGCCTTGACGGTCAACGGAAACACGGACTCCAGCAGCGCCCGGTTGAAGTGCGTCAGTTCCTGCGGTGTGAGTTGATCTTCGCTGACGCCCGTGAATTTGTTCGCGGTCTTTGTGAGTTCGACGCCGGTCCAGTCTTCGGTGTTGTACAGGTCTTTACTCGGAAGCAGGCGATTGAAGCTTTCGCGGAGTGTCGCCTGTCTCAGCGCCGGATCGGCGAGCGCCATCTGTTCTTCGACCGTCAGAAGCCCGTGTATATGCTCATAGACTGGAAGGGCGCTATCGCCTTCGGCAGTCAGCTTTTCGGTGATGGCATCCGCATTCTGAATGTCATTGTCAATAAAGACCGCCGAGCCGTCATCCGTCAGCTGCGTCGCCGGAATGTTCTTGCCAAAGAACCAGTTGAGGTCCAGTTGCACGATCTCCGTCATCGCCTTGGAGGCAGTCAACACCACGACAGCCATCCAGCCGAGAATGAGTAACAGGCAGAAGAAGGCGGCGAGGGCTCGTGTCGCGTAGTTGAATCGTTGTTCGAGGTATTCGTACGCACTCGTCAATCGGAGGCGCATGAAAAATGGAATCCAGATGAACCAGGTTCCCAGCAAGACCAGCGGTATGCCCATGTAGCGAAACAGATAGGCCGGACCGCTCCGGAACATTTCGCCGGGTGTCGCCAGATACGTAATCGTCGACAGCAGCGACGCCATCAGACTGATCCCGATCGCCCATGTCGGCAGGTTGCGGCCCGCCAGAAAAAAGTCTTCCGTCGACTTCTGGCGAAAGGAGATGTAGAAACCCATCGTCATCATCCCGGCGAGATAGATACCGATGATGATATGGTCGATCGTGGCGAGACCGGATACGGGAGGAGTTTGCAGCAGAATCGGCATGTCAGCCTCATGTCGGAACGCCACAGGACTCGTCGGATGCCGAGTCTTTATCAGAAAGGGAGGAAAAGCTGAATTTCCTCACCGGAGGGGTGGCGTTATTTGCGGTTCGAAGGGAAATGTCTAGCAAGGACGAATGAATTTATGGTGAGCGAGGAGATTGTAACACGACCAGCCGGCGAATTCTAATCGGAGTGAGACGCGTTTTTTCACTTTCCCGCCAGTCCTCCCTGAGGCAGCCACGGTTTCCCTCACTGGATCGAACACGTTACAATGAAAGTACATAACGCTTCAGACAGATGAGATTTCGCTGCCTCAAACAGAAAGACGACCGGATGACCGCCATTGATGACCGACTTCGCGAACTTAACATCGAGATCCCTGCGGCTCCTCCCGCGGTCGGTTTCTATGTCCCGGTTCTGCAGACGGGCAATCTCATCATGACGAGCGGGCAGCTCCCGCTGGTTGGCAAGGAACTGGCGTTCAAGGGGAAACTGGGACGAGAATTGCACGACGCTGAAGGTCAGAACGCGGCGCGACTCGCGACGCTGAATGCGCTCGCTCAGGTGAAAGCCTGCATTGGTGACCTCGACAAAATCAAGCGGGTCGTCCGACTCGAAGGCTATATTCAGTCGGCCGATGGCTATAACGACCAGGCGATTGTCCTGAATGCCGCGTCAGAATTGCTCGTTGATATCTTCGGTGACATGGGTAAACACACCCGCGTCGCCGTCGGCGTCAGTGAGTTGCCCCTCGATTCGCCGGTGGAGATCAGTCTCTGGGTCGAAGTTTAACCCGCAAGCTTACGGAGCGGCGCTGGTGACTGCTTCGGCTGAAAGGCCCGGCGCGGCGATGAACTGGCTGACGAGAGCGGCATCTTCCAGATTCCAGATCCGGATTTCACCGTCATAGCTTCCCGTCGCGATCCGTTTGGTTCCTGCGTGTGATGTCACGCAGTAGACCCAGTCGCTGTGACCCGCAAACTTCTTGATTTCTTTGCCATCCTGATAGTTATGCAACCGGGCGACTTTGTCGGCGCTGGCGCTGTAGAACTGACCGTCGGGATGAATTTCGAGTTGGAAGATATCATTGCCGAACCCGCCAATCTTGCGGACTTCTTTTGCGTCGGCAAGCGTCCAGACACGTACCTGTTTGTCCCCGGCCCCCGTGATGACCTGCGTTCCATCGGCATTGAAGCCAACCGCGAAGACCGGTTGACCATGTCCATTAAAGGTAACGAGCGAATTCCCCGTCGCGACATCGAAGACTTTACTGGTTTTGTCGCGACTCGCGGAAGCGATCTTCGTTCCGTCGGGCGACCAGGCAACATCCATCACCCAGTCCGCATGATCTTCGATCGTTGTCAGGAGTGATCCGTCCGCGATATTGAACACGCGAATCGCGCGGTCTGCGCCGCCGCAGGCGACACGATCGCCCGAGGGGCTGAATTTCACGGTGAAAATCGAGTCGATCGAGGTAACGAGATCCGCTTTCACTTCGCCACTGGCGACATCGAACAATTTCACTTCCCCCATCTGCCCGGGAGTTCCCGCCGCAACAGCCAGGGTAGTTCCATCGGGACTGTATTCCAAATCGTAAATACGCTCGGCTACGTTGGTAATTCGTTTGGCCAACTCGCCATCCGCGGCATTCCACAACAGGATTTCATGATATCCGGAGCTCGCCAGCTGAGAGCCATCAGGGTTGAAAGTGAGTGCCGTCACGGGAAGCGGAGCGCGGTACGATTCCGGCGGAGCGGGGTGGGGCTGCTTCGGCATGATGGTAATCAGTTGAGCCCGGTCATCGACGCCGGCATCGAGCGGTGCTCCCAGATTGATCCACTTCTTGATGATCGCGAGTTCTTCGGCAGTAAGGGGCTCGTCATCTTCGGGCATGGCGCCGCTTTCCACCATAATGTAAAGATTGGAGGCGTCAGCATTACCATGTTCCAGCGCCGCTCCGGATTCGCCCCCTTTGAGGATCGCCGCGAAGGTCTCCATGTTATAACGGCCCTTGGCTGTTTTCGTGTCATGGCAGGCCAGGCACCGTTTGGCGAAGATAGGAGCGATTGATTCAGAGAAGGACACGAACTTTCCGGAGTCAATCAAAACCGATTCGAGCTCTTTCCGTTTGGCGACGAACTCTTCCGTCACCACGGCCAGCTGGTTTTCAACGGCGTCGACTTTGCCCTTCATCTCGGTCAACTGGGCTTCGATCTGTTCCTGCATTTGGGGAGCGGCGTCGATCGCTTTCTGCGTTTCGGTAATCGTGGACTCGCGTGTGGCGACAGCCTGTTCAGCGGCGGTCAGGTTTTTCTGAGCTTCCTCTACCTTTGCCTGTGCGGCTTTAGCGGCTTCCGCAGCCTGTTTGGCTTTCTCGGCAGCGGCTTTGGCGGCGGCATCCGCTTCCTGAAACGCTTTATCGGCTTCAGCGGCCATTTGTGCGAGTTTGTCTTTTTCGGCCTTCTGAGCCGCAACGGCTTCCTGTTCTTTTTTCAGTTCGGCCTGGGCTGCTTCCAGATTCTTTTTCGATTCAAGCAGGTCCGTCTGAACTTTCCGCAGTTGTTTGTTGAGTTCGTTAACGCTGGCTTGTTTGGCTTTGAGATCCGTTTTCGCCGCCTGTTTGCGTGCTTCCGCCTCAGCGGCAATTTTCGTCAGGGCCTCTTCTTTCTTCGCTTTCACATTCGCCAAGTTTTCTTCCTGCGACTTCAGATTCGCTTCGGCATCCGAGACCTGCTGTTGCAGACCTTTGAGCTGTTCCTGGATCGCTTTGAGCTGGTCAGCCAACGTCTTGACCTGGGCTTCATTCGACTCAATCGACTTCTGCAGTTCGGCTTCGCGGGCCGTCGTTTCTTCGACGACCTGTTTCAGCTCCGCGGGGTTCACCGGAGCAGGTTGTTCCTCAGCATGTACGACCACGGTACAAGTAAGTGCGAACACGAATAACATGCCGGAGAGACGAATCGCAGTACGCATAAAAGACCTGCATCAAGATTAGGAGAGCGGGTGAGCTCAGCAGAGCAATGAGCATGATGGGGCGGATTCAGTTGGAACACGCCAGAATCGCGAAGCTCGGGGTAAGTCTGCTTGAGGAAAGAATAGCTCAGGGGTGACAGAGCGGGGTGGGAAGGAAATTCCGGCGTCGTGAAAACGGACGCATCAACTCATCCAGATATTTCCATTACCTTACCATGACGCGCACTTAAAGCGTTGTCAAGTTTCAGGTTCGCTTCCGGGGCGGAAGGAGGCGCGCGGATCGATTGCGGCCGTTATCCCGGTGCGCCGGGCGCACCGGGGACGTCTCTCGATTCTCAAGCGGAGTCGCGCTCGAACCAGACCTCAGCACATTCCCGAAAAGAGGGAATGGGTCCGGCGGGGGCCTTGGCAGGCACAGAGCATGAGAGGGGGATAATCAGATACCCGCCGACCAGTCACTATTTCTTACGATGACGGATTTTGGCTCGCATACGTCGCTTTTTGCGACCGATTTTACGTCGTCCTTTACCTGTTCTCTTGGTCCCCATGCAATAGAGTCCTCTTCAAATCTAGAATGTTTTTATGGCAGTATGACCGGATCGCCACCAGCAAATCAGCCAGAACTCTCCCACGGAATGTGGTCAAGGGGGGCGATCCGACGTGAAGTCAGAGCAATCTCAAACCGGAATCGAGTGGGTCTCGGGTCGGTTGGACCAGCAGAATTCGACGCCACCGGCAGCATACAAAAGCAAACGTACGCAACGGGTTGAGAGCGGAAAAGTTTATCAGCCTCTTCACGGCAGTTCAACTGACGATATCCGACTCTTCCGGCTTCTCACGCAGAATCGACAGAGAAGAGCGACGGTTTTCCGTCAAACCGACGAATTCAACTCACGTCTGTATACTTCCGTGTGTTTTTCTCAAATCCTCGATCGGGCTAGTCATCGGCAAGCAAAATTCGGACATTCCCCTTAAAATGGACCGCTTTCCGCCACCCCCGTGGCCTCAAGGCATCTTAGTTCTCGCGACTTTTGAAAGATCGACTCCATGATTGAATCCTACCGGCAGCTGGGTCACACCGGATTGAAAGTTTCTCCGATTTGTCTCGGCACAATGATGTTCGGCGGTCCGACCCAGGAGTCCGACGCGATCGACATCATCCACGAGGCGATCGATTTCGGAATCAACTTTATCGATACGGCCAACATGTATAACGCGGGTGAATCGGAGGTCGTGACCGGAAAAGCGCTGGCGGGGAAACGGGAGCAGGTTGTCCTCGCAACCAAGGCGGGACAGAAAATGGGGGACGGCCCGCTCGATAAAGGAGCGAGCCGCAAGCATCTGATGTTTGCCCTCGAGGAGAGCCTGCGTCGCCTGAATACCGACTATGTCGATCTTTATTACATTCACGTTCCCGACTACGACACACCGCTCGAAGAGACGATGCGGGCACTCGACGATATGATCCACTCCGGCAAAGTCCGTTACATCGCCTGCTCGAACTTCCGTACGTGGAAGCTGGCGGAGGCCACCCTACTGTCGAGCCAGTTCAATCTGCATTCGTTCTGCTGCGTGCAACCGCTGTACAACATCGTCAACCGCGACATCGAAGTCGACCTGTTACCTTATTGCGAAGCCAACGGACTCGGTGTCGTCAGTTACAGTCCGCTCGCGCGGGGCATCCTGACCGGGAAATACAAACCTGATGGGACAGTCCCCGAAGGAAGCCGCGCCTCACGAAATGACGCGAGGATGAAACAGGCCGAGTGGCGCCAGGAAAGCCTGGAAGCGGCGGCCGCATTAGAACAGCACTGTGATACCAAAGGCGTCGCCTGTTCGCAGTTTGCCCTCGCCTGGGTGCTGGCAAATCCGATCCTCTCCTCGGTGATCATCGGTCCTCGCACGAAAGAGCAGTTCCGCGACAACCTCGAATGCCTGAAGATCGACGTCACCACCGACGACGAAGCCTTCGTCGATTCGCTCGTCCCCCCGGGAGAACATAGCGGCAAAGGCTTTCAGGATGACGCGTATCCGATTACAGGCCGGCCGGTGTAGTGGCACTCGTGGTCCAGAAAATCACGTTAAAGTTGTCTAGGTCGCGTAACGATACATCAGCGTCGCTTGTGGAATCCAGTTAGATCGCATCACGCGACCTTTACGTGATAGACGATTCCGTGCTTATGTGTGCCTGCGGCACCCAGACAACTCTAAAGAGATTGTCTGGGCCACCCACTTATATCACAATCCCCGTCATTCATACCGCCACTTGAGTTCCCACGGATCGTCTGTTTTTTTCTGCCAGGCCTGAAGCTTTGCGGCGAGCTCTTCGTAGACGTTGCGATGTTCCGGGTCGTAAGCGAGGTTGTCGAGCTCGTCGGGATCTTCTTCCAGGTTGTAAAGTTCGAACTCGGGGCGATGCAGGTAATTGTAGACCGTGCGTTTGCCGTAGAGCTCCCGTTCCCCTTTCAATACCGCCTGCCAGGTTGGGCTTGCGTACAGGTCGGAGGCAAACGGGTAGGGTAGATCATGCGCGATGTTGAACGTCAGTTTGTATTTGCCCGACAGGATCGTTCGCATCGGGTAGTACATCGTGATCTCGTGGAAGGTGTGTGAGAGATAAATTTCATCCCAGCCCTTCGGGTCTTCTTCACCGACGACGCTGAGGAATGACCGTCCATGATTGGAGTAGGGTACCTGTTTCCCACCTTGAACGACTTCACCCCGGTTTTCAGTTGTCTTTAACGCCGGCCCCGGGCCAGGTTTGACGTTGCAGTAGTCGAGGACGGTGGGAACGACATCCACCCAGGTTACTTTGGCATTGCAGGTGCCGCCGGTTTGCTTGCGGTCAGGATTCCGCACAATGAGTGGCAGGTTCGCCCCCGGTTGATACAGGTTGGTTTTCGCGCCGGGGAAGGGAGGGCCATTGTCACTCAGGAACAGAATGAGGGTGTCATCCCAGTGGCCGGTCTCTTCGAGGGTGTCCAGCAGTTTGCCCATTCCCTGATCCAACCGGGAGATCGCCTGGTAAAACTCGGCGAGTTCGGCGCGGCATTCGGGCGTGTCGGGCAACCAGTCGGGAACGATGACCTCCTCCGGGGTGTACTTGACTGGCGTCACCCCCGGATAGTGGTTCGGGTCATCGTTGAAGTTCGAGAAGCCATCCTTCCCGCCACCGCGATGCGGGTCCGCCGAGCAGAAGTAGAGGAAGAAAGGTTGTTCGTCGTTCTCCTCAATCCACTCCTTCGCGTTCTGCGCCATCCGCACCCCGTTCCGGTTCCCCTGGACCCCTTCGTTCCGATAGTCCTGGAAGTGATACACATACTCGGGAGCGAGGTGATACTTTCCGATCGAACAGGTGCGGTAACTAGCCTCGTTCAGCAGGTTCGGCAATGACCGGACTGACTCGTACGTGCTGAAGTGGTTGTAACCATGGGCGTGGCCGTAATGTCCTGTCGCGTGATTGTAGTGACCGCTCATCAATACCGAACGGCTAGCACTGCAGCTGGCCGTTGTGCAGTAAGCTTGAGTGAACCGGGTTCCCGCGGCGGCGAGTCGGTCGATGTTCGGCGTCTTGATGACGTCGTTCCCGAAACAACCCGCCTGGAATCCCATATCATCAACAACGAAGATGACGACATTCTTCTGCGGCTGTTTTCCTTCGCCGGTCGCTGCCGCTTTCGAGGAAATCACCTGGGCGCAGCAAACGACAGCAGCGAACAGAAACGACAGGAAGAATCGACGAGGCATGGCGAGGCATTTCTTAGAAATGAGCGTAATCAGTTATTGAAAAGCAACAGCAAGGAGCGATCGATCAATCAATATACAGTTTGGCAATTTCATCGAGCGGAATCTCAAGCACTTCCACCGTCTGCTTGCGACGGGAAAACGCGATCAGCAGTTTGCTGTCCTGTTCGATCGAATGCGGATACTGCCACGACTCGTATTTTGTGGAACCGTAGCGGGAACTGTCTGCCCACTTTTTGTTTTCCAATGTCTCCGGGACGGGAAGGCGGACCATCCGATCAAAGACCAGACCGTCTTTCGATACGGACAGGCAGAGTGGATTTCGTTTTTCCGGATTCGGATTGGAGATGAGCACATAATAGCCGTTGCTCGTATGCGTCAGGTGAAACTTACTGGTGGCGTCAGGGAAGTTCGTTTTGACCAGCTTGGTCCAGGAACGTCCATGATCGGTCGAAAACGCGCGGAGCAGGCGTCCCGATTTGCTGTTATCGCGAAACAACCCCACGAGATGGTCGTTCGGCAGTTTCCACCAGAAAGGTTCTTCTGGACGTTCTCCGCCTGCGGCGGTGTAGGTCGACAGCGGATACTCTTTCCAACTGTCGATCGCATCGACGCCCCCGATCAGAATGGTCACATCCCGCTGGGCCGACCGTTTTGACATCATCCATTCGCCGGTTCCGAGTTTTTTAGGCGGAAAGTTATTCAGCGCATCATCGTAAATCAGCTGCGGTTCACCCCAGGTCTGCTGTTCGGCATCCCAGATGGAGGCAACCAGTTCGAGGTCACCGCCGTTAAAGCCGGGAGCCTCGTACAGACTCGCCAGTGCGATCAACTGGTCATCCCGCACCCAGAGACCGCGGGCGATGTATCCGTAACCCTCTTTCGGCGGGCCGAGCAGAACCTTCGGTTCTTCCCACTCGAGACCATCGAGGCTGGTGGAATAACGCAGATGCTGCGTGGCTTTGTCTTCGACAACGGGGCCATGGCTCCAGAAGCAGAAGTATTTGCCGTCGAAAAAGGCGAGATAGTTGTGCAACCGGAACTGCCATTCCTCGTCGCCGAGAGAGACAATTCCGTGCTTCCCCGGAATCTGCGGCAGCGCCGCCAGATCTAGTGCTTCCGTATCGTTCCCCGTTCCCGGAAGGTCGAGCATGAGCGGGGACCCGGGTGCCTTCACGGGATCGGGATAGGGAAGTTCCTCATCCGCGAGCAGGGCGAAGGGGGCCAGAAGGCAGAATGTCATTACACAGCAGAAGCGCGCTACATGAGAATTCACAGGCAGAATCCCTTAAAGGCTGGACTATGTCGTGCTTTCTTCAGCGACCTCTTCTGCCCGTTCTTCACGTGGGGCGTTTTCGAGTTCTTTGAAGTAATCGCATTCTTCCTGCAACGACATCGTCTTGGTGGTGGGTACGCCGCATTTTTCGGCGATATATCGCTGGAAGAGATAGATGCGTTCTTCGCGGGTGCCGAGGCAGCCATTGTAGGTGGTGTGTGCGACACCAT
>PABD01000221.1 GCA_002702685.1 Planctomyces sp.
CCTCCTGCATGCTGGCGATCTGCTCGAATACCGGAACGTCGATTTCAACTTCCACTGAGCGATTCAGATTCTGTTCGAGCGATTCCTGTGTCTGCTCCGCAGGGGTGATGGCGGCCAAAGCCGATTCTCCCGGCGTATCGAGCGTCGAGTCATTTCCAACGTCCGAAATCTCCAGATCACTGACCTCCAGTTGATCCGGTTCCCAGTCATCAAACTCGGTCGATGATACGAACGGAATCAGATTCGCTTCGAGTTGCCCGGTGTAAGAGATGCTCGCCAGAACCAGCAATACGATGCCGTGGAGAATCAGGCTGACTCCCCAGGAGGGCAACTCACGCCAGTTGAACCAGCCAGCGTGCCCGGGCGAAGCGTGTTCCGCGCCCGTGGACTCCGATCGATTCGGTCGAGGGGATTGAGGGACGAGTTCAGTCATAGAGCTGTTTTCCGGTTGCGTATGAGCTGATCCACGACGGACAGCATTCATCGCCACGAAGGACCACGGAACAGACGACGCGAACGTGCGCAAGTATATGGAAGCCCGAAGATCAGGGCTGAAGTGAAGTGCTATCGGTAATTGTACTGTCGCGCAATTCGGGAAACAAATATTCCCTGTCAGCCTCTCTTCGTTTTACCTCTTTGCTCGGTAATTAATCATGGAAGCCAGACGTCGACCAGTATTACCTGTGGATACTGCCCTTCAGGTAAATAACGGCAGGATCTATACTACTTCAGTACGCAGAATCGACATCCGCCTCAACAGAAACTGTCCAAACAGACACTTTCAGCATGTTTTTTTTCGAAAATTGAGCTCGTTGAGCGTATAAAATTCGACGGTGCTCGACTGCGTGAGCACTTAAAATGGAGCACCCGCCCCCATTCCCCCCTCCGTGGTGACCCACGCTGAGAGTGCCCCTCCTTTAAAACCTACCTAACTTCAAAGAGGCCATTTATGACCTGTTCCAAGATTGGTGTTCGGCTCGCCTTCTTCGCGCTCGCGGGGATGGTTTGCTTTTCATCGTGGCTGCTCGCCGCGGACTCATCTGAAACACAGACTCTGTCCGACATCCTCGATGCTCAGGATATCGCGAAAATGAACGCGGTCATCAGCTACATCGAGCAGAACCCCGAAGCGGAAGACGTCGACGAAGGTTACAGCCTCGTCTTCAGCCTGGCGAACGAATACGACCAGATTGAAAAAGTCGTCCCGTTGGCGGACAAATATATCGAAAGCGGTCGTCAGGCGGCGGAAGCCAAGGCGATGTGCATTCAGATTAAGAACCTCGTTCAGCAGGGCAACGTCGAAGAGGCGGTCGACCAGTTCATGGGTCTGGCCCGCTTCAAAGCACGTCGCGACCCGAACGCCGCCGGCAACTGTGGCTTTGAACTGGTCGAAGCTGCTCAGCTCGCGGGGCATCCCGAATTGAGCCGTAAGGTCCTCATGGTGATGCGCGAAACGCTGCCCCTCAATCCGACCTACGATCGGGTGTGCGAAGGCCTGATTCAGAAACTCGACCTGGTAAACAAACCAGCGCCTGAAATCACCGTCGTCGACTTCGAAGAGAATCCAATCAAGCTCTCCGATTACGAAGGCAAGGTCGTGCTCGTCGATTTCTGGGGCACCTTCTGCGGTCCCTGTATTCGTCAGTTTCCTCAACTGAAAGAAACCTATGCGGAATTCAAAGATCAGGGATTCGAAATCATCGGTATCTCCGCCGACCCGTCCCAGGAAGAGGTCAATGAATTCCAGACAAAGTACAATCTTCCCTGGAAACTTGCCCTCTCCCTCTCCGACGAACAGGCGACCCTCGATCGTTACTTCGTCGAAGCGTTTCCCTCAACTTATCTCATCGGTAAGGACGGAAAGGTGATCGCTGTCGATCTGGAAGCCACCGCCATCGATAAAGCGGTCCGCGCACAGCTCCAGCAATAAACTGATATCGGGCAATGGCACTGCCCAACCCCACAACAGGTCAAGGACAGACCGACTCAAAACCCAAGTAAGGGGCCAACGCCGGGAAGTGGCTTCCGAGTGAGCAATCACTCGGAAGCCGTTTTCGTTTCGACTCTACGCGATTCCGCGTTCTCTGAGAAATCGATGAAGATTATTGCCGTACCAGCAACCTATGGTTGAGATAGCATTGCCGAACATGTCAGAATCGAGAAACGCTCAAATCCGAACTACCCTGCCGAAGAGAAAGCTTTTCCATGCGCCTCGCCTCCATGAAATCTCTCATCCATTGGTCTACAGCGATCGCGATTCTGTTCGTTCTGGGAACAGTCAATACTGTCGCAAACGGACAGCAGGTGACCTTGTCTGAAGTCAAAATTCAGAAAAAGGTGCAATGTGAAGGCCGCTATCCGGGCCACCTGCAGGGATTCTGCATCGACGATGAGGAGCACATCTTCTGGAGCTTTACCACCAATCTGGTGAAGACTGATCTCGATGGCAAGATCATCGATAAAATCCCGGTGGTGAGTCACCATGGTGACTGCTGCTATGTCGACGGTAAAGTGTATGTGGCCGTCAATAAAGGACAGTTCAACAATCCCGAAGGTAAGTCCGACAATTGGGTCTACGTCTACGATGCGGCCACGTTGAAGGAAGTCGCGGAGCACGAAGTACAGGAAGTCTTCCACGGCGCCGGCGGCATGGCGTACCACGACGGCAAGTTTCTCGTCGTCGGCGGTCTTCCGACCGATGTTCCCGTCAACTACCTCTACGAATACGATCGGGACTTCAACTTCGTGAAGAAGCACGAACTGGAGAGCGGTTGGACGTTACTCGGAATCCAGGGAGCCGATCATGCTGAGGACCACTGGTGGTTCGCCTGCTACGGCGGCCAACTTCTTAAAGTGGACAACGACCTGAAAATGGTCGGCAGGTATGACTTCGAATGTGGCTACGGGTTACTCGGGCTGGGTAACGGTCAGTTCTATATCGCCCGGGGATCGCGGAATGACGCCAGAATGTACGAAGGTCATTTACTGCACGCCATCCCGGATGAAAAAACCGGTTTGAAAATCGTCGAGTGATGGCTGGTTTGACGTTGTAAAACTCAGAGGGAAGCTGTCCGTTCGCTCTTTTGCGTTTCGCCATTCTCCAGGGGCTCCTTCTCGCCATGTTGTTCGGCACTGCGAACTTCGAGACCGGGGTACGACACGGGAATTGACGCTCTTCCGATCTGCGGAAGTTCACGCGGCATTTCGCGCAGTACACCGCGACGCACCAGTTCGGTCGCCAGTTCTTCCATGTGCTCGTTTATATAAACGGGCAGACGTCCTTCGACGCCCCCCCGCAAACCGTAATCGCACATCTCGTCGTAAGCTTCGTCCGCCGGAACGCCTTCCAACAGCATCCGGTAACAGGCGACTACGCCACCCGTCCGGTGTGCACCGGCAGCGCAGTGCACCAATACGGGTTTGTTCTGTGCCTGGCATTCCACCAGCTTTTCGATGGTGGTGGCGTATTGCATGATGTCACCACGACCGTCGCCATCGAGCCTGTAGCGACAATGTTCGATTCCGAGCCGCTCTGAGGTCTCCACCTCGTTGACTTGTTCCGGATCCGTGTAGTCGTATCCGGTGAGATCGATGACGACCTGAATGTTATGCTCTTTGATCGTGGGTTCGAACATGGCGACGGAGATCTGTCCGCTGCGATAGATCTCTCCCTCGATCACCGTACCGAAGCGTTTGGCAAAATACTGGTACTTGAAGAATTCATCCCAGATCACGCCACAGGCAACGAGAAACAGAATCCCCCCGATGATCAAAAGGCGTTTGCGGGAAAAAACGCGAGAAGCGCCGTATTCCGAGGGAGCCGTGAGGGGGCTGGAATAATAATTCGCAGACATCAGGGTGAAGTTCCTTCCTGGAAGATCACAGTGACAAAAGTCGGGAGAGATTGAAGTCAGAAGAGCAGTAAAGCGCCCGCTGCATGGGTACGTGATCCGTCACGCTGGTATTGTTATTGGGAGTTTAATCGTTCCGGCTGAATCACTTGAACCCGAATCTCAGAAAATTCACGGAATCTGAGGGAGTTCCTAACACGCCCCGCCGCGTGCAGCGATCACTTGTTCATACAACGCTCGATACCGTTTCGCGACGATCGGCCAGTCGAATTCGGCGATGAATTCCCGCACTGCGATCCGATAGCGATCTAACAGCGCCGGCTCTCCCATGCAGCGATCGAGATTAGCCGCCAGTCCCGAGATGTCGTCTGCCGGAGAGAGCAGCCCATGCTGATCCTGAATGACGAGCTGCCGGTTTCCTCCGACAGCGGTCGCTACGACGGGCAGCCCTGACGCCAGTGCTTCGAGAATCACATTTGCGAACGGTTCCCGACGGGACGGGCAGACAAAGAACTGCGCAGAGCGATACAGGCTCACCTTCTCCTGTCCGGATACGTGTCCGACGAGATGAATGCGTTTGGACAGACCGAGCTCATTGATCAGCGATCGCAACACGTCTTCTTCCGGTCCCGTTCCAGCGATGATCAGGTCGAACGCCGGTTCGCTCAGTTCCGCGTAGGCGCGAACGAGGAGGTCAAACCCTTTCCGATGGGACAGGTTTCCGAGGGTCAGACAGTAAGGGACGGAATGCGGGTAGGGTTCCCCAGCTGCAAATTCTTCGAGTGAGACGCCGTTGTGAATGACATGTATCTTTTCGTAGGGCACGTCGAGCTTACCGATTTCTTCGCGGAGATAGTCCCCCTGGGCGATGATGGCATCCACCTGCCGAAGCGTCCCTCGAATACGCTCTTCAATCCGGGGATGTTTACGCATCCGTTCTCCCGGAAGAATGTCGGAGCCATGCGGGCGCACAACGACAGGGATTCCCGTCAGTTTCGAGAACGCCAGCGCGACGTACGCCGGAGGGTAGGCGGCATGGCAATGAATGACATCAAAACGACATCGCCGATGCAACTTCATCAGCCTCGGCAGCAGCAAACGCAATCCGAGATGTTTGGAAAACGGCTTGCGGTAGCGTACCACCTCATAAGGCGCGTTGTCCTTGTACGCGGCCTTGGCACGAGGGGCCATAACGACGACCTTGTCCCCCAGGTTCACCAACTCCCGCGACAGATGATCGAGCACCATTTCCGCGCCTCCCACGTTCGGAAAGAAGGTGTCGGTCAACATGCAGATATTCATGCGATGCCCTGCAGATCAACGGAGGCTCGCTCCGGGAATAGTTCTCGAAAGAGGATGGAACTTTATCAGTGGGCTTGAATGTCGATCTCACAATCGGCCAGCAACTTTCTCAAGCTTTCAAGCGGCAGTCCAACGACGTTCGTGAGACTACCCTGAACCGCTTCCACAAAGACGGAACCCGCTTCCTGAATCGCATAGCCCCCCGCCTTGCCCAGGGGTTCCCCGGTCGAGAGATACCATTCGAGGAGGGAGACGTCAGCACGGCGGAAGGTAACGGTTGTCCTTTCGACCGCCTCGTGCAACCAGCCGGTGGCGTCCACCAGGCAGAGAGCCGTCACCGCCCAGTGGTCACGACCGAAGTAATACCGTTTGAACCAGTGCGCGACTTCCGATTTCCAGTCGGCATCTTCGTGAGGCTGCCCCAGTACATGGAGCGTCTCCACCTTGTCGTGAACCTGCCGGGGTTCCGAACAAACGATGACGGTATCCGCCGTAAGAACCGCCTGATAATCCGTGTGTCCCGCCGCTTCGAGCTGCGCGATGACATCATCGTTTTTCGTACGGGCAATTTCCGAAACGATCCGCTCGATCTCGCGCCATGTATGCGCATCCTGAAATCCGGACTCTACGGGATTCGCCGGAGTGAGGATTTCAATCTGTTCTGCGGGGATCAGTAATTTGAGCAGTTCCGCTCGGCGTGGTGAGCGGGAACCGAGGATGATTTTTCCTGGTGTATCAGCCATCGTATCCATCAGTCGAAAGTCAGGTACAGGAAGCGAAGAGACTCCATGCTCTTCAGTAACCATGAGGCTTCGGCCGCCACGAACGGCCCGGCTTCCTGTTCAGAAGCGGTGCGGGGGCCATCATCAGGAGGGGACTTGGATCTTACAGCGCAATAAAAATGAGCACCATGCAAGGTGCTCATTTTTTCGGATCAGCAGATGCGAGCGATCACTCGCGCTCGAGGGAAACCTGTCGTTTCCCGAGCTGGGTCGTGCTTATTTGGCGTTCAGCATATTGCTGAGACGGGCACGGCGGGCGGCACGCAGACGGGTGCGGCGACGGGCGTCGGAGGGTTTTTCGTAGTATTCTCGACGACGCATTTCTTTTTTGACACCGGCGTGCTCGACCAGTTTACGGAATCGTTTTACAGCATCCTGAACGGACTCATTGTCTCGCAAACGTAATTTGACCACTAGTTTTCCTCTTATCTCCTGAAAATTGGTTTGTGCGGGCTCCACGCGACGGAGACGCGATTGTTATATACATATGTCCACAAGTAGACTGCGGAAATGCGTTTTCGGCGAATTATACAGAATATCGAATGCCGAGAACGGCTTCAATTCAAATCGAGGGTCAAAAACAGCCGGATCGACGCAATTTCAGCCCGGAATTCGCTTTATAGAGGCTTCTCTGGCTCCCCTCACCCTTCGCGGACGATCTTCTTCAGGATCTCCACACCCCGTTCCAGCGTTTTCTGTTCAGCGGCATAGGAAATCCGGAAATGGCTGTCCTGCGAGCTGAACACGTTTCCGGGGATAATCAGCAGGTTGTTCTCAATCGCCTTTTTGACGAACTCGGTTCCCGTCCCCCAGGGGGCTTTAACGAACATGTAGAACGCGCCGTCCGCGCCGCGGATGTCATAATCGTTGCCAAGTTCGTTCAGCATGAAATCCCGTTTGGCTTTGTATTCATCCACATACGGCGAGATATCGTAGTCGAGTGCCGACAGGCCCGCCCATTGCACGGGGTGGGGGGCGCATACGAAAGTGAACTGCTGCAGCTTGATCATCTGTTGCAGGACGGCTTGTGGCCCGTGAACGTAGCCCAGTCGCCAGCCTGTCATCGAGTGCGACTTGCTGAAGCCATCGATCACGATGGTTTCGTCGTTCCACTTTGCCGGGCTTACGAACTCGCTGTCGTAACAGAACGAACGATAGATCTCATCGCTGACGAGGACGATCTCTTTCTCTTTCGCCAGTTTCGCGAGTGCTTCCATCTCCGCGGCTTGCCCGACGCGGCCGGTTGGATTCGCGGGAGAATTGCAGATTATCAGTTTCGTCTTGTCGTTGATGGCCGCTTCGACTTTGCCGATGTCGATATCAAAATCGGGATAGGTGCTGATCATGACCGGCACGCCCCCCGCGAGCGAGACGAGGTGCTTATACATGACGAAGAAGGGATCGAAGATGATCACCTCTTCGCCAGGATTGACAAGCGTCGAAATCGCCAGCATCAGCGCACCGCTCGTACCACTGCTGACGAAGACCTTCCGGTCGGCGTGACCGTACTCTTGATCAACATCAGCCTGCAATCGCTGCAACAGCGGAGCAATTCCCTGCGTCTGGCTGTACGCGTTCTTTCCGTCTTCGACCGCCTTGTAGAGTGCGTCTTTAATCGGCTGCGGCGTATCGAAGTGCGGTTGCCCGATACTGAGATTCACCGGGTCTTTCATATTCGCCGCGAGGTCAAACACCTTGCGGATCCCAGAGGCATCAATCTTCTGCATCCGGTCCGCAATCCACGATTCTTTCATGACGTCTGTTCTTTAGTTGTATTTGATTAGGGAGGGGTGCGAACGATTCGCAGGTATGGTCCGCTCGCGCAAGGGGGCCAATTCTGGCTCTGGCTATTATAACCGTCCCCGTGAGTCGATTTTAGTCACCGGGGACCTGAGCCACGCGATTTACCGGAGCAACCGGTTCGGACAGCTCGATCCAGACGAGGGGAGCATGCTTCGGGGCCGCTTCTTCCCCGGTCCAGGTCATCGTCCGGACCGGTTCGTAATGGGCGACCGTACCGATCTCCGGAAGATCGGACTCGAAGGCGAGCATCGGGGTTCGCGGATGGACGTGCAGATACTCGGCGAGGGTCTCCGGAGTTTCAATACGATGAACTTCACCGCCGAGGTAGAAGACGAAGGGGTGCCACTCCCCGGTCTTGTAGGCCAGCACCTCCGAATTGGGGCCCAGCTCCCGACGGACTTCATTGGCAAACCGGGCAGCCGCAGCGCGGTGATCCCGACCGGGGATAATCTGGGCGTTCACCACCAGGTAGCAGACCAGTCCCATTACGCCGATCGAACGAAAGGACGCATTCGCCCGGCCGCGATTTGAAAACCAGATCGATGCCAGGAGGCCAGTCGCAATCGTGAGCCCCAGAATGACGGCCGTCTCGCGCATCCAGGGCCAGCGATGGTTGACGATGTAATACGTCCCGCCAGCGGCTCCCACGGATAACAGCGAAAAGCCAATGGCACGCCACTTGGAAAAGAATGCCGCCACCTTTGGCAGAATGGCTTCGACGCGAACGAGTTGGGTTCCCGCCATCAATGAAAGGAGTGGCAGCAGGGACATCAGGTAATGTTTGTGTTTATTCGCCTGCGACGACATGATTGCCAGTTGCACGAGGAACCAGATCCACAGGAAGCGTTCGCGGGCATCTTTTTCCTTCCATGCTTTCCGCCAACTCGACGGCCACGCCGCCACAGCAAAGAGGGACCAAGGCAACATCGATGTCAGGATATGCGGACCATAGTACCACACCGGTTCCGAGCCGAGTTCTCCCACCGCGCGACCGACTGTTTCGCTCTCCCAAACTTCCCACGCGCCGGGCAACCGCTGTAGAACGAGCCACGGCCAGATCCCTATTGCGGCTGCCGCGATCAGCAGGCCGACGGGGTTCAGCATTTTAAGGAACTCGGAATATCGCTTCTGTACGAGAAAGAAGACAACCGTCGGAGCAATTACCATCACCGGGCCATAGTGGAACTTCGCCAGCCAGCTCACGGAAAGGAGTGCGAAAATGCCGGTGATCTGCGGGAAGGATTCCCGGTAACTCGTCCGCGGATCTGAGGTCGCCACCAGGTACATCGCGGCGGTCGTCAACAGGCAGAGCGTCATATCGATCTCGGCCTTGCGCCCGAAGTCGAGCACATAGACCGACGTCAATTGCACCAGCGCGGCCGCCAGTCCGACATTCTGGCCATACCATTCTTTGCCCCACCGATAACTGAGGGCGGCCAGCAGGAGGGCCGAGAGGACCTGCGGCATACGCGCGGTGAATTCATTGAGGTCACCGAACAGAGTCGCGGAACCGGACAGCACCCAATAAACCAATGGCGGTTTCTTCAGACGCGGAATACCAGCATAGTAAGGAACCACGTAGTTGCCCGATTCCAGCATTTCCTGGGCGGGGACCACTGCGAAGCCTTCGTGCGATGAAAATGTCCTGTACCCCGACAGATTGAACGAGAGCAACATCGCGCCGATCAGGAACACCACCGCGACCTTGCACGTCCAGGTGCGATAGAACGGGAGTTTGGTTTCGACAGCGGGGGCAATACGTTCTGCGGTCATCGCAAATCAATCAGGAAAGGAGGGCAGTGTTGCCGATGAGAACAGGCTCAAGCTGCGCGGCGCTCATCGAAGGCACGCGGAAATTCCCGCTTCTCTTTGAAGTTCCAGAGATGGCGAACCGCATACGGCTGCTTCTTGCGAACTTCGAAATAAATACGAGCACCGAGTTCACCGAGCATTCCGAGAATGAAGAATTGAATCCCCACCATGGCGGAAAAGACCGTCAACAGCAGCAGCGGATTGCCCGTCATGTCGATCCCGGAGAAGACTTTCATCGCTACGGTCACAATTCCGGAAAGGACGGCGACGCCCCCCGAGACCAGACCCATGGTGCCGAAGAGTCGCATCGGGCTCACGAGATATTGAATCAGATATTTGACCGTGATGAGGTCGAGCAGCACTTTGAATGTGCGCGAGATCCCGTACTTCGTCTCGCCGAATCGTCGCGGGTGATGTTTCGTCACCACCTCCGCGCACTTAGCGCCGCGGCAGGCGGCGAGGATGGGAATGAACCGGTGCATGTCGCCGAACAATTCCAATTCCTGGGCGACTTCGCGGCGGATCGCTTTGAGCGTGCAACCGAGGTCATTGACGGGAAAGCCGGTTACCTTCGAGATCAACCAGTTGGCAATCTTGGAAGGGAGCTTCCGGTTGATAAAGGTGTCCTGTCGGTTCTTGCGCCAGCCATGGACGAGGTCGAATCCTTCTTCGATCTTGGCGACCATCATCGGGATATCAGACGGGTCGTTCTGGAGGTCACCATCCATCGTGATGATGATATCGCCCGACGCATGCCGCAAACCGGCCGCCATCGCCGCGGTCTGACCGAAGTTGTTTCGGAATTCAATGACCTTGATGCGGGCATCGCTATCGGTCAGCTTCGCGAGCTCTTCCTTCGAGCCATCAGTGGAACCATCATCCACCAGCAGGACTTCGTACTCCCGGTTCATTTCTTCGAGTACCGGGGTGAGAGCGGCGTACAGTCGAGGAATGTTCTCGACTTCGTTGTAGATCGGGACAACTATGGAGATGCTGTTCATCGGTCCGTTCAATCCTTGAACGTGGGGAAATCCTTTTCAGTGAGGGGATGTAATCGGCACCGAGCCCCGCCCGGCGCCGATCCCTGCTATGCGCACAGTTGGCCCGCACACTTCAGCAGTGGGCAAGTTTTACAAAATTCGCCCTCGCCGTCCAGACCGGTTTTTTCGGGTCTGAGACCGGTAAAACAACTGAACCCGGGTTAACCTCCCGTGTCCCCTATCTGATAATCAATCGGCAGGAATAGTGAATCCTGCAACCGATCGTTTATGGGACACCTTGTCCATCAGGACCAATCCTCCACTGAATTTTAGGAGCAGGCCGAAGGAAATCGGCCTCCAGTACAATGAACAAGCGACAGTTAATGAAAATCGGAGTTCCCGAGCGGAACGTGAAGACGGCAATCGCCCTCGTCCAGGAGATCGTGCGCGCGGACAAAGCACGCGGTAAGGAAGTGAAGCAGAAACTGGCCGAGGTCGTGGAAGATCCGGATGCGTTTCTGTCGGACGAGCACTATGCGCCCCTCGCAAAGGAAATCGTCGACTTCCGTGATCACGCGCCGTTGCAGAAGGAACCGATCCCGTACAAGACGTGGGGCGACAAGGTCGAAATCGACGATCAGGCCCATCATCAGATGCGGGAAGCGTGCGAACTGCCGATGGCGTTCGGGGCTGCGCTGATGCCTGATGCGCACGTCGGATATGGACTTCCCATCGGCGGGGTGCTGGCGTGTGAAAACGCCGTGATCCCGTACGCAGTGGGTGTCGATATCGCGTGCCGGATGAAGTTGTCGGTCTTCGATATGCCGGTCGAAATGCTCGACAAGGGTCGGCCTGCGCTCAAAGACGCGCTCGAAAAGGGGACGCGTTTCGGCGTCGGTTCGGCCTACGAGAAGAAGCAGCAGCACGATGTAATGGACCAGGACTGGACGATCACCCGGATTACGCGCGAGAAAAAGGATACTGCGTGGAAGCAGTTGGGAACGTCGGGTTCGGGAAACCATTTCGTCGAATTCGGCGTCCTGACGATCGAAGAACGCGACGATGATCTCGGACTGCATGCCGGAAAGTATCTGGCCCTGTTATCGCACAGCGGTAGCCGGGGTGCGGGGGCGGCTGTGTGCGATACGTACTCGGCTATCGCGCGGTCGCATTTGCCTCCCGCGTACGAGAAGTTCGGTCGGTTGGCGTGGTTGGACCTCGACTCGGAAGCGGGTCAGGAGTACTGGGCGGCGATGAACCTGATGGGGGATTACGCCGCGGCAAACCACGCCGTGATTCATCGGCAGGTTGCAAAATTCCTCGGAGCCGAAGCGATCGCATCGGTGGAGAACCACCATAACTTCGCGTGGATCGAAGAGCACGACGGAAAAGAGGTCGTAGTTCACCGGAAGGGAGCCACGCCCGCCGGACCGGGAGTGCTCGGCGTGATTCCGGGATCGATGGCTGACCCGGCATTCGTGGTTCGCGGAAAGGGAAATCCCGCGAGCCTGCATTCGGCATCGCATGGTGCCGGACGCAGGATGTCGCGTAAGAAGGCGAAGGACATCTTCAACTTCAAGTCGGTGCGGAATACGCTGCGCGATCGGGGAATCGATGTCCTTTCCGCGGGCGCGGACGAAGTCCCCGGCGTCTACAAGGATATTCGCGAGGTGATGGCGGAACAGGAAGACCTGGTCGAAGCCATCGCCCGGTTCGATCCCAAGATCGTCAAGATGAGTGGAGATGGAAGCCGACCGGAAGACTGAGAAGTGCTCCGGCCGACGGACCGCGTCCAACTCACAATTGGCATGAAAGTTGTATCTTAATTGACCGCGATGGTTTTCCCTCGCGGTCTTTTTTATTGGCGCGCGAAGGATTTACCCAACCGCTTTAACTGGTTTATCAGCAGGGATGCTCTGTATCAGCTCTCATGACGGGAAAGCGACTGAAAAGCAGCTCAAACTCGGGTTGATCGTATCTGTTTACCAGATGGGAACAGGGGCCGTAATCGTTTGTAATTACGCCATTTCTCCCTTGTAAAACTTACAAATCGGTCCCTAGGCAAGACGCTTTTTAGTGATAGACTTTTAACGAATTGAACTCGTTTATCCTGGTCATTCGAGATGAAATCCTTGCCTTTTCCATCGAGACAATCGGTACATGCACCGCTGCGCTTCACTCCGTGGTTTGTCCTCGGGATGATGTCGTTATTGTGTGGTTGCGTCTCGACGATGTCGCGTCCTGTGGTCTCTCAAAACCAGGCGTATCCGAATACCGGTGTCCCCAACTCATCGTTTTATTCCGCGCCGCAAACGGTCCCTGCTCCCACACCAGTAGACCCGACGCCTGTTCCGCGGCAGTCCTATTATCCTCCTCGCCCTTACCGCCCTTGGGGAGGATTCTTCCGGGGTGCTCCTCCGCAGCAATACCAACAACCACAATACGCGCCCCCCGCGAATCCATTGCAACAGGTTCCGCGCGTCGGCGAACCGGCTCCAACGCCCGTCCCCCCGCCGCAACCGCAATATCTCGGCCAGCCTCAGCCGGTTCCTTCCACGAATCCTCCTTCAAGCCCGAGATTGGTCCCTCCGTCGGGTATCCAGGAGCGACCGCGAACCTATCGCGAAAAGCCTGCAGCGCCGGAACCGGATATCTACAACATGCCTTCACCTGCAGATGCCAGCCCTGTAGATGGTAGCGAGCCTGTAAATGGTAGCGAGGGCGAGCAGACCTATCGCAAGACGACTCCCACAGGGCCCACTGATCCGGTTCTGGGAACGCCTTCGGATGATTTCCGCCTGGGAGACGAACCCGAAACGCCTCCGGCCGACGACTTTGACTTTCTTCTGAAGAAGGAACCGGCCCAATCCGACGATGCGATTCAGCAGATTGAAACGCCATCGGAACTGAAACGGCAACAGGAACAACCGGCACCCGCTGATGAAGCTGATCCTTTTGGCGACGTACTCGAAGACCCGCCCGCAGACGAATCATCATCGGTAGAGCCCTTCGGAAATCCCATGACGGAGCCTGTCGAGCCCGCCGATAACAGCGCCGCGCCGTTGACTATTCCCCCGACGAAAGAGCCTCTCCCCGCTGGCAAGCTGTTTGAAAACACGAAAGTTCCGGAGCTCAATGATGTCGAGTTGCTGAGGACTCCGGAAGTAACGCCATTACCGGACGAAAGTACCCGGTTACTCGAAGAGCCTGTCGAAACATTCAAAGTCAGTCCCGAATCGAACTCGACGACGCCTGGAGATTCTTCCGGTCCGCTGCTCGAGTTCAACTCATCTTCCTTACGGGACGACATCGCGCTGAAGGTCGTCTCCCGGGAACGGTCGCAGGTCGGCAGCGGCACCTTGTTTGAAGTTTACGTCACCAATAAATCGACCGAGATTCTCCGCGATCTCACATTGAAAGCAGCCTTTCATCACGCCCTGTTCATTCCCAATCGCGACGGCGACGAACTGACCCGTGCCATCTCCCGGCTTGATCCGGGTGAAGAGCTGAAGATACCGCTGACCCTGTTCAGCGAACAGGAAGGGTACCACTGCGTGCGGTTCAGTCTGTTGAACGCCGCGCGGGAGGAACTCAACTGGAAGTCGACCTGCGTGACCTATATCTCGGAAACGCTGCGATCCACGCTCAAGGGGCCGGAAACGATCTCCGTAGACGCGACCGCAATCTACACACTCCTCGTCGAAAACCTGTCCGACAAAGTGATCGAACACGTTTCGGTCAACCTGCGTTACGATCCGGTGCTGAAGTTCCTCGGCAGCAATCAATCCGTTCAAGAGGGTGAACAGGAATTGCTCGTGAGCATGCCACGTCTCCAAGCTGGCGAAGTCGTTCCAGTCCGTTTGGCTTTTCGGGGAGAAAAGGGGAGTGAAAACACCAGCCTGACCGTTTCCACGATGGCCGATAACCTTCCCGCCACAGAATCGGGCATCTACCTGGCCGTGCAACAGACGAAGGGGGCGCTTGACCTCGATGTTGAGCAGTCGTGGGACGTGTTCAGAAACGGCGGCGAGTCGGAAATTACGCTCATTTGCCGAAACAGGGGGCTGGATACCCTGCGCGGCAGTCGGCTGATCGTCGATCTTCCCGAACATGTCCAGTTGATTCAGTCGGGATGGGGAGCCGAGCGTTCCACCACCACCGCCGACAGCCTTACCAACGGCAACGGTCGGCTGGAGCTCTCCGTCCCGGATATCCCTCCGGGTATCAGTGCCCGGTATGTCTTGAAGCTGCGGGGGACCGAAGCTGGCGACTCCCCCGTGCAAGTGGTCTATCAGAACCCTTCCAGTGCTCCCGGGGAGCTGATGCGGTCGTTTCCTCTCGTCGTCGTGGATTGATCGCCCCGAGCCCACAGGATAAGTCGCCGCTCGCTGTCCGAAAGACCGCTGGATTATCACAACTCCCACGGGCAAACCAAGTTGACAACTGTTGGGAGCTCTTCTACGCTTGAGGGGTGGTTTCGGGGATAAAACAGGGAGTTTGCTGATTGAAAACAGTGGATTCCTGTTCTTCCATCCCATTCACAGTCCGTGTTGAATTCGAATGTGATCGAGTTATCGGACTGCGAAGAGCCTGACTTCAAAGCCTGATCGTGCTCAACGGGAGAACCCCAGGCTTTGAAGACTGACTCTCCCCTGTGTCGTAACACTCGGCAAGATATCGTAGCGCGATGCTCCCCTCTGGCGATAACACCTCCGCTTTCCGCCCTTCGTTCCGCCTCGACACCACACTCTTTCAGTAACAGAATACGTCGTTGACGTGTGCGGGCTTGAATCCAGCCCGCCGGCCTCGACATATACAGACTGAAGTGTCTCCATGAGCGAAAGACCTCCGACCCTATCTCTTCCGGAAGCCCTCGAGCGGTGTGAAGAGATCCTCGGGTATCGGTTTCAGGACCAGGAGTTGCTGGAGCGGTGCCTGACCCATACCTCGGTTGCCAAGACCCGTCTCGACAGCAATGAGCGACTCGAATTCCTCGGCGATGCCATCCTGGGCCTTGTCGTATGCCAGTCGCTGTTCGATCAATTCCCGACACAACTGGAGGGGGAATTGACCCGCTTCAAGTCCGTTCTGGTCAGCCGCAGTACCTGCACCCTGATCTGTGAACGAACCGGGATCGACAAACTGATCCAGGTTGGCAAGGGACTGAGCCAGCAGGAAGATATCCCCCCTTCGGTCAAAGCGGGGGTGATCGAATCGATCATTGCGGGGCTCTATCTCGATTCCGGAATCGACGTCGCCCGGGAATTCATCATGCGGGAACTGCAGGACGAGATCGAACGCGTCGCCATCCTCGAGCAAAGCCACAACTACAAGAGCATCCTGCAGCAGCGCGTGCAGAAGTCGATGGGAGAGACGCCGGTCTATCGGGTGACCGACGAGCAGGGGCCGGACCATGCCAAGTGCTTCAAAATCTCGGCCGTGATCGGTTCGCGCAGCTTCGAACCGGCGTGGGGCCACAGCAAGAAACAGGCG
>PABD01000222.1 GCA_002702685.1 Planctomyces sp.
TATCATCAGGGAGAATTGCTGGAGCAGCAGTCGTTCGTCACCTCCGAAGAACAGAGCTATTCGGAGACATTGACCTTTGCGCTCGAGACCGACAAAGCTGATCAGCATCATTACGAAATCCGGTTGCTGCCGAACAAGGACGAATTCACGACTCGTAACAATCAGCAGCATTTCACACAGCAGGTGCTGGATAACATGATCCACGCCCTCTTCATCGATCATCATCCGAGGTGGGAGTTCCGATTTCTGCACAGCGCGCTTGAGCGGGACGAGCGGATCGAGCTGCAGACGATTCTTCTGAATCCGCCTGTACTCAGTCCTGCACTCGATGATGACAACCAGCAGACATCCCTCCCCTTCACGGACAAGATCACGGTCGTCGATGAAGCGAACCAGTCGCTGTTCGCCGGGCAGGATCTCGTGATTCTCGGAGACTTGAGCGAAACGACCTTGAGGGAGGAGTTGACGGCCGAGGAATTCGACCTCTTCTGGCAACAGTTGGGACAATTCGTGTCCGAAGAGGGGAAGACATTGGTGCTGCTGCCGGGTGAGGAAATGCTGTCGACGTGGAACGGGGACGCTCCTGTCGCGAAATTATCTCCCCTGATGAATCCGCAGATGATCGAACCGGAAGAAGGGAATGCCGATCCGCTCCCCCTTGGAATGCCCGTATTACCGACTCCCATCGGCTACGGTACCCCCTTTCTGCAATTCGGCGATCAGCCCGAGCAGAACCAGCAGATCTGGGAACGATTGCCGGGGCATTTCCGCGCGTACACGGGAGAGCCGAAGCCTGCCGCCGAAGTGGTGCTCAACGCGTTTCCGAGTCGCGATGCCGCCGGACAACCGGCGATGGCGTATCAACAGTTTGGTCAGGGGCAGGTCGTCTGGCTCGGACTCGACAGTACGTGGCGCTGGCGCCGGCGCGTCGGGGACAAGTACCATCACCGCTTCTGGGGCCAGATGGCCCGATGGGCGATTCAAAACAAACTTTCTGTCGAAACAGAACTCGTTCGCTTTGGCCCCGAGCGACCCGAAGGAATCCCGAATCAACCGATTCGGCTGCACGCGCACTTTTCCAGTACGCTGCTGGAACAACTTCCTGAATTGAACCCCCAAGTCGCCGTCTTCCGACTCCCGCACACACCCGACGAAGAACCGATTTTCCGGCTTCCTCTGCTCTCGCTCCCCAGCCGCCAACAATCGATGACCGCGGTCGTCGAGAACCTCCCTGAAGGGGACTACGAATTCGTGCTGGAGACCGATCAGGAGGAATTGTTCCCGGACGAGATTCTCGCTCCGTATGTCGTCCGTCCACTGCCGACCCTCGAGCTGACCGAAACAACCGCGAACCGCAAATTGCTCGAACAGCTGGCTGCGCAAACGGGGGGAAAATTAATGGAACTGGATCAACTCGATCAGATTCCTGATATAATACAACCGAGTGCTGCGACCGAAACATGGCAGGACGAAACCCACCTGTGGACCCACCCGCTCTGGTTGACCCTGTTTGTCACGCTGCTCTCCTCCGAATGGTTGATCCGCAAGTGGAATGGACTGCCTTAGAAACGTTCCCATTCGTTTGCATCCCGATACCTTATCACACGGCCTGAACTGACGATGTCGACCCTGACCTCGACTAACGAATTACAGGATTTGCTTCAGTCATTGCGAAAGCGCTGGCAGCGATGGGCCTCGGTTCGGATTGCGCTCCAGTCACTGTTGATCCTGTTCACAGGGCTCTGGCTGCTGTGGATGGTCGACACCTTCTATTTTCTATCCGCCCCGTTGCGAAACGTCGGGCTGGCGACGGTCGTGACCACCAGCGCGCTCTGGCTCGGTTTCCGCTGGCGAGAGTTGCGCGAGATGAACCCGACCGACGGACAACTCGCCGCGCTTATTGAAGAGTCGCACCCCGAACTGGAAGAACAGATTCTGACGGCGGTCGACTATCAACAACAGACCGCCTCGACATCCCGGCTCGAAGCCCAGCTGCGACAGTCGGCGATCAACCGGGCCGCGGCGCACCTGCAGAGCCTCGACCTGAAGACCAGCCTCCGCCCAGCGCGTACCCTGCGAACGGCGGCTCTGTTCGCGGCGCTCTTCGGAGGAATCCTGCTGTTTCTCATGCTGTTTGCTTATCGATCGGCGCCGCTCCAACGGATTATCGCCCCCTGGTTGACGACGGCCGCCGCTCCCACGATCGAAGTCGACGATGGCAACCGCTCCATTCCGGTCAACAGTAATGTTGACCTGGCCGCGCGCCTGACCCGGCAATCCAGGCTGGCGGGCACCCTGCAACTTCAGGTCAACTGGCAGACACAGGACGGGAGCACGCGCTCTCAATCACTTTCCTACGATGCCACCTCTCAGAGCTGGCCGATCCGATGGGAGCAGGTTACAGATTCGAGAGTCTACTGGATCACCTCACGAAATTCGTTTGACGAATCGACACGATACCGCATTGATGTGGTCGTCACCCCGCATCTCGAATCCGCCATGTTGACGGTGACGCCCCCCGAATACACGGGGCTCGCCCCCAGCAGTCATGACGGAGCGATTGGAAGGATCGACGTTCCGGAACGCAGCCGCGTAGAACTGACATTTACGAACAATCAGGCGATCGCGTCGGGAGCGGTCGTTTTTACCCCGGCCGCGGAAGAAGCCGAACCGAAGACGATCCCGCTGGAACTGGCAGCCGATCAGAGATCGGCCCGCGCGGCTCTACCCGCAATGGAGTCGGGTGACTTTACGATTCGTTATGTCGATCAACATGGCTTTACCTTTGAAGATCCGGCTCATCGCCATTTGAACGTCATCGTCGATCAGGCCCCGGCGATTGATCCTGAACAGGTGAGTCGGACCGAAGTAGAAACGGAAGAAGCGAAATTGTATGAACTTCCCGTTCACCTGACGGACGATTACGCGGTGACGGGCGCGGAACTGGTCCTCAATCGTCCCGGGCAGTCGGCGCGGATCGTCTCTCCCGCAGAGGAACTCGATGGCAGTCAGCCGGAGACCGAAGCGCTGTTTCAATTTCCGTTAACGCAGGAGGAACTCAACAAGGCAGACGAGATTGAAGTCACGCTGCGGGCCGTCGACAGCCGGGAATCTCCCCGCCCGAACGAAACCTGGACCGACGCTGTTTCGCTGCAGGAATTACTCGATCCCAGTTTGACAAGTGATCCGGAAGAATTGGCGAAGGCGCAGGATGAAGCGCTGCTCAAGGAACTGGAAACCATCCGGGAAGCGGTTGACCGACAACAGGCCGACGTCAGCAACCTCGCCAGTCGCGCGCGACAGAACCAACCCCTGGAGGGAGGCGACCGCCGCTCTCCCGAAGAGCTGATCGAAGAACAACATCAGCTGGCCGCGAAGCTGGAGAACGTAGCGCAGCAGTTTGACCAGAACGCCCTCTACCGCGATCTCGCTCCGGTAGCTCAGCACATTGCGCGGCATGAACTGGCGACCTCCGAAAAACTTTTGAACGAAGCCAGTAGCCGCGCGCAGCAGGCGACCAAAGATGCGCAGACCTCGTTCACCGCGGCGCAGGAACAACTGCGAACGACTCACCAGGAAGTTGAGCAACTCGAAAAGTGGCTCAAAGATCTGATCAAAATGAAGGAAGAGGTCCCGAGACTGAACGAACTCGCGCGTCGCGCGGATGAGCTCGCCCGGGAAGTCGAAGCAGCCGCGAATGCCGACCAGATGCGAGCACAGCAGGAAGAATCCGAACAGTTGAATCAGGAGATGGAAGACTTCTTTACCCGCAATCCGGAACTCGCGCAGGCGGCCCAGGCGGGTCTTCGCCAGGAGATGAAGGAACTGGCGGCCCGGATTCAACAGGCGGCGAACGACGAAACGGCGCTCAATGAATCAATCGCAGGTGACCTTGGCAAACAGCAGGCGGAATTGACTCAGACAGAAAGCATAAATGAGCGTCAGGAATCGCTCAGCGAGGAACAGGAAAACGAGCTGCGGCGCGAAATCGCGCGGATGCAGCGAAACGCACGGCAGCAACAGCAGCGTGCGGCAACGGTCGCGATGCAGTCCGCACAGCAATCGGGTTTCAACTCACCCCAGACGCAACGGGCGCTGGAACTGGTCCGCCAACTTGAAGAGACGGCCAACCAGGCGATGACGGGTGAATTGGAAGCCGCTCGTAAAGCATCCGCACAGGCCGAACAGACCGCGGAACAGCTGGCGCGCGCGAACCCGGAAATGGCGGAGATGGCGAACCAGCTCCGCGAACGCCAGTCCGAACTGACGCGCGAACTGGCCGCCCAGGCCCCTCGTCCCGCGGCGCGGCATGCGGCGCGACGTGAGTCACAGGACCAATTGCGACAGCGGACACAGCAACTGCAGAGTCAACTCGAAGCCATCGCTCGCCGATCCGACCAGCTCGAGCAGGTCCTGAAGGAACGACAATACGATGTAGCGCAACCTTTCGCCGTTCCGGAGCAGTTCCTCAAAAAGGCTGACTCATTCATGGACCGCGCCAGTCGCCGGTTGAAGTCGCGCGACTACCTGCTCGCCCGCGATGCGACGCATGATTCGGCCCAGATGTTGACCAAGGCCGCGACCTTCCTGCACCAGCTGAACGACGGCGACGAACACCAGACACTGCCGGTTCCTCCTTCTTTCTCACAACAGATCACAGCAGCGGCCGCGCAGTTGCAGGCGGCCCGTGAGGAACTCGCGAATCAGTCCCAGTCGGGTCAATCCGCCGCCGCGGAGAACCAACCGGAACAAAGCACACCGGGGGAATCGCAATCCGGTCAGGGACAGGCGGGCGAAGCTGGCCAGAACGACACCAACGATCCATCTCAGTCGGGCGAAAGTCAGGGATCGCAGGGGGGACAGTCCCCCGCCAACCCGGCGTCGCAACAACTTGATCAAGCCGCGAAATCGCTGAACAAAGCGAGTCAACAACTACAGAATCAACAGGGAGTGGGAAGCCAGTCCGATGCGTCGGCGTCTCAACCCGACAGCAACTCCAACGACAATTCCCAGTCCGATATGGGAGGAACGGGAACGTCGCAGACATTGACCGCTGACGAATTGCAGGCGGAACTGCAGTTGCTGTCGCAACGACCCTGGGGGGCGGTCAGCACCGAACTTCAATCCGAGATTCGCGAATCATCCCGTTATCGGCACAAGCCGGAGTACGCGCGGCAGATTCAATCGTACTTTGAACAACTGGCGACGCCACGTTCCCCCCAGAACTCCCCTACCCCCCCTGCGGAGGAATCGCGATGAGCGTTCGGTGGCCCACTCTCTCAATAATGCTCATCATCATCTTGACTGTCGCGATTGCGCCGCGACTTCAGGCGCAGGTCACCAACGAGGAAGTCGACGAAGCGATTGCGCGCGGACTGACTTTCCTTTCGCAGGCGCAGCTCGAAGATCACTCATGGAAGATCGACAGCTTCGGCAAGTCCACAGCGGCCACGTCTCTCGCGGTGATGGCTTTCATGGCGGCGGGGCAGACACCGGGCGAAGGTCCCTATGGCGAGCAGGTCGAAAACGGAATTTTATGGGTCCTCGATCATCAGGAAGAAGGCTTACTGGTCCATAAGAAAAGTCACGGCCCCTTATACAGTCATGGGATCAGCACGCTCATGCTGGCCGAAGCGATCGGCATGCTGCAGCAGAAGGGAGCCGCCCCCGAAGGTCGCCTGACGGAAGAACGGTGTCGCGAGGGATTGGAACAGGCAATCGAACTGATCCTGCGAGCACAGAACGTCGACAAACAACCTCGACACGAAGGAGGCTGGCGATATCACCCGACGAGCCGTGATTCGGATCTCAGCGTCACCGGTTGGCAACTGCTCGCGCTCCGGGCGGCGCGGAACGCGGGTTGCAATGTTCCTTCCGAGAACATCGATCGCGCGATCGAGTACGTCAAACGGTGCGCGACGGTGAATGAGCCCGGGTTTGCCTATCAGCCCGGTTCCACTCCCACCGCAACCCGTTCCGGGACGGGGATACTCGCCCTGGAAATCTGCGGCGCGCATCTTGACCCGGTGACCTTGCGCGCCGCGGAAGGGTTACGCGCGAGGCCACTCAATCAGACCGACCCGTATTACTTCTACGGAGCCTATTACTGCACGGTCGGGATGTTCCAGATGGGGGGACGCTACTGGACCGACACCCGCGATCGAGTCTACACGCAACTGATTCAGATGCAGCAGGAAGATGGCAGCTGGCAGGCTCAGCACGGGTCCGAGCGGAATACCGGTAAGGTGTACTGTACCGCGATGGCGATCCTGGCCCTCGCCGTTGAATACCAGTACCTGCCGATCTATCAGCGGTAATTTTCCGAGGCTACCCCGCAAAAAAGCCGCCCCCGCAAATCTGCGTTCTCACGCTCAGATTCCTCGAACTGAGGGCTGGAGCCCTCCCCCCGGAGCGGCTACGATAAATGTTCCTTCGGCTACTTCTCGCCGTGCTTCCGAGTCGTTCTCTGTGCCCACTTCCTTCGACGAAAGGTTCCCACCGACTATGTCCCCCACCGATCCACGCACTTCCCGCCGTACGTTCATTAAGACCGCCGCCGCTACTGTCGCTGCCGCTTCCGCGCTGCAACCCTTCTTTGTTCGCGCGTCGGACAAATCGGGCAGCAAACCTGCCGTCGTGGGTTCGGGCGAATACCAATACACCTGCCATCACGGTTGGGGAGAACTGCCCGAGAATATCAAGTGGGGTAATACTCACGGCGTGACCATCGACGCCAACGGCATGATTTACATTAAACATCAGAACTCAGGCGAACAGGTGATGGACGCCATCGTTGTTTTCGATCCCGAAGGCAAATACGTGCGGTCGTTCGGTAAAGAATATCATGGAGGTGGTCATGGTATCGACATCCGCACGGAGGGGGGCGAGCAGTTCCTCTACCTCTCCGATGTCAAAAACCGCGAGATGATCAAGACGACGCTCGAAGGCGAGCAGATCTTCAAACTCAGTTACCCGACCGAAGCCCACGCCTACACCCGTATCAGCCAGTTCCGCCCGACCAACGTCGCCTTCCATCCCGATGGAGGTTTCTATGTCGGCGATGGCTACGGCTCTCACTTCATTCATCAGTACGATAAAGATGGCGTCTGGATCCGCACCTGGGGTGGCAAGGGAACAGAACCCGGCAAGATGCAGACACCCCACGGACTCTGGCTCGACGATCGCCCCGGCCGCGAACCTTCGCTCGTCGTCGCCGACCGGGCCAACGCTCGCCTGCAATACTTCACGCTCGATGGAGAGCATCTTGGTTTCGTCGACGATGTCAGCTTCCCCGCCGATATCGATATCCAGGGCGAGATCATGCTCGTCCCCGACCTGCATGCCCGCGTCTCGCTGTTTGACATTAACAACAAGGCGATTGTCCACCTCGGCGATGATCCCGAATGGACCAAGCATGTTCTCGATGGCTTCAAAGTCCGTCGTGATGAGTCGCAGTGGCAGGACGGCAAGTTCGTGCATCCGCACGACGCCTGCTTCGACAGCGATGGCAACATCTTCGTCGCCGAGTGGGTCGAGACGGGCCGCGTGACGAAACTCGTCCGCGTTTAATACGACAGCGAGGAATTACCGGAGAGCGTGCGGCATCAGAATGGTACCGGTGTCGCATGCTGTCTGAGTAACCAGACGCTGTAGAAGACCACGCAGAGCACGACCACGCTGCCAAAGTTCAGAATGCGCCTCGCGAGAGGGAGACGGGATTGGGCGACGTATTGTGTGATCAGGATGACGCCCCCCACCATCGCCGCTTTGAAGAAGATCATTCCCCGGATTCCCCAGTGGTTGAGGATGTATCCTGCGACCGGGTTCGACTCATAGAAGCTGGTGTGCGATCCCGACTCCGCATGGAAGGCGCGGGAACTCAGGAGAAACCAGGTCATGATGATGTCGCCGAGATTGATCACCATGAAGGTGATGGTCTCTCGCTGCAGCTTCATCGGAAGCGATGTCCAGAATTGCCAGAGGGAGATTTTCTCTCCGTTATTTTGATCCATCGCGGGCTTTTCCTGTGAGGTACGCGAATTGGACATCTACTCGCTCCTATCAACGAGTCTCGATCCGAGGTGAAACGGGCTGATCTATTGTTCTCACCAGTCGGAACTTTGTCGAGTCCTTCTTCGTACGGCTCGCGGAAAAGTCTGTTTGAGAACGGGTGCCTGGGCATCGAGTTCACCAGCGCCGGCTCCGCTCAATCTCAGAATCCCAATCCTTCGCCATCAAGGACACCCGTTTTCACGGTGCCGTCTTTGATCTTGAACATCTCGGGGAACGCGCGGGCGAGTTTCTTATTCCCTGCGGGACAGAACTGGCGTCCGTTCCCTTCGATCGCCGCGATACCGGGGATGCGGGCGGCGAGAGAGGCGGAGTGCAGGAAGGAGTAACCGGGACAGGTGAGGTCCTGCACGCACAGGAACATGCCGAACTTCTGCGCGGCGGCGGCCATCAGCAATGACTCAGTCTGCCCCTTGCACGCTTTGAGCGCGACACCCGAGTAACCGAGTTCCCGCGCGAGGAGCAAAGCTTCGTAATCCACGAGCGACTCGTCGATCACGATCGGTTTGATCTTCGCCGCTTCGTGCATCTTGTTGTCGGGATGCGCCTGCAGATCACGCGCCGTCGGTTGTTCGATGTATTGAATGCGATCGAAAGCGGGCGCCGCGATTTCACGGATGCGATGCAGGAAGTCAAGCACGTATTGCACGTTCGCGCACTTCTCGTTGAAGTCACACGAGTAGTACCATTCGGTGACACCCCGCGCCGCCTGAACTTCACTCGCGACCCGATCGATCGACAACACGCGGTTAACATCCCATTCGAGATCGTCCCCCGCCAGTTTGATTTTGAGATGCGTCAATCCATCCGCTTTGATCCACTCGCCGAGTGTCTCGGGAAGGCCGTCGCCGATTTTGTTCTGCAAATCCCCTTCGGTCAGCGGGTCAAGGGCACCGACGAGGTGATACAGCGGCAGCGACGGACTCGGATCGCGCAAGGTGTATTGATCGAGGTATTCATCTTTGAACTGATCGTCGAGATAAAACGAGAGATCATCGTTCATGAACTCGGACGACAGGGTGTTATAACTGTTCATACCCTGCGCGCGACCGTACGCATCGTGGAGTGCGGCATCGAAGGGACTCGCGGCGACAAGCTGCGCGAGTTCCGGCATATCCACATCTCCAAAGCCCATCTTACCTGAGAGCGTGCGTCCGAGGTGATCATACTCGGCGGAGATCTGAAAACTGATTTCCAGTGCGTGACCGTATGGCGTGTAACTGTTCGCGAGGTTGACGACTTCCTCGCCGAATCGTTTCATGACCTGTAAGGTCTTGTCCGGTTCGATCGAGGTTTCCGGCCACGCCCAGATGTTGCCGAGCGGCATGCTGCCGAACCCTTCGGCCAGATGACCGTCGGCACGTTCGACGATGACGGTCACGTTTAACAGGTCAGCGTTCTCGACTACCCGCCCCCCGAATTTTAAGGGAGTACGAAATACAACAGATTCAATCTCGCTGGTGACTTCCCGAATGCGAATATCGTGCGGATTACTCATGACCAGAAAATGCGGCTTGTCTGAATGAAGGCGAAGGGGGCGAAATTTACAGGTCTCGATGATACTCGGACCATTTTTCCTGATCAAGCACAATAGCCAATCTTCCGGCATGGTACCGCAAGGTCCGCAGAGCCTCGTCTTCGGTGGTTCCGTGGGCAATCAGCGTACAGATCGGAGACCCGGCGGGCAACAGCGAACCAGGCTGAGGTTGATCGGCCAACAGAATGTCCGAGGTCTCATCGTCAACAAACCGGCCACCGAGCAGCGTCCCGACCCCGTCTGTCGGTATCGGCAGATCGGTCGGCGTGTAGAGAATCTGTTTGGCAACAGAGATCCCGGGCCGCTCTTGCATCGGCGGCGCTTCCAATGTCTGGTCGAGCGGCGTGCCGCGACAGGCGTCGAGATGCAGTGGGTAGAAACTTCGCTGCTGTTGCCGCTCGAGCAGTTCCATTGTCGCCGTGTAACGGGGATTGATTTCCAGCACCTCGAACTGTCCCGAAGCCGTTTTAATGACATCCATCCCGCACCAGCCGACGAGACCGATCGCCTCGACCACCCGGCCCAGGAACTGTCGCAGTTCTTCGGAGTCGCCCAGTTCTTCGAGCTTTGCCGTCACACCACCACAGAACAGGAAAGGATGTTTACGACGAATGGAGCGCGCCACCTGAATCTCGGGCGAGGTGGCGATGAACTGCCGCACGGCCCCCAGCAGGTAGGCCTCGTTCCCAAGTGCGGTGAAGCTGATCGAATAGGGAACGCCGGGAACGCGCCGTTGCCAGTAACAGCCTTCCACGGAACCGGTCGCCTCGCCCGCGTGCTGAACCCGCACGCCCCCACCCGAATGATACGGTTTGACCAGCCAGTCTCCCGCCGGAATAAGATCGGTCACCGGCCGCATGATGGGCATGCGACCGCCGCAGGTGAGGATGATATCCCGGAACAGGTAGGGATCACGCAGCTTGTAGACAGCGTCGCTGCCGACGCCGAAGAGCCGTGACTGCTCCGCGCAGCTGGCGATCAACCGGGGATGATTTTCGATGCCACCGGTATAAATCCACCCCTCAATCTCCGCATCGACGAGGTAATCGGGGAGTTCATGGTAATCCGCGCTCAAGGAGAGCCAGCGCTCGGCATGGCGCAGGAGATCGACATCGCCAAACTGGTCGGCGGCGATCACGGAAATACCCGCTTGACGCGCGGACCAGGCGGCCGCGCGGACCGAGCAACCGGCGATCAGAATCGATTGCGAAGAAGTAGTGAAGGCCATCCGTGGGATTTGAATCACCCTCGCATGAAAAGAGGCCGCACGAACTGGAAATCGCGGGGCCGAAATGCTATCAAATGGGGACGACGGGAGGGACCGGCGTCCGTGCCTGCCGTCATCATATTCAGACTGCACGTATTGATACAGTTTGCCCTTCGGATTTACTGGCGGAAAATGCCGGTAATCCCGAACTGCTCAGCCGGGCGTCCTGTGAGGGCCCCCCGTTACCGCAGTGGCCTGGTCTTACTAATTTATGGTGAGTGTAGCGACATCCGATCGTATCATATTCGACTTGAGAACACCTCAACTCGACCGCTCACATCCTAGATGCCCCTACGCTCCGTCAGAGACTCCCCCGGGTAACCCCTCTGCCGGAACACACAAGAAATTTCAGGAGAAGCAATATGTCGTTGTACATTGGCGAAGCTCTGGTCGGTGAAGGTAATGAAGTCGCTCACATCGACCTCCTCATCGGTGACAAAACCGGCCCCGTCGGGATCGCTTTCGCGAACGCCCTGGCGAGCCAGACCGCGGGTCACAGCAATCTGCTTGCCGTGCTCGAACCGAACCTCGCCGTCAAACCGGCCACCGTCATGATCACCAAAGTGACCATCAAAGGTGCTAAACAGGCCGTGCAGATGTTCGGACCGGCGCAATACGCCGTCGCGAAAGCGGTCGCGGATTCCGTCGAAGAAGGGGTCATTCCCAAAGATCAGGCGGAAAACCTCGTGATCGTTTGCGGTGTCTTCATCCACTGGGAAGCGGCTGACGACAAGAAGATCTTCGAATACAACTACGAAGCGACCAAACTGTCGATCGCCCGGGCAATGAAAAACGAGCCCTCGGCCGACGAAATGATCGCCAAAAAAGGGAGCGCCGCTCACCCCTTCTCCGGCGTCTAAGCGCCTGCGACGTCGGGGCGGCTTGCGAACAGCGGACATTGTTCGACGCCTGGTTTTGCACCGCCTGACGAAGGGTTGATCAGCTTAAATCAAAAACACCCTGACGATTTTGATATTGTCAGGGTGTTTTTTTCGTGCGGAGAATACTCTTCCCTTCGGCTGATGGTGTGTTAAAATTAAAGCATTTACCCTCGACGCTGTCAGGAGCCGACTATGTTCCTCATCTGGTTAATGGTTTCGCTGTTCGGGTTCGGGATTTATTTCCTGTTGATCGCGATCGGAACAGGTCAAACGAAGCACAGGCGGGCCGTTTATTTCACGGTATTGGCTTATTCCTTTGTCGCCGCGTCAATCGCCTATGGCGCACCGGTGCTGACGACGCATGTCGTCTGGATGATCGCATTTTCCCTTCTTTTGCTGATCACCGCCATGCCCCCCGTGTGGGCCATGAGCTTGGCATGCCTGCTATTCCTGCTGGGATGCGTGTGGGCGTCGTGGGACGCCGTCCGCTTACTACGAATTGATGAGCAATATCAGGCACGTTTTCCCGTCCATTCGCTGTCGGATCGGCTGGACTACGAACAAACTGTGATGGCGAACCATGAATACGAACAAATTACCCACTTTGATCCTGATCGGCTGAATGACTTCAGAGTCGCCCACCAGCGACATCTGGAAAGATCGCGAGCGCTAGAACGCATTCACCGTAGTGCTGTCAATCGCTTCATCAGCAGCCCGGGGTTCGGCGTCTTCCGCTTCCCGGAGTTCGGTCCGGAATGGATCGATGAGTTGGATGCGGCCCCCTCAATTCCACTGCCCAGCGAATACGCCATCCGCAAGTCCTCCACCCCTTTCCCGGATCATTTAACCACACCCCCGGCTGCTGACTGGGAAACTGAGGTGCCCTCCTCGGAAAGCGCCGAGCCATCCGTACCCCACCAGGCCTTGTGGGAGACCCATCTGGATAGCGCTGGTGATTTCGTCAACGAGGGAAGCGTGGGGTATGTCGAGGACATCGAACATGTGAGCGGCTTCCTCGCGCATGGTTTTCGGGAGATGCCGACGATTGACCGACAGGATTCCGAGAAAACGGCTACCCGATGGAGACTTACCCAACTGCAATTGGTGAGCCTGCTGAAACACCCGGAACCCGCTGTCTACAATTCGAGCGAACTTCCCCGCATGGACGCCTTGAAGGACATATCAACCCGCCGAA
>PABD01000223.1 GCA_002702685.1 Planctomyces sp.
CGGTTGCTTCGACCGGCCCCGCGATGACAGGAATGCCGCAGGCGTTCGCCGTCATCTGGTTTAACAGGGTGTTCTGGCAACCACCACCGACAATGTGAATCACCTCGACTTTTTCACCCGACAGTTGCTGCAGACCTTCGAGCACCATCCGATATTTGAGCGCCAGGCTCTCCATGGCGCAGCGGATCAGCTCGCCTTCGGTACCCGGAACGGGTTGTCCCGTCTCGCGGCAGTAGTTCTGGATTTCCTCGACCATGTCGGCGGGTTTGAGGAACCGGTGATCATCCGGATTGACGAGCGCGCGGAAAGGCTTGGCGTCGCGGGCGAGGTTCATCAAACCACCGTAGCCGAGCGAGTTTCCTTTGCGTTCGAAACTCCGTTTGCACTCCTGAATGAGCCACAGACCCATGATGTTTTTGAGAAGGCGGTATGTCCCATCGACACCCCCTTCATTGGTCACATTCTGTGCGAGTGCCTCTTCGGTCAGAATTGCTTCCGGCAGCTCGAGCCCCATCAGCGACCACGTGCCGGAACTGATGTAAGCCCAGTTCGCTTTCCCCGTATGCCGAGTCGGGACCGCGGCGACAGCGGCGCCGGTATCGTGTGTCGCGGGGGCGATGACTTCGATTCGGGACAGGCCTGTTGCCGTGGCGATATTCTGCCGTAATTTGCCGAGACGGGTTCCCGGTGAAACCACCTGAGGGAAGATCTCCGTCGGCAGGCCGAAACGGGAAAGCATGCTGTTCGCCCAGGAGTTGTTCGTGGCGTGATAGCACTGGCTGGTCGTCGCGTTCGTGAACTCCACAACTTTGCTGCCGCTCATACAGTAATGAAAGAAGTCCGGCATCATCAGGAAGTGGGCCGCTTCTTTGAGCAGACCGGGCTCTGCCTGTTTAAAGGCGAGCAGTTGATAGAGCGTGTTGAACTCCATGAACTGCAGCCCCGTCTGAGCATAGATGTCTTTGCGAAGAACAGTGGCGAAGGCGCCCTGCATCACTCCCGCATTCCGGGAGTCGCGGTAGTGGTAGGGCTGACCGACAATGTCCTCGTTCTTCGTGAGGAGGACGTAGTCGACTCCCCAGGTATCGACGCCCACAGAGGCGATATCGTTACCGCACTCTGCGGCCGCTGTCCGCAGGCCATTCTGAATTTCCCGCCAGAGGCCGAGGACGTCCCAACGCAGGGTGTCCCCCAGCATGACCGGACCATTCGGGAACCGGTGCAGTGGGTTTAATGAGATCTGTTTGCCGTCGAATTGTCCGGCGATTACGCGGCCACTTTCGGCCCCCAGATCAACTCCGAGAAAATATTGAAGCGCCATTATTAAGTCGTGTCTATCAGCAGCGAGGAGAAAGAAGGTCACCTGAACAAGAGGGCACAGCGAGGTAAGTCTCCGGCCCGCTCCGGGTGCGTGGTCAAAACGGACCAGTATACAGGGAACAGAGAGGGATCACCATCAAACCAGCAGGAACAGGGGCCCGGGAACGGGGGGATTGCCGGATCGTTGGCAACAGTACGGCAGTCCAACACCGGGCTTATTACGGTCGCCGTGGTCGATATCCATACTTGGTAACGTTTGATTGTATCGATGATACGGGTCAGACCAGTCATTTGTATTTGAAAAACGGACTCTTCGCGCACGAAGAAAAACGTCAAACTTTTCGTCTCCTTCCCGGTTTCACAACCTATATTTGGAGCGTGCCTGTTTCCCCAAACTGTTGCAGAAACCCAGGATTTCGCCACGGTGATAGTGGAAAGGCGACTCCCCTCAGCCATTTCTGATCACTCCACAGGTTTTCTTATGTCGATTCTTACCGCGCTCCCGCTCCTGAAAGAACCCGAAATCAACCGGCACGCCTGCTCGCTCGATGAGCCTTTCGAGCTGTGCCCCGGTATCTGCCTTTCGGTGCGAACGCTGGAAGTCCTGTCGACGTTGAATCGAACCTTCGATCAGCTGGAAGAGCAGACGGTCACTGCGCTCCAGTAGGTTGATCGAGTTGATGATAATTCCCGGGGGGCGATTGGAGTCTCTCCCATTACAGAATGAACCTGTTGCGTTTACGTCAAGCGAATTTCCCCATGCACCCGAATGCGAAACGATACAAAGTGCTCATCATCGATGATGACCCGCTCTTCAGGAGCTTGCTGGTCTCATTGTTGCGCACCGACTACCTGGTGTCGGTGGCGACGGATGGTGCAGACGGATTTTACAAAGCGGTGAAATATCCGCCCGATATCGCTATCGTTGATATCCAGATGCCGGAGTGGGACGGCATTACCACGCTGAAGGCTTTTCGCAGTCATACCTCGCTCCACAACACGATGATCATCATGTTAACCTCGGATGCCAGTCGTGAGACGGTGCTTTCCGCGATCAAAGAGGGAGCGAACGACTACGTCATCAAAACCAGTTTCAGTAAAGATGAACTGAAGCAGAAAGTGCATCGTCTGGTGACGCGCCGCGAACGCGAGCGACTCGGACTGCCGCGCTTTACAGACAATCAAGCGCCCATCAAGGCTAAGTCTCACGGCGTCGAGATGGCGCCCAAGCCGCGTTCGAAACCTTCCGCTGTCATTCACGAGATGCAAGTATCGGTGCAACCGATTTCCCTGGAAGCGGAATCGCATGTTCCGCTTGCGTCTACCGGCTTGGACGTGGAGGTGGCCGATGAAGCAGTCGAAGCCCGCTACGCGGCCGACATGCAGGAAATCATCGACGACTGGGAATAAGGCGAAAGAAGCGCAGCAGTATCAGGCACTGCCCGTTCAACTGTTTGTGCCCAGCATCCGCATGATTACGAGCGTCCGGTCATCCGGCTCGTCGGCCCCCTGACTGTGCCCTTCCATATTCGACCAGATCTCTTCAAAGACTTCCTGGGCGGTTCCGCGCAGACATCCTTTGATCCCCCGCACAATTCCGTCGGAGTGGAACAGTTTCTTCCGGTCGTTCATCGCTTCGCTGATGCCATCGCTGTAGAAGACCAACAGCGTTTCCGGTTTCAACTCGATTTCGGAGGAGTCATATTCGACATCTTCCATCACTCCCAACAGCACGCCGTGGGATTGCAGCGGTTCGATATGGCACTCGTCAGAGTAGAACGGGGTGGGGTGGCCGGCGTTGGTATACCGAAACTTTCCGGCTTGCGTATCAATGATGCCGATCAACATACTCATGAACTGGTGGGACGGAGTCAGTTCATATAAGACGTTATTGACGCGCGCCATCAGGCTTGCTGGATCGTCCAGTTCCTCGATCGGCGAGCTGGCGAGCGAGCGGAGCGAACCGCGGACGGTCGACATGATCATCGCGGCGGGAACGCTGTCGCCGGAGGCATCACCAACGGCAATCAGCGTCCGGTGGTCATCAAGGGGAATGAGTTCGAACAGGTCGCCGCCGAGTTCGAAGCGACTCGTGCAGATACCGGCAACTTCCCAATTGCCCGTTTCTGAGCGGAATTGAACGACCTGCTCGGGCTGGCATGCGGATGCCTGAATCAGGTCGTGCTGCATGCGGCGCTGCACCGCGCTCTCTTTCATCAAAACAACTTTTTCGAGCATCTGCGCGATCTGCGAAGAAATGGACTGCAGGACATGCATTTCACGTTCGGTCGGTTGTTTATCACGGCGGTCCCAGAACCAGACGGAACCAAGCGGACCCGTTTCTGATTTCACCAGGAGGCCGAGGCCGATGGTCGCATCTTCGGGCAAGAGGTTGTGGTAGGGGCTCGATTCGTTGCGGCGAATCACCAGCGAACCCCGTTTGAGAATGATCTCCTCGGCGGAACCGACACGCAGCTCACGGGTCGTCTGCGGAATTTCAAAGTGCGCCTGCGAAGTGCGTACCCGCAGTTTGAGACTGTGCGTATGGGGGTCGAGCAGGAAAAAAGCCGCCTCGCGATAACCTGACAGGTCAATCGCCACATCGAGAATGTTACTGATGCGGTCGATCAGGTTCATTTCCGTGGAACAGGTGAAGTCGAGTGTCGCCAACGTCGAGAGCTCGCGGGCATACCCGACAGTCATTTTTTGTCGCTGCGAACAGGCGTTGATTAACTTTGCCGTCAGTTCCACCATCTCACGCATGGTCTGAAAAGAACATTCGGGGGGGTCAAAATCGGGCAGGTCGACTCGTAAATGGCCGATCACTGTATCGCCATCGTTGAGCTCCGATACCCAGCAATGGTCCTGCACCATGTCGTGAGACGAGGGTATCCGGTTTCCGTGCTGATGGCGGATGAAGCGGATGGGCCATCCGATCGCATTGACCAGATCTTCGACAACTGACTCGATCCAGCCGAGGTGATCGGCGTCGAGCCATTCTTTCTGGGATACGGGGGCGTTATTGACTTTCAGTCCGTGATTCAACATGGCATAACCTGCGGATAATCGCGTCGCCGCGAAGGAAGCAATCGCGATCTCGTGAGGTGTGCAATTAACACAGCGCGCGAAGGGACCGCGAAGGGAAAACAGGGGGTCTGCTTTCGGTATCGGTCCTTGATAGAGTCAAGGCGCGCGTGGACTCTGCTGTAGATGACTCTTCAGCCGAGTCTCTGGCCGGCAAGCTCTATAAGCCGTATAGGTTGCCCGGAAATGGCGACGGAAACCTTAGCGGACCGTCAGATCAGGTTTCAGCGATGAGAACTGCCTCACCCGCAGAATCGGACCCCGTCTTCTCGATGCGGTCGATCACGGCACAACCGCAGGAGTCGCTCCAGACGTTGACGGTCGTACGGCACATGTCGAGCACCCGGTCAACGGCGATGATGATGCCCTGTGCTTCGAGGGGGAGGCCGACGGCCTGTAGCACAATCGCCATCATGACGAGCCCCGCGTGCGGAATGCCGGCGGCACCGACGCTGGCGAGCAGCGCGGTGATGGCGACAAGAATCTGGTCTGCCAGCGACAGGTCGATCCCGGGCGTGGCCTGAGCGATGAACAGGACGGCGACCGCTTCGTACAGCGCCGTTCCGTCCATATTGATCGTCGCTCCCAGGGGGAGTACGAAGGAACTGACCTTATTCGAAACACCCGCTCTTTGCTCCACGCTCGTGATAGTGAGTGGTAAGGTTGCGTTCGACGAGGCGGTAGAGAAAGCCGTCATCAGGGCCGGGCTCATCGCCTGTGCGAAAGCTAGGGGGGATGTCTTCGCCACGAATTTGAGGATCAGGGGGAGCACGACGGCCGCATGGACGAGCAGGGCGAGGAAGACCGTCAACATGTACCAACTGAGCGTGATAAAGATGTCGAGCCCCTGCGTCGCCGTCGCATAGTACATGAACGCGAGAACCCCGATCGGGGCGAGGTGAATGATGGCCATGGTCATGCGCATCATCACTTCGAAACCGGCGTTCACCATCTTCGTAATGAATGCCGCTGTCTCGCCACCCGCGTAGATTGTGAAGACGCCGAATAGAATACTGAAGAAGATAATCGACAGGAAATTTGCGGCGGAGAGAGCGTGGACGATGTTCGTCGGAATCAGCTGATCGACCAGACCAAGGAATACGCCACCGAGAGATTCTTCCTGTCCGGCAACGACTTCCCCTCCACCAGGCAGGATCGCGCCCTCACCGGGATTGATCAGATTGACCATCAACACACCGGTCGCGATCGCGAGGATCGATGTACACAGATAATAGAGCAGTGTTTTTCCAAACATCCGCCCCAATTGCGAACTGGAACCAAGCCCGGTCACTCCCGAGATCAGCGACGTCACGATCAGCGGAATGGTGACCATCTTCAAGAGGTTCAGGAAGATGTCGCCGACGGCTTTCGCGATGAAGATCAGCATATGCCGCCAGTCGTCGCTCTCCCGGTTATAAAAGTCCATCCAACCGGGATACTTCTCGGCGAGCTCTTCCGGGGAGCCGGCCTTGATGTTGGTGATAGCCTGCTTTCCCTCCTGATCCCGCACGTAACGGATAGTGATACCGCCACGCTCAGTAATCAGTTGCACGGATGGATCGGTTACGTCGTATGTGTACGCGGATTGCCCCGGATTTGCTTTGATGACCTCGGCGACTGCCGCAAAGCGACGCTCGAGCTCGGCCATCTGTTTATCCGCTTCCTCCGGTGTCGCTTTGATCGTCCGGGTGAAATAGGATCTCCCGTTCGGTCCGGTTTCTTCGAGAACGTAATCCCCGTTGGCGACCGTCACCTTCCCATCAATATCTCCCGGAGTCGCAACCGGCGGCTTGAGCAGCATACCGAGAATCGACCCGACAATCAGTGCGATAAGAATCTGATAGTGCAACGGGAGTTTGAAGAACGATTTCATAGGACTCGCACGGAATCTGAAGGGACGGAGGGGAGAGCGCGGTCACAGGGTGGGATGAAGGATACTTAGCGGCGGGCGGCAGGATGTTTGAACGGAAGCCAGGCGCCGTTTTCGACGGAACTGGCGACGCATTGCTGAATGAAAAACATCCCTTCGACGCCGTCGTAGCAGTTCGGGTAGATGGTATCTTTCTTCTCGAACGATTCTCCCGTGGCGCGGGCGACCATCGCATCGTAAGCCGCGCGGTAGACGTTGGCGAAGGCTTCGAAGAAGGCTTCGGGATGTCCGGCGGGCAAACGACAGGCCGACGCGCCCGAGGCGTTCATATAGGGAGCATTTGGATCGCGCGTGTAGATTTTGTGGGGCTCGCCGTTACAACGCACGATCATTTCGTTCGGATTCTCCTGCCGCCATTGGATCGCTCCCTTGGTGCCATCGATCTCGATGAACAGGTCGTTTTCACGTCCGTGTGAGATCTGGCTGGCAGTGACCGTACCGAGTGCGCCGTTTTCGAAGCGGATGACGGCGTGACCGTAGTCGTCGAGCTTGCGGCCGGGAGCGAAGATTTTGAGGTTGCAGGAGATTTCTTCCGGCAACAGCCCCGTCATGTAGCGGCCGAGGTTATATGCGTGGGTGGCGATATCACCAAACGCCCCCGCTGCCCCCGATTTGGTGGGATCGGTACGCCACGCAGCCTGTTTCTGATCCGTCTCTTCCAGTCGGCTGCGGAGCCAACCCTGAATGTAGTTGGAACGGATCGCCTGAATCTCTCCCAGTTCCCCGGAAAGAGCCATCTCCCGTGCCTGGCGGACAAGGGGGTAACCGGTGTAGTTGTGGGAAACAGCGAAGACGACGCCGGATTTTTCGACCGTTTCGAGGAGGTCTTCGGCTTGAGCCAGATCGAATGTCATCGGTTTATCGCAGATAACGTTGAAGCCCGCTTCGACGGCTGTTTTGGCGATCTGGTAATGAGTGTGGTTGGGGGTCGCGACGGAAACAAAATCGATGCGCTGATCTTCCGGTAGCTTCGATTCCTTTTCGACGAGTTCATCGATGGATGTATAAGCGCGGTCTTCCGGAATGTCATACGAAGGGGCAGATGCTTTCGCTCGTTCGGCATTCGAAGACAGGGCGCCGGCGACGAGGGCGGCCCGGTTGTCGAGGACCGCGGCGGTCGCATGGACACGCCCAATAAAGGAACCAGAGCCCCCACCAACGAGTGCCATTCGCAGTTTCCGGTTCAGTTTTCCGTTCGTGGTCTCCATGGATATACCCTTTGTATTTGTATGGTTTTTGCGCTGTTTATTTTTCTGACAGTGAAGTTCAGTTTTGTATTCGGTCGATGCGGACCTGGTCCAACAAAAACAGGTGGAAAGCCTTCGTGCAAGGATACCGGTGGGCATCTGATTATACAACCAAAGGCCCTTTTCCGATGCTTGTGGTCAATCGACCTGTTTCCGCACGAAACGCCGTCCTTTCAACTCGAACCGGGGAAGTGACTGCGGCGGAACCTGTTTCAGACGGGGCTGAAAATTGAGACGTTCGCGCATCGTTTGCTTCAATGTCGCGAGCAGGGCATCAATCGAGTTAGCGTCGGCATCGGGTTGCAGTTCCAGTTCGATGTCAAGCTGCGACATGGCGCGCTCGGTCAGCAGCGTCATCCGGTATTCGACGACCAGCGGAAACTCCCGGAGGATTTCTTCAACCGCGGTGGGGAAGAAGTTATTTCCCCGGATGGTGATCATGTCATCCGTGCGACCCTGAATTCCCTGTTTGAGCCGCAGTAAAGATCGCCCGTCGGGATGAGGCGTCGTGTCGACTTCAACAATATCTCCCGTCCGGTAGCGAATGAGGGGGGAACCATATCGGCCGAGGTTGGTAATCACGAGTTCGCCCCGTTCGCCCGCGGGGACCGGTTTGAGTGTTTCGGAATCGAGAATCTCGACGATGCATTCGGTTTCCAGCATCGTCAGGCTGTCAGGACAATTTGTCTCTTCCACGGCGAGCGCCCCGATCTCCGTCATTCCCCAGTGATCAAAGACACGCGCGTTCCAATCCCGTTCCAACTGTTCGCGTATGGCGGGGACGCAGCCTCCTGGTTCGCCAGCGACGATCAGCCCCCGCACAGGGGAACTGGCGATATCGATTCCTTCCTGTTCAGCGATCTCGACGAGTCGCATGCCATAGGTCGGCGTACAACAGACGAGCGTCGCCTGATGTTCGAGCATCATCCGCAGGCGCGCTTCACTGCTCATCCCCCCGCCCGAAATACACAGGTTTCCAAATCGGTTCGCGCCGTCAAACGCCGCCCAGAAACCGAGAAACGGACCGAACGAAAACGGAAAGAAAAACCGGTCGCTCGGCTGAAGCCCGATCAACTCGAAGATCTGCGCCCAGCAACGCATCAGCCAGTCCCAACTCTCGGGAGTATCGAGCCATCGCATCGGCTTGCCGGTCGTCCCCGAGGTCTGGGGGAGGCGTGAGTACTTTTCAATGGGGTAAGTCAGGTTCGAGCCGTACGGCCCATGCTCCTGCTGGTCGGCGACGAGTTCGGTTTTGGTCGTGAATGGAAAGCTGGAGAGGTCGTCGAGGCTCTGGAACTTTGCGGGATCCCAGCCGGCTTCCGCCATTTTTTTCTGCCAGAATCGATTCGTGGGAGAAATCTCCTCAAGGAGCGCGCGAAATCTCTCTGTCTGGTGACGGGTGATCGCCTCCCGGTCGGCCTGAAGTAGCGGGAACTTGGACATCGGTGGTGTTCACGGCTCCTGGATTGGGAGGGGCGCGGGAGTAACCCGGGCGGAAAGGGATTTGGCAGCCACGAGGACGCGTTAAAGTTCCCGCCAGTTCTCCAGTTTGTCGAAAAAGAGGTTCACAAATGGGTAGCAGTGCCAAGTGTGGGGCGTCCTCTCAACTGATTGTCTCAAAATGACTTATAGATGCAAGCCACGAACGGACGTTGGGTGACTTTTCAGGTTGTGACAGTCGCGGAAAGATGACCAACGGTATTCAAGTTACAGGTTCTGAAGGTCGATGAGACCTGTGCGACTGGTTGCCGATTCCGCCCGGGATCCCTCCCGCGGGGTATTTCCGATCAGACGCACTGCATTCGTTGATGATATGGCCTTGAGAATCGGCGGCGCAAGCCGCGACAGAAGGGTGTGACTGTATGGCGGCAGGCGGTACGAAAAAGCAACTGCATCTGGGTTTCCTCGCAGCGATCGAAGTCAAGGATCGCGGATACGTCGGCGGGCTGCTGGTGACGAACCATTTCGGCCGCCCCCTCGAATTCCAGTGCACAGCTCCCGTCCGACCGAATCACACCCAGGAAGTTCTCTTTGGACCGACCCTGGTCCCTTATGTGTATAACGAATTGATTGGGAAGACGCTGATCGAAAAAGCGGGGGTAAAGCCAAACCTGGTGCTGACCGAGGATGAACGGATACTCGGCCTTCGCGAACATGTCGACCTGCCGATCGGTTTCCTTCAGGAGGATGCCGGGGCGTGTCCTGACAGTGTTCGTTTTGGACAACAGAAGGTCAGTTTTCACGAACGTCACCCGCTCGACCGCGATGTGCTGTATGAACTCGGCAGTCTCGTCTCGGAAGAAACGGATTTATACGAGCCCTTTGAACGGGTGAAGCAGGCCCTGCAGGAAGCGATGCAACAGAACAAACAAAGAGCGGCCTGACCGCACTTGGCTTGGACCTGTGAAAGGGACGCGGTCCATGCACCGTGTCCGTGCCTGCCCGGGATGACTGAACTTCAGAAATGGACTGATGACCGAACACGCCTCGACTTCATCGGACTTTGCATCGCCGAACTTTCCGGCATCCACCCCCGCTCCAGCCTCCGCCCCAACTCCAGCATCGTGCCCCGACCTACGCGCTCAGCTTGAGAATGCGTTCTCTATTCCCGATACGGGATCGGAAGGGCTCGACCTGCCGGTGGAAATCTTTCTGTCAGGGATCAACGGCGCGCTCGTGCGTCAGCCCCGGCTGGAAATCGTCACAGCGGACCTGGTGACGACCGCCGCCATAGAAAGCCGCTGGAAACCGCACAATTCCAAGCTGCCGACCTTCAAGTTGACCTTCCCGGAAGGAATCGATTTCATTCCGCCGAAGCCGCCAGTAGAAGGTGCCGAGAAGGGGAAGCTCCGTTCGCTCAAACCACCTGCGGCAAATGGAGAGGGAGCCGAACAGAAGAAAAAGCAGACGCGTCTGCAGCCACCTTCCGATGCGCTGTCGATTCAGGATCGTCTCTTTTATCTGTTGCAACCACCGATCGAAAACTGGCTCGCCGGTCAGGAACTGGTGATGCCATTCGAACCGTTCGACTATCAGTATGAAGGGATCGCCTGGCTCTTTTCCCGGAAGTCTGCTTTGCTGGCCGACGAAATGGGACTCGGCAAGACGATGCAGACGATCACGGCCATGCGATTGCTCTTACGCAGCGGACAGATCAGCAAAGTCCTGCTCATTTGTCCGAAGCCGCTCATTCCCAACTGGCAGCGCGAGTTCTCTACCTGGGCGGAAGAGCTTCCCGTAACGACCGTGACGGGCGACACCGCCCGCCGTCGCATGATCTGGGAGATGAGCAAACCCGGCATTTATCTCGCCAACTATGAATTGCTGGTGCGCGATTTCGAAGAACTGGAGCAGGATGGCATCAGCCCGAAGTTCGACCTGCTGGTACTCGATGAAGCGCAGCGCATCAAGAACCGGGATTCGCGAACTGCATCGACGGCGCGCAACGTCAATCGCAAACGCAGCTGGGCGCTCACAGGAACGCCGATTGAAAACCGGGCGGAGGAACTTGCATCGCTGTTTGAGTTCATCGAAGTCATCCCGCCGCGCGGTACACCCGATGCGCGTCAGCTCTCCCGGTTGTCCGATGAATACATTCTCCGCAGGTGCAAAGATCTCGTGATCGACATGCCGCCGAGGCTCGATCGCCCGGCGTACCTCGAACTCGAAGGAGCACAGGAGCACGCCTACAAAGTCGCTGAGAAGGAAGGGATTATCCAGCTGAATGATCTCGGCGAATCGATCACCGTGCAGCACGTCTTCGAACTGGTGTTGCGGCTCAAACAGATTGCCAACTTCGATCCGGTGACCAATGAGAGCGCGAAGCTCGACCGGTTGCGCGCGGATATGGAAGAGATTGCCGCGAGTGGCGGGAAGGCCATTCTGTTCAGCCAGTGGACGAAAACACTCGACTGGATTGCCGAACGGACGCAGGACTTCAACCCGCTGATTTACCACGGCGGCGTGCCGCACAAACAGCGCGAACCGATTCTCGCGAAGTTCAAGGAAGACCCCAACGCGCATCTCATCCTCATGAGTTATGGCACGGGGGCGGTGGGGCTCAACCTGCAATTTGCCGGTTATGTCTTTCTCTACGACCGCTGGTGGAACCCGGCGATCGAAGATCAGGCAATCAACCGTGCCCACCGCATCGGTCAGAAGAATCCCGTCGTCGTGACGAAGTTCATCTGCAAGGACACTATCGAAGAGAAGATCGACCGCACGCTGCAGGAGAAACGGGATCTCTTTATTTCGATCCTGGGTGCCGAGGGGAACACCGAATCTTCGATGGGCCTCAATGCCGGCGAGATCTTCGGTCTCTTCGACCTCAAAGCCCGCGACGGCGACAGCACTCGCGACATCGGTCCCGAACCCGCCGCAGCCGTTTGATCGATCCGGTGGAGCTGTTGTTTGTACGTGTCCAATGGTCATGCAAACCAATCCCGGGGTGCCACTGCTAACTCGCCTGGCAGTGCCGATCACGGTGGGGATTCGGGATACGTCCTTACCACTGTAACGCCGCGATTTCTCAATAAAGGTAAACCGCTTCCTTCAGAGCAATCGCGGAGTTGTCACCCGCAGGAAGTGTTCAAGTGCGGCCTCTGCAATCGCACTGCTGGACGAGCTGGCAGTCGCACCCCCTTTTGTCTCACAGTGTGAGACATCACGTGGCGACCGCGATAGAATCCTTCCTCTGAGCTGGTAGCACGCTTGTCAAATTCAGCGGCACCATTCATCATGGGAGCGCTGTCAGCGCTGACTCATCCGTTTCTACCCTCCTCGAATAGAAAATCCGTTGCATGTTGATCTTTGATGCCCATCTGGACATGGCGTGGAATGCCGTCGAATGGAATCGCAACCTGATGCTGTCGGTGCAGGAACTCCGTCAGTTTGAATCCCAGTTCAAGGACATTGTGCCCGGAGAACCCACGATCACCTGGCCGGCCCTTAAAGAAGCGGGTGTCGGCATCACCATTTCCACCCTGCTGCCCCGGTTGCACCGCAAAGATGGACCGCTCACTCACTATCAGAGCCGCGAAGCCGCTTACGGTTCCGCCATGGGCCAACTGGCATACTATCGGGCCATGTGCAAACGGGGGGTGATCCGAGAGATTCCCGATGCCGCGACGCTCAAGAGCCACGTGGAAGAATGGGAAGCGGGTCCGACGGATTCGACCCCGGTCGGCTTTATCCTCAGCATGGAGGGAAGCCCGCCAATTCTCTACCCCGAACAGATTCACGAGTGGTACGAAGCGGGGCTCCGTCTGCTGGGACCGGGGCACTATGGTGAAGCCCCTTATTGTTTCGGCACCGGGTCCCAGGGAGGCCTCAAAGAGGGTGGGGCGGAGTTGCTCAAAGCGATGAACGAATGCGGCATGTTACTCGACACGACGCACCTGGCCGATCAATCGTTCTGGGAAGCGCTCGAAGTCTACGAAGGCCCGCTGATCGCCAGTCACCAGAACTCACGGACGCTCGTACCGCGGGATCGCCAGTTTACCGACGAGCAACTCAAAGCGGTTGCCGAGCGGGGCGGCATGATCGGGGCGTCGTTCGACAGCTGGATGCTGCATCCGGACTGGAAAATAGGCGTCAGTGATCCCTCGATGGTAACGATGGAACACGTCGCCGATCACATCGATTACGTCGTGCAGCTCCTCGGCACCACAAAGCATACGGGCCTCGGTACAGACCTCGACGGCGGCTTCGGCAAAGAACAGTGCCCCGCTGACCTCGAAACGATCCACGACCTCGGCAAGATGGCCGGCATTCTGGAAAAACGAGGTTACTCCCAGGAAGACATCGACGGCATCATGTATAAGAACTTCGTCAACTTCTTCCTGAAGAATCTGTAGGGACTGGACGGAGCGACCGAAAAGAGTCTAATTCGAGAGCCAATCTGATTAGAGCAAGGACGCAATCTCGATCGTCTCGGACGAGCGGTCGAAACTCAGGGTGTAATCGACATAATCTTCTTCGTCCAGAATTTCAGGAGCCTTGATTCCAAGTGAGAAGTAGGGCTCGTCGTCGGTGTAGACATCAAAGGAGAATATCACGAGGTCGTCTCCCGACAACTTTTGAGATTTCTTGAGCCACTTCGTCTGACGCATCTCTGTTTCGGAACACCTAATAATCCTTTTCCAAATGCTGTCTCAATCGGAAAAGATTGATTCCAGGTGTTTCGAGACTTCTTTTAGTTTCGAGTCGTTTTTCTTCATTGAGATTGTCAGGGGTACCGAAGTACTGTTGAATTTGAATTGGCCTTCGTATCCACCGACACCTTTTTTGTATTGCAGTTTTGGAAGCTGAGGTTGTTGTTTGGTCATGGTGCTGGTCACTTTCAATCGCGCAAGATTTCCATTGAACAGGGTGGGTGATCCCCTTGAAGGAGAATAATCAGCATACAGTCTTTTTGGCGAAATTCCATCCAAATAAAAGAACGACCACCGCAGCCTCTCTTGCGAGCATTAGAACAAGCATGGAATAGAGAAGAGCAAGAAAGAGGACATCTAAGGGCAGTGTGCCATTCGTTCCTGCGACGCTGAGAAAAGCTAGGCCGCTTCCTCGTCGACGCTTTCACCTATAATATCTCCTTCATCCTCCTCGTCGTCATCTTCATCTCGGCCAATGGACTCCACGAAACTCAATTCGAGCGGTGCGTCGACTTCCGTTGCGCCTTCTTTTGGCGGCAGGATCGTGATTTCACCATATTCCATCGGTTGGGTGGCGCGGAACTGGTGATGGCGCAGCAGTTCGAGGATCGCCAGGAAAATGCCCGTGATGCGGGAGCGGTCTTTAACTCCCTCGAAGAAGTCGCTGAATTTGACTTCCCCCTCCGCGATCACCCGATCGCGGATCCGTTCCATGAATACGGAGATCGGGGTGTCGTCGTATTTGATCTTCCCTTTGGTCTCGACCTGCTTGACCCGGAGCAACCGAGAGAGCGCGGAGACCAGGTCCCACAGTTCGACTTCCTTGATGAGGTCGTTGGAAGGTTTGCGACCGCGACGGGGGCGTTCGCTGTTAAGACGGGCGTACCGCTCCTGCCAGATGGCCGCTTTCTCCTGCAGCAACTGCCCGGCATCCTTAAACCGCTTGTACTGGAGCAGCCGCTGAACGAGCGCGCCGCTCATTTCGTGTTCGAGTTCGGCCTCTTCTTCTTCCGTCTCTTCCTCCGGGCGGGGGAGGACCAGTCTGCTTTTGAGCTCGATCAGGGTGCTGGCCGTGACCAGAAAATCGCCGATCTCGTCGATGTCGATCATCACCAGCACGTCGATGTATTCGAGGAACTGATTGGTGATGGCGGCGATGGGCAG
>PABD01000224.1 GCA_002702685.1 Planctomyces sp.
GCGGAGCCCGATGTTGCGGGTAAAGACCGCCGCGAAGTGCTGGCGAACTGGCTGGCTTCACCGGAAAACCCGTACTTCGCGAGCAACCTCGTGAACATCGTCTGGGCTCACTTCATGGGCCGCGGCATCATTCATGAGGTCGATGACGTCCGCGTCAGTAACCCGCCGGTGAACCCGGAACTGCTCGACGACATGGCGAAGCGCTTCACCGAGTACAACTACGATTTCAAAAAGCTGGTGCGCGACATCTGTAACTCGCGTACTTACCAGTTGGCCACCAAAACGAACGAATCGAACAAACTCGATAGTACGAACTTCTCTCACGCGGCGCTGCGTCGTCTGCGTGCGGAAGTCATGCTCGACTGTATCAGCGAAGTGACCGACACCAATAACAAATTCCGGGGACTTCCGAGCGGAGCCCGCGCGGTGCAGATCGCGGACGGAAATACATCGACTTACTTCCTCGATACCTTCGGACGCGCGAAACGGGAGACCGTCTGTGCGTGTGAAGTCTCGATGGAACCGAACCTGTCGCAGGCACTGCACCTGATCAACGGCGAAACGTCGAACCAGAAAATCCGGGAAGGAAAACTGGTGGAACGTCGGCTGCAGGAAGGCGTGTCGCCTCAGGATATCGTGACCGAACTTTATATTCGGACTTTGACCCGCCAACCCACCGATAAGGAAATCGCTGTTCTCAACGAACAGATCGCTGCAGGAGGCAATCCCCAACAAGTCCTGGAAGACATCTTCTGGGCTTTATTGAACTCGCGAGAGTTCCTGTTCAATCATTAAACCTGAATACCTCACTACCTGGTTATTGAATGAAAACCTCCAGTTGATGTCGTCAGACGTCGGCGGATTGTCCGCTTATACCGGTCTCATGAGGAAAATGAGCTCGAATTCAGTCGCGAACCTCGTTCCGGCTGGACGGACGTCCGGATGCTGATGCAATCTGATGAACATCACCTGCTGAGCAGCCTGCTGCGGAGAAATCGATAATGCCTTGTCTGTTGCCATCCCGAATTTTCGCTTCCTGCAAACCGATCCATTCATGGATTGTGGCCGGTCTGTTTGTCACCGCTGGTCCCATGCTGGCCCGGGGGGAAGAAAAGCCGATCAACTATCAGGACCACGTTCAGCCCATCCTGCGGGCGAAGTGTTTCTCCTGCCATAACACGAATAAAAAGGCGTCGGGTCTCGACCTGACCAGCTACGCATCAGCGATGATCGGTGGTGCGTCGGGTGAAGTCATCGCTCCCGGTTCTCCGGAAGACAGCTACCTGTACATGCTCGTCACTCACGATGTCGAACCGGCAATGCCACCGAACTCGGACAAGATGCCGGATAAGGAACTGGAGATCATCTCCAAGTGGATTTCCTCCGGCGCCATTGAAAACGCCGGTGGCAAACCGCGTGCGATGAAGAAGAAAGTCGACCTCGGCCTGACCGGTGCTCCGACCGAACGTCCCGAAGGTCCGCCCCCCATGCCGCAGCGCATCAGCAAGGAAGCAGTCGTTCATTCTCCGCGACTGACTGCTGTCACCGCGATGGCGACGAACCCGTGGTCCTCGCTGGTCGCGGTTGCCGGTCAGCAGCAGGTTGTCCTCTATGATGCCGCGAACCTGCAGATGCTGGGTGTGTTGCCGTTTCCGGAAGGGGACGCCAACGTGCTGAAGTTCAGCCGTAACGGGGGACTGCTCCTCGCCGCGGGTGGTCGTGGCGCGGCCATGGGCAAAGCGATTGTCTGGGATGTACGGACGGGCGAACGGGTCATCGAAGTCGGGGATGAACTCGATGCGATTCTCGCCGCCGATATCAGTGCCGATCAAACAATGATCGCAGTCGGCAGTTCGAACAAACTCATCCGAATTTACTCGACCGCAGACGGAAGCCTGCTGCACGAAATCAAAAAACATACCGACTGGGTCTGCGCTCTCGAGTTCAGCCCCGATGGTGTCCTGTTGGCCTCGGCCGACCGTAACGGTGGCATGTTCATGTGGGAAGCCTTTACTGGCCGCCAGTACGCGGAACTTAAGGGGCATTCCGACTTCATCACCGATGTCTCCTGGCGAGGCGATTCCAACCTGCTCGCTTCGGTGAGTCTCGATAAGTCGCTGCGATTGTGGGAGCCTGAGAACGGTGGACAGGTAAAAACATGGACGGCTGATGGTACGGGTGTCGAATCGGTCGAATTCACGCGGTCCGGGAATATTCTCACGGGTGGTCGCAGCAAAGTGACGACCCTGTGGGATCCGAACGGTGGCAAAATTCGCGACTTCGAAGCGTTCTCCGACTATGCATTGGAAGTCACTTTCTCCGACGAAACCAACCGCGTGATCGGGGGGGACTGGAACGGGGAAATCCGTGTCTGGAATTCCGAAGATGGAACCCGTCTCGGCAACTTGAACCAGAACCCGCAGCACCTGGCAGCCCGGTTGCAATCGGCTCAGGGTGAACTCGGTCAGGTACAGGAAGTTCACAACAAAAACGCCGCAGTTGCCAAAGAGGCGAACGATGCTCTCGCCGCTGTGCAGAAGCAGGCTGCCGATGCGGCCGCCGCTCTGAAGCAGGCGACCGACGCACACACCGAGATGGTGCAGACGCGTGATGCGGCCAAGCAGAACCTGGATAAGCTCACCGCCGAACATGCTGCGGTCAGCAAACGTATTGATGAACTGAAAAAGGTGATGCCGTTACTCAATGAGTCGGCTGCGAAAATGAAACAAGCCGCGGAACAGTCGGCCGGTGACGAACAACTGGCGAAAGCCGCGGAAGATGTCACCAAACAGAAAGACGCGAAAGCGGCTGATCTGGCGGCAGCTGAAAAGAAAATCGCGGAAGTGACTCCGGTCCTGGAAAAGGCGAAGCAGGTTTACGCCGCTTCCGAACAGGCCGTCGCTGAAACTCTCGCGAAGAAAGATGCCGCTCAGAAAACGGCGGATGGACTCGTAGAGCCCGTCAAGGTCGCGCAGGAAAAGGCGAACGCCGCCAACGCCACCGCGAACGAGTCGAACAGCAAACTGCAATCCGCTCAGCAGCTCGTCGCAAGTCTGGCGAGCGAGATCGATTTCCATCAGAAACTGGTTGCGCTCAAAGAGAACAAATCCAAACAGGAAGAAGTCACCTTCGCCTATGAAGATCTCGCGGCGCAATTGCAGCAGCTGGAAGCCGAACTGAAACAGGCAGAAGAAGGTCTCGCCGCCGCTCAGAACAAACTGAAAGCGACGAACGAGCAGGTCGTCGCCAATCAGAAAGCGGTGACGGATGCGACTGCCGCCCAGGAAGCCGGACAGCAGACGGTGACCAAAGCCGAAGCCACGATTCCGCAGCTGAACGAGACCCTCGAAAAAGCGACGGTTGCGTTGACGACTTCCGGTGACGACGCCGATCTCAAGCAGGCGGTCGAAAACTGGAAGGCATTGATTGCCAAGAAGACGACCGAGTTGCAGCAGCATCAGGAAAACCTGAAAAACCTTGTCGCCGCCGTGGAGCAGGCCAAGCAGACGTTGGCCGCCTCGCAGGAACAGGTGAAGGTCGATCAAGAGGCCGTGGCTGTCGCCGAGAAAAACGTCGCTGACAAGACCGCCGCCATCCCGCCTGTCATGGAAAAAGTCGCTGCCGCGAAGAAGGCTGTTGATGAAGCCAATACGCTGGTTGCGTCGATTCAGGAACAGGTCGATCAACTGCGTGATCCGAATCCGCAAACAGCGCAATCTCCCGAAGCCGCTCCGCAATAATGGCGAGCACTTGAGAGTCGCCGGTAGATATCCCGCATTTTGTTAAACCCCTCCGAGGTTACACATGCGCTCCTTCCTCTTTGTGAGTTGTATGTGCTGTCTGATCACGGCGCCGGTTTCTGGCCAACTGACACAGGTCGAGCAGAATTTTTCGACCGATCCGGGCTGGAATCACTATCAGAACCGAATCGTCGGGATTGAGATGCCCCGGGTGATTCAGGACTTCGGGTGGCGGAACACCAACTTCACCGGGACCGGCCCGGGTGAGATCGGCGGGCGGGTCGATAACAGTCGTCGCCAGGCGTACTACGCGATTCCGCTCGGCCGACCCCTGACGTTCGATGACGAACTTTCGGCGTCCGGTAAACTCGCGGTGAAGCATATCGGCAACCGGGGTGTCGCTTACATCGGATTCTTCATCTCGCACCGGCATACGTGGCGGGTCTGGTCGTCGATGGGATTCCGCATCTGGGAAGAGGGACGCCAGGGACAGATCATGTTCGACTGGATGTCGTCCGACTGGCAGGCGCGCGGCGCCGAAACAGCCATCCTGCTGGATCCCGATGGCGCTGTTCATGAGTGGAGTTTCCACTACCAGCCCGACGCGAAAGTGGAACCAAACTGGCGGGACAAAAACCTCGAAGCGATCATTACCGATGAAGATGGGAATGGTCGGCCGATTGAAATCCAGGGCGAACAGTTCTTGCTCGAGAAACTGCGAAAATTCGAACCGGATGTCACGGCAGCGGAACTACGTGGGCGTTTGCTGGCCCTGCGCGATCAGGGGTTGGTCGAATACTTTCACCGACACGATCAACATCGCTGGTGGAAACGTTCCCATCCCGAAGAGAGTCACGGCCGCGTCACTTTGCAGTTCGACAATGAGATTCCCTATGTCTTCTGGTTCGACAAGGAGATCCGGAACGCTCCGGCACTGTTTGATCGCTTCGGGCTGTTCAATATCGCCCGCTTCGGGGAGTACGTGGAGCTTTACCTCGGCGACCTGACGATCAATGGCGAACAGATCGAGCTCTCTGAGAATCCGCACTGGCAGGGGGAGAACAACGAAACGGAATATATCGAGCCCAACTTCCATGGCATGCAGGACTACGGCTGGAGCCAGACCAACTGGGCCGGAAAAAAGACGGGAGAGATCGGTGGACTTTTCTGGCGGACCGAGCCGCATGATCCCGCCGCTTCCTACTACGCAGATGAGATCGGCTCTTTGACGCTTGAGGATCCGATTGAGTTTTCCGGTTCGATCAGCTTCACTGACGGGATGTCGGACGCCGGTGGTTACTTCGGGTACTTCAGCCGCGAGGCGCAATTGGAGAAATACGAAAAGGATGATCCCCGCGCGAGTTTTCCGTTTAAGAATATGATGGGCTTCCAGATCGCGGATCGCTCCTCGGTGGGATATAACCTGCGCCCGGTGGCTTCCGACAGTGCCGGCGGGCGAACGGGTGCGGATTGCGGCGTCTTCCTTCCTGACAGCCGGCAGCGGCATTTCACGTTCAAGTACGACCCGGAAGCCAACGAAGGCATCGGGCGCGTCACCGTCACGCTCGATGGCGAAACGCAGGAGTATAAACTGACGAAGGCCCAGCGCGATCGCGGAGCTCTCTTCGATCATTTCGGACTGGTCAATGTGCGGGTCGGGGGGCATTCGATCCAGTATTATCTCGATGATCTCAGCTACACGGCCAACTATCCCGACGGAAAGAATCCCGCCTTCAAACCACAGACCTATGTCGAAGTTCCTTACCCGAAGGAATCGGCGGGTCGCAAATATTGATCCTTTCACCCGACTGACGCTTCATGATATTTCGCTTACTGTTCGCTCTCTGCGTCGCGACGCTTGTTTCGACAAACTCGCTGTTCGCCGCCGGTCCCGTCCGGTTATCCACTTTTCAGGTGGATGTCACGCCGCCATTGGGATCGCCACTGTGTAACGGCAATGTGACGCCCGTGATGGAGATTACGACACCCCTGACGGCGCGGGGGATTGTGCTGCAATACGATGAAGAGCCGGTCGTACTTTGCGCGTTCGACTGGGTGGGTATTGCGAACGAAAGCTATGACGAGTTTCGCCGCGCGATCGCGGAAGCTGTCGGAACCACCCCTGAGCGAGTTGCGGTGCATACACTCCACCAGCATGACGCTCCCGGAAGTGATTTCGCGACCGAGCGATTGCTGCGGGAAGTAGGCCTGCCGGGCAAATATTCCAATCCGGATTTCGATTTTGAAACAATGGAGGCCGTCGCCAGAGCGGCGGGGGAATCGCTCAAGAATGCTGTGCCCGTGACACACATCGGACTGGGAAAAGGGCGCGTCGAGAAGGTGGCTTCCAACCGGCGTATTCTGGGTGAGAATGGCAAAGTCGTTCTGCAGCGGCAAAGTTCAAGCGGTCGACTCGAAGCGGCGCGCGAAGCGCCCGAAGGGACGATCGATCCCGATGTCAGACTGGTCGCCTTCTGGAACGAGGACCAACCTGTTGCCGTGCTTACCTACTATGCGACGCACCCGCAAAGTTATTACGGGAAGGGGAGCGTCAACTGGGATTTCGTCGGTATCGCGCGCGAAATGCGGGAAGAGACACTCGGCATCCCGTGCATTCACCTCGATGGAGCAGGGGGGAATGTCGCCGCCGGAAAATACAACGACGGTGCGAAAGACAAACGGCCGCTGCTGGCTTCACGACTGGCGGAAGGGATGCGTTCGGCATGGGAGACGCAAGAAAAGACCGAGTTGAAGAGTGACATGATCGATTGGCGCGTAGTGGGTGTCAATCTGCCCGTTCGGGAGCGATTGCACGAAGATGAACTCGAGGCGAAGCTTAATGACGAGACCAACACCACCAGGGTGAGGATGCGGGCGGCCCGGGACCTCACGTTTGTCCGCAGAATGAATGCGGGGCACGAAATTCCGGTCAGTTGCCTTGAGCTGGGGGACGCGGCGTTGTTGCATCTCCCGGGGGAACTTTTCGTGGAGTATCAACTGGCGGCACAGGAAATGGTCCCCGACCGGTTTGTCGCTGTTGCGGCGTATGGTGATTACGGCCCCGGTTACATCGGCACCGAGATCGCCTACAGCCAGGGAGGTTATGAAACAGGCCAGGTCTCCCGCGTCTCCCCCGCTGTGGAAGGCGTGCTGATGAGCGCGATCAGGAAGTTACTCGCCCCCGCAGAGTGATCGGACCGCGCGGCATTCAGCGAGTTCTCTTTCTCTCATCGGCCCGAATCTGTTACAGTTCGGCGATTCGCGATCTCGCCGGTCCGGCGAGAGGTCATTGCGATTTCAATACAAGGAAGATCGATGGCAGGCCCGGAACCGAAGGAGATTGTACTCGCGAGTCTTTCCCGTTGCGCCGGGAAGGAGGGCTTTATCTCCTCGTTCTACCTCCGGTTTATGGCCGCCTCGCCGGACATTCCCCCGTACTTTCGGAAGACCGATTTTGAAAAGCAGAACAAAATGCTGCTGCGATCGCTCATGCTGTCGGTGGGAGCGATGAACGGGGACAGCGTCTCCCTCAAGGAACTGGGAGAGCGGGCGAAAAGCCATGATCGCGAACATTTGAATGTGCATCCGACGCTCTATCCCTTCTGGCTCGACGCGCTCGCCCAGACAGTCCGCCAATACGACGACAAATGGACCCCACTGATCGACGAAGCCTGGCGGAAGACATTCCAGCACGTGATCGATTACATGTCACGTCGGTACTGAGGGGCGTGGGACTGCATCCGAGTTTTCCGTCTCAGGTTCCGAAGTGTGGGAAGTCTCTTCGGTCCGTCGCCGGTGATGACGATTTGCATGAGTTGTCCTGAATATTTTCGTGAGCATGCCTCAGTTTAAGACCGTTTCACGACGCGGAAGCACGGGGCATCTATTCCATCGCAATGATGTTTGTGCAGAGGTTTGAAGGACGTATCTTCATCATCGGGGCCGAGCGACTGATAGGGGCCATTTCGGGCGATGAAACTGTCGGGGCCAGCCGGAGTTGAGGTCCAATTCACTCCTGACCATTCGAACTGGAGATCAGGTCGATCACATACATAATCGAAGAATCGTCTCGATTCAGGATTGGTTGGCAATCGATGACCGGACCATTCGCAATAGGCCAGCGCTTGGTGATGTTGTACTCCGAACAACGGTATATGGGGATCGTCACCGAAACTATTTACCTGCGTCGAAATCGTATCGCTGACGCCGAGGGTATCCGTTTTCGACGAGTATCCTGACTCCTTAAGGAATTGCCGAAACTGACCCAGCGTGATTGGAGTAAAGGCAATGGTGAATGCTGGCAAATCATAACGCTCACCGGTGATGATGCATTCGCCCGCCGGTACTTCGAGCCACTCAATATCCAGAGAAGGCTTATTGATATAAGGATCACCCAGCTTGAGTAATTTGACATCTGTAAATCGTTCAGCGACCGCCATTGCGAGCGGTTCGACATGGCATTCCGGCATCAATTCACAGGTCACTTCAACGACATTATTGCCTTCGTCCACTTCGAGCCGATACCCGAATTCGCAATAATACCATTCCTGGGGATTCTTCTCCTCTTCTGCAGCCATCCAATGAACTGCGAACTCGGCGAGCTCTTTTTTTCTTGATTCCGATGGCTCACTTTCGAACACAAATCGCATGATGAGCGGTTCGCAATGCGTAAGATTCTCCTTGATGATTTTCATCGGACTTCTCCCGCGCCGGTCGTTACAATGTTAGCAACTTCGCCGCTGCCACGGCGAAGTAGGTCAGAATGCCGTCTGCTCCGGCGCGTTTGAAGGCGAGGAGCGATTCGAGCATCACCTTGTCGTGATCGAGCCAGCCCTGGGCGGCGGCGCCGGCGATCATCGCGTATTCCCCGCTGACCTGATAGGCGTAAGTCGGAACGCCAAACGTTGTTTTCACCCGGTGCACGATGTCGAGGTAGGGCATGCCCGGTTTCACCATCACC
>PABD01000225.1 GCA_002702685.1 Planctomyces sp.
CTGGGCGAGTTTGTGAACAGGGCTCGTCGTGACTTCGCCCCCACTCAATTCCGTCGTGATAACGGTCTTGCCCTGACTTTCCGCTTCGACCGGGAGCAGGCCGGTGCCGGCAATGTCGGCATAGAGAAACGCGAAGTCAGTGTTATACGCCATCGTCCCCCGCGCCATCTTCCGGCGTTGATCGAGATCATCGACCAGGTGCATATGGGCGCACGGATAAAAATAAATCCCCCGCCCGCCCGTATGCAGGTCGATAACGATGTCGGCCCGCGGAAAGAGTTCTGTCGTCAGGTAATGGGCAACGAGATCAGTCACGGTCCCCTGCGGGTTCCCGGGGAAACAGCGGTTGAGATTCTTCCCGTCGATGGGCGACAGGCGTGTCGAAGCGCGCGAGGCGGGGACATTCAGAATCGGGATCATGATCAGGCGACCGTGAATCTGCTCGACCTGGAGTTCCCGCATCAAACGCATGATCGCGACCTGCCCCGGGTATTCGTCGCCGTGGTTACCCGCCATCAGCAGGACCGTCGGGCCGTCCCCGTTCTTGATCTGCGCAATCGGGATCTGAATCTGTGACCAACCGCTGAGGTTATATGAATAGGGAACATTCAATGTTCCCCACTGTTTGCCGGACGCGTCGTAGTCGATCTCCGTCCGAATAGGTGATGAGGTCATGGAGGGGCTTCTATCTTGAAGAGGAATTTGAAGGGGGACCGATTGCAATCGAAAGACTTATTTGGACTCGGCAACGATCAGATCGCTGATGAATTCCTCGTTGAGCGTCACGCCGAGACCGGGACCATCCGGAACGGTGATCCAGCCATCTTCGGCCTGAACTTTCTCATGCGTCAGGAAGTTGCGAATCGGCTCGTCCTCCACGCAGTCCTCGAAGATGAAGGCGTCCTTACAGGTACTCAACCAGTGCAGGCTCGCCGCAACTGTCAGCGGACTCGTGTAGCAGTGATTGCAGACGCGGGCACCGATCTCCTGCACGCGCTGTTTGATGTACGAGGCGTCGGTGAAACCATTACGAGCAAGGTCGACCTGATAGACATCGAGCGCCCGTTTGTCGATCAGTGGACGGAACGATTCGCGGCCGCACTCTTCTTCCCCAGCGGCGATCGGCACAGGCGACCGATCGCGAAGCCACTGGTAACCATCGACATCGTGCGGGTGCAGCGGTTCTTCCAGCCACTCGATGTTGTAATCGGCGAACGAATGCGCCCGTCGCAAAGCGGTTCGCGCGTCCCAGACACAACCGGCGTCAATCAACAATGTCGCATCGCCGAGTCCCTCGCGGGCGCCGGCGACGAGTTCGATGTCGAGCTTCTCCGACTGTCCCATCGGTTCCCAGCCAAACTTTACCGCCGTGTAACCGGCCTCCGTCCACCGTTTGCCGATGTCGCAAGTTTCCTGTCCATCCTTGCCGAACAGAATCGAGGCATACGCCCGGAACTTGTCGTGATGCTTGCCACCCAGCAGGCGGTGGATCGGTTCCTTGTAATGTTTCCCCTTGAGGTCCCACAGGGCCATGTCAATCGCGCTCATCGCCGTGATGGTGACCGACGTACGACCGAAGTAGAGCGTGTGGCGGTGCATCTTCTGCCAGAGACGTTCGGTCTCGAGGGGGTTTTCACCCACAATCAGTTCCCGCAGGCCGCAGGCGACGTTGTGCGAATAAGGAGCGTCGATGATCGCTTTGACGACTTCCGGGGACGAGTCGGCTTCGCCGATTCCTTCCAGCCCGGTATCCGTCCGCACGCGCACAAGCACGGAGTCCTGGCAGCTCGCCGTTTTGTTAGTCACCGATTTGGAACGCAAAATCTGGCAGACAACTGATTCAATCTTCATGAGGGGTCCTGAAATGGAGAGGGAAATGCTTTGATGGTAATTGGATGGAGTAGACGATTACGAAATGATCTCGTCGACAACGTGACCGTGAACGTCGGTCAGGCGGAAATCGCGACCGGCGTAGCGATACGTGAGTCGTTCGTGGTCGAGGCCCAGCAGGTGGAGCATCGTCGCGTGGAGGTCGTGTACGTGGACTTTCTTCTCGGCGGCGGCAAAGCCTGTCTCGTCGGTCGCACCATGCACGTGGCCTCCTTTGACGCCACCGCCCGCCATCCAAACCGAAAAGCCATAATGATTGTGATCGCGTCCGTCCATGGCGGGAAGTTCCGCGACGGGAGTTCTTCCGAATTCTCCGCCCCAGAGGACCAGGGTGGAATCGAGCATGCCTCGTTGTTTGAGATCGGTGAGGAAGGCCGCAATCGGTTGGTCCCACATCCCGCACAGTCGACGCAGTGAGGCTTCGATCGCGCTATGGTTATCCCACTCCTGCCCGCCGCTATGCCACGCCTGCACGAAACGAACGCCGCGTTCGAGTAACCGGCGGGTAATCATCAACTGCCGACCCTGCAGGCCATCGCCATACATGTCGTGGATGTGTTTCGGTTCCTTCGAGAGATCGAAGACGTCGGACGCTTCGAACTGCATCCGGTAAGCGAGTTCATAGGACTGAATCCGCGCTTCGAGGTTGGCGTCGTGACCACGGGCGTCAAGGTGTCGGGAGTTCATCCGCTGCAGGAGATCCAGCTGTCGACGCTGTCGCTCGGGCGCTTGCGGATTGGTGATGTTCTCGACCAGTGCCGAGACCCGCGTCTGTTTGGTATCGATGTGTGTTCCCTGAAACGCGCCGGGAAGAAAGGCCGACCGCCAGTTCTTCGGGCCGACGACGGGAAAGCCATTCGGACAGAGGACGACGAAACCGGGGAGATTCTGGTTCAGCGTCCCGAGCCCGTAGTTGACCCATGAACCGAAACTGGGACGCGGCAAAGTATTGTCGCCGCAATTCATCAGCATCAGGGAAGGTTCGTGGTTGGGAATATCGGCATGCATCGAGCGAATCACGCACAGGTCATCAGCATGCTCCGCCGTGCGTGAAAAGAGTTCACTCACCTCGATACCCGACTGCCCGTACTTCTGGAACTTGAACGGAGAACCGAGCGCCCCTGCGGTTTTGCGTTCCGTCGGCAAGGCGGGATTCGGCAGCGGCTTTCCGTGGTATTTCGTCAGGAGTGGTTTCGGGTCGAACGTATCCACATGCGATGGCCCCCCATTCATAAAGAGGTGCACCACCTGCTTCGCCTTCGGTTCGAAGTGAGGCTGTTGCCGCAACAGGGCGAGGTCCGACTGCGCGCCGTCCCCGATCGTCTCCCCCCGCGCGAGATCGGCCAGGGCTAACATCCCCATACCCATCCCACACCGGCTCAACATCTCCCGTCGGCTCCAGTTGCTGGTTATGTCGTTCATATGCTGCACTCTTCTGAAATCCGGCTCAAAGATATTGATACTGTTCTTCAACACGAAGGCTCGAAAACACGAAGGTATGAGTAGACTTCACTGATTATACTGAAATAAAAGCTTTTCTTTTCGCATCAGACACAGTGTCGGCTTTGATACGCCAGCGAACTCTTCGTGACTTCGAACCTTGTATGTTTGAGTAAGTTGTTCAGTTATTTTATTCGGGACGCTTCTTCAATCCACGAATTGAAATTCATTCGACAACAACAGCACTTGCGCCAGGCTTTGCCAGGGGGTGATGCGGGTCGCGCCGTGAGGGTCGTGGAAGTCTTCGGTGTAGTTCCAGGTCGTGGCAGCGGGAGCTTCGGTCTGCTGGGCTCCTTCTGCCGCGGCGATTTGCGCGGGCTTCTCCGTGATCGTGGGAGACCACTCGAACATATCGCTGTTGAGTACTTTATGGATGTCAACCACGAAGTCGATCGAATCCCCTGCCTGCAGGGTCACGGTTTCGACATCGGTGCGGGTTTCACTCTGATGAATCACCCATGGGCCGGCGATCTGTTTTCCCGCCGCGAGGATACGTCCACGGACACCATCACCCGGCACCGGCATATGCTGAAAGAGTCCTTCGATCGAGACCGTCATCGGAGCGGGCGCCGTCCACCGGATGACGGCCGCGTGTTCGAGATTGTTTCCCGGATGCCCACCCGTTGATGTGAGATAAACCCATCCCAGTTGCGCGTCGGGTAATTGCGGTCCACCTTGCAACTGGTCGCCGGTCCAATGCGGCAGCGGCTCGAAGGAAAGCAGTTGCTGATTCCCCTCGTCCCACGCCCCATAGCCATATTGCCAGGGTGACTTGGCGACTTCGACCGGTTCGGCGAGTTCTTCATTTTCGATGTTCAGAAAGGCCTGCATATCGGCGAGCTCTGTTTCGCTCGGTTCGCGATGCAGAATCGCGGCGAACAGTTCGCGAATCCCCGCTTCCGGGTTCGCAGCCTGTTCGGCTTTAGCGGCCAGATCACTGGCGCTGGCGAGTACCAGCGGATGGTTCATGAGGAAGAGTGCCTGACCGGGAACAGTCGTCTTATCGCGTGAACCGCTGCTGACATCGGGGGGCGGGAAATCGAACATCCGCATGACGGAAGGCAGATCTTCGCGATTGATGAATGTGTACATGGTCCGGCGATGATTGTTCTCGCTCATGATCCCCTGCACCGATGGCCCCCCGACAGTGATGTCGAGTTCCCCCGATACCGCGAGCAACGCGTCACGCATCGTTTCGAAATCGAGTCGACGCCGGTTCTGTCGCCACAGCAGTTTGTTTTCAGGATCGAGTTTTTCGCCTGCGACAAATCCGCGCGACGATTGCTGCCAGGTGGCGGAACTCAGAACGTAACGGTGTAGATTCTTGATCGAGCCCCCGTTCCGGATAAACCACGTCGCCAGATGGTCGAGCAGTTCCGGGTGCGTCGGCGGCGTGCTCTGCATGCCGAAGTCGCTCGGCGTGCGAACGAGGCCTTCCCCGAAGTGTTGTTGCCAGACGCGGTTCACGATCACCCGCGCCGTCAACGGGTTGTTCTCGGCGACAATCGCCTCGGCCAGTTCGAGTCGACCGCTTCCCCGCGTGAAGGGTTGATTCGAAACATGATCGAAGTAGGACAGATACTTGCGCGGTACCGTCTCCCCGGGTCGCGCGGGATTCCCCCGTTTGAACACGCGAGGTTCGATCATCGTCGCCGCGTCCTGCACCACCAGCATCTGTGACAGTTCCGGCGGCGCTTTCGCGCGGGCGGCGTCAATCGCGGCGTTCAGTTCATTCACTTTCGCCTGAGATTTCCGATCCGGAAAGAGTCGCAGCAACTTGAATCCGTGATACGGCGTCTTCAGCGGAGAGCCCTTGCCCGCCACGATGTCATAGATACCCTGCTCGTCCGCAGATAACGCGTCGGCCGGTTTCTGCTCGATCTCCGTGATCGCAGCGACGTAGACATCGACCACCGCGTCAAAGCTGGTCAGCTCCGCATTCTTAAGTCGGTCGACGATCAGTTGGTTAACCACTTCCGGTGGAGAACTGAATTCTTCCAGCACGGCGCTGGCCTTGGTGGCAAAGTTGTCTGTCGGTATCGCCGCGAGTCGGTTCCAGGGTTTCCAGACCGGGGTTCCATTCGCGTCTGCATCTTCCAGAAATTGCTGCCAGATCAACAACAGCTGCGGACTCAGGTCATCCCCGTCGACGATGACGTCGAAGCTCGTCGTATCCACCCCGCTCCGCTGCGATTGCGCCGTGCGGAGGTATTCCCCCAATCGTTCGCGGCCGGTGCGGAGCACTTTTTCGTATTGCGTCTGGTAATGTTCCTCAAGGGCCCGCGCCGCCTGTTCGATCTCCTTCGCCTGCGGTTTCAGGTTCTCGGGAATGTTGTCCCCCGACCGGAAAGGCAGATGCAGTGGTTCGGTTGAGTTGTGGAAGATACCGTAGAAGGAATAGTAATCATCAATCGAAATCGGATCGAACTTGTGATCGTGACAGCGCGCGCACCCCACCGTCAAACCAAGGAACCCACGCGTCACTGCGTCGATCCGGTCGGCCATAATATCCGGCACTTCGTTCTTGAAATGCGGGCCAACGGTGATGAACCCGAGCGCTGCCTGGGCATCGGTCGGCGCGTCTTCGAGTTGATCCGCCGCCAGCTGTTCCTTCACGAACTGCCAGTACGGCTTGTCGTTGTTAAAGCTGTCGATGACGTAATCACGGTAAGTGAACGCATTGTGAAAGGTCGGTTTCTCAAAGAAGACATAACCCTTCGTATCGGCATACCGCGCGAGATCAAGCCAGTGTCTCCCCCACCGCTCCCCATAGTGCGGCGACGCCAGGTATTCCTCACGAAACTGATCGACGATCGTCGGCTGCGATTCTCCGGCGGACAACTGCTGTTTCGCACGGTCGGCTTCTTCCAGTGACAGGGGAAGGCCGATGAGATCCCATTTCAGACGTCGCAGCACCGTCACCAGTTCCGCCGCCGGCGCCGGAGAGAGTTCATGTTTTTCCAGCTTCGCGAGAATGAAGCGATCGATGTCGTTCTGCGGCCAGTTGGTTTGTTGCACTTCAGGAATTGCGGGATCGGCGATCGGTCGAAATGCCCAATGTGATGCAAAGTCGGGGCCGGACTCATCCTGCGGTTTGTCCGATTTCGGCCAGTAAGCCCCTTGCTTGACCCACTCGGTCAGCAGGTCGACCTCTTCCTGCGGCAGCTCTTCGTCCGGCGGCATCTCGTACGATTCACGCCGGACCGCTTCGATCAACAAGCTCTCGTCCGGTTTGAACGGAACGACGGCAGGACCACTGTCACCACCAGCGAGCACGGCCGCGTGTGAATCCAATCGGAGGGCACCATGTTCTTTTTTCGTGCCATGACATTCAGCGCAGCGATTCGCCAGAATCGGGCGGATCTTCGTTTCAAAAAACTCGACCTGCTCGGGTGTCGGGGCGGGTGATTCCTGTTCGGCCGCGATCGCGACGACGGGAAGGGTCGCCAGCAACGCGATCACACAGAATAAAGATTGTCGCAGAGGGTGAAGCATGTTGATCTTTCCCGGCTGAGGCCGCTCAGCGGATGTGTTCTTCGAGTAAAAGGATCGCCTGCTGTTTGTCGCCCGTACGGAATGCCTCGAGCAACGGCGTATGTTCCCGATAGATATCCATCGGGTTGTCATACCGCTGGTGCGATTCCCGGAAGTGCCGCCGGACCCGCGCGACGATGACAGACCAGATCGCCAGCAGGTCGGGCGAGTTGGCCCGCTCCACCAGGAACCGGTGAAAAGCGATGTCCTGTTCGGAGGCCGTGGCAAAGTCCCGCTCGCGGCAGGCCTTCTTCATCGTTTCGAGGATCGCTTCCCACCGCTCGAAGTCCGCATCGGTGAGATTGTCCCAGAAGAGGCGGACGGCATACCCTTCAATTGTACGCCGCAGCGGAATGATCAGTTCCTGAATTTCATTCGGGGCCGACGCGGCGACCTGCGCGCCGCGATTGCGGTCGGTCTGCACGATCCCTTCCCACGAGAGTTGCCGCAGGGCATCGCGAATCGGTCCGCGACTGACGGAAAACCGCTCGGCGAGGTCGACCTCGCGCAACCATTCCCCTTCGGCAATCCGCCCCGAAAAAATATCTTCCCGCAGGCGTTCAACAATCTGCTCACCCAGTCCGCGTACGAGTTGTGGTTCCATTTTCGCTCGCTGTTGTGATGTGTAAACGTCTTGAGTCCCGCTTAAGAATGGCCTCTTAATCGTCGATTGTTAACAATCGACAGACACATCACAACCAAAAAGCCGAACTTTTTCAGACGAACTTCCGCATATCGTGACTAATCCCGGCGTGTACAGGCGGACAAAAGCGGGTAGGATAGCGAGATCATCTCTCTGCTGACTCTAGAGCACTTCTCATGGCCGACACCTCTACCATCGCCGAGTTCCAGAACGACTTCCGCTACAAGGCAATGATCGCCAGCCTGGAACGACGACGTGAAGAGCGCATCACCAATCCTTGGGATGCGGCCTTTTCCTACTGCCTCCCGACGGGAAATTCACCTCGGACGTTTCGACGCATCCAACGGACCATCTCGGTATTCATTCTTTTCTGCATTCTCATCTTCTTCGTGAGTGGGATCTATGCTCTCATCGCGATTTTCGTCGACACCGGGCTAAACATCCCGCTCCTGTCGGTAGCATTTGTTTTCTGTGGAAGTGTCATCGGGATGATTCTGGCACACCAATTTCGCTTCTGGTTACTCGACGCTTATTTCGAAGGGAGAAAAGAGGCTTGTTGCGACAATTTACGCTGGTACTGCATTTCCCATGTCCATATCGACAACCCCTTCACCTACAATCCCGACAGCACCTCTCATGGTGACTACTGTTACGTTTGCCTCGACTCGAAAAACAGTCGTCTCATTATTGAAGGGTTTCTTTTCCGCTATCAGTTTTACTCGGAGGATGTGGAAACATTCATGAGGCGGCAACACGGAAAAAAGACCGCCATCTGGCTTTCCGTCAATATCGCCGACGAAGAACAGCTCCACTTGATGCTGTCACGTGAAGCGCAGGATACTCCTCCCAGCGAAGAGGTTTCGAATCCCGGCGAAGACCTGTTTGAACGAATCAGCAACACGCTCGACATCGATGAATTCATTCCAGACGACAATGCTGCAGAACTCTTTCGCAAATTCCTATAGACATACCATTGCTCTGCCTGAGTCACCCCCATGCCCTACGACGAACAACTCGCCGATCGTATTGGCCTCGCCCTTAAGGGAAAGCGAAACATCTCCGAAAAGAAGATGTTCGGCGGCATCTGCTTTTTCCTCAAAGGGAATATTCTCTGCGGCATTCACAAGCAGAACCTGATTCTGCGTCTCGGCCCCGAGCAATCCGAAATCGCCCTCGTCCGCCCGCACTTCGGCCCCTTCGACATCACCGGCCGCCCGATGAAAAACTGGGTAATGGTGAGACCAGCCGGTTTCAAAACGGACAAGCAATTGAAGCAGCATATCGAAGAGGCATTCGAGTTCGTGCGAACACTGCCGGGGAAGGATTAATCCCTGTTACGGAAGAACGTTTGCTTGCCCTGACTGCATGGACCCGTTTTAATGGTTTGTTGCAACTATCTCCGTTGAAACTCTTACTGACCCACCCGGCAGAGGATTCACGATGCGTTCCGATACAGGTCGATTCCGATTTCTCCTTGTCATGTTCTTAACTGTCGTCGCGGGTTTTTCCGGCACCGCCTTCGCTGCGGAGGATGTCCCATCCCGGCCGAATATTCTCTGGATCAGTTGCGAGGATATCAGCCCGCATCTGGGGTGTTATGGGGATCCGCATGCGATTACGCCGAACGTCGATCAACTTGCAACAGAGGGAACACGGTACACGCATGCCTTCACTTCCGCCGGAGTGTGCGCTCCCTGCCGGAGCGGAATTATTACGGGCGTTTATCAATCGTCGCTCGGCACGCATCACATGCGGTGCGAAGCCCAGTTACCGAAGCGCGATGGGGAACTGTATGTGAAACCGTTTCCGATGTATCTGCGGGACGCGGGGTACTACTGCACCAACAACAGCAAGCAGGACTACCAGTTCAAGACGCCGAAAGGGACATGGGACGATTCCTCCGGAAAAGCGCATTGGCGAAATCGCAAAAACAAAAACCAGCCCTTCTTCGCCGTGTTCAACTTCGTCGGTTGCCATGAATCCGGCATCGCCGATACGGACAAGTACATTAAAGTCACGGAGGATCTCAAACCGGAAGAGCGACAGGAGGCGGACGCCCTCACGACCCTCCCCCCCTACTATGCCGATACGCCAACCATCCGCGAAGACTGGAAACGCAACTATGAACTGATCACTGCCATGGATCATTGGGCGGGCAATCTGATTCAGGAGCTAAAGGACGAAGGCCTGTATGAAAACACCATCATTCTGTTCTGGTCCGATCATGGCGTCGGTCTGCCTCGGGCAAAGCGCTGGTTGTACGATTCCGGGACGCACATTCCGCTCATCACCCGTATTCCGGAACAGTATCGCGCGGACGGTCAGGGAAAACCGGGGACGGTAACTGATCAACTCGTCAACTCGGTCGACTTCGGTCCGACAGTGCTGAACCTCGCAGGGGTCGAGATCCCCGACTACATCCAAGGGCAACCTTTCCTGGGTAAGAACCTGCCGGCCCCGCGCGACTATGTTTACGGCGCGCGCGACCGCATGGACGAGCGGTACGACATCATCCGCATGGTTCGCGACAAACAGTATAAATACATTCGCAATTTCGAACCGTGGAAACCGATTCTCGAATACGTCAGCTACCTCGAACAGGGGGCGACGATGACGAATCTGCGCGACCTGCACGAAGCGGGACAGCTCCCCGCGGAAATCGACAAGCTCTTCACCGACGCCAAAGCGGTCGAAGAACTTTATGACTGTGAAAGCGATCCCCACGAAATGCAAAATCTCGCGACGGATCCCGCATATACCGATATTCTGGCGCGCCTCCGCGCTGAACATCTCCGCTGGATGAAGGAAGTCCGCGACCTCGGTTTGATTCCCGAACCGATCCTGCACGAACGTCGGGCCGAAGTCGGAAGTGAATACATGATCCTGAGACAACCCGGCAGCCTGGAGTACATGGATCGGTTGATGAAGTACGCGAACGCCGCCACCGGAGGTGAGGTCTCGATTCTGCGGGACGGCCTCAGCGATGACGACAATGTCGTGCGGTACTGGTCGGCAACCGGGATGGGCAACCTCGCGAAAGGGGGAGCACTCAACGGACAACAAGCGGATAAGCTGAAAGACCTCGCTCAGCACGATCCGACTCCGGTCGTCCGGATTCAGGCCGCCCGCGCGCTGTGCTATCTGAACATGACGGAGGAGGCTCTGCCGATCCTGCTGAAACATCTCGACGAAGGAACGCAATGGGACCGCGTTTTTGCCGCGACCGTGCTCGACGAGATCGATGAACAGGCCCGACCAGTCATCGATGAGATGAAGGTCGGCCTTCAACCCGTTCCGGAATTCCACTCGAATGGCAAGTACCGGGTGCGGATCATGAATCGGGCACTCAACCAGTTGCAGGGAACGAAGAACAGCGTGGAATAACCGCGAAAGTGATGCGAATACTCTTGCACAAAATGAGCAGGCAGTTATGCTGAAATTTCATCACCCACTCGGGCGTTGCTTCAATCTGTTCGCGGAAACCCTGCGGGCCTGTCAGGAGTACTTGCATGTCACTTCCCATTCTGCGTTTCGTATTCGCCCTGTTCGCTCTGAGCTACTGCTTTTCAGGAGCCTCCCCGCTGATGGCGGAGAACCAATTCGGCGACAGTGACCAGTCTGGATTATCCTCAACACCACCTGACCCGAATGCGCTTCCATCTCAATTCGTGCAGGGACCAGGGATCATGGCCCTTGTTTCCCCCGACGGAAAGACACTCGCGGGAATGGGAACTGACGTCGGCGAGTGGGTGACAGTCACGCCGAAAAATGATTCGGGCAAAGCTCAAGTCATCGTTTCTACCCCACTGGCGGTCTGCAAAGACGACGAAAGCATTCACGCGCTCGATACGAGATCGCAAGAATGGAAGTCGATCAAGCTGGACGGAGATCATGCCGATCTGATGCCGATCGTGGGAAACACCCTCTCGGCAATTCAGGTTGGCAACCGGGTGTATGCGTATGGGACCGGCGCTTACGAATGGAGTGTGCTCACACTCCCGACCGACCTGCCGGATGACCTCCGTCCTCATGTCATGGACAACTACATCACTGTCTATTCGTCGGAATACATTCACACCTATACGGTCGCCGCGGAGGGTTGGCGGGGCGTGCGGACCAAGTCGGGCAGCGAGGGTGGAATCGAAACAATCGAAACCGCTGAGCCCGTCGATCTCCAAACTTCGACGGTGCCCACAGAACAGGTCGACAGCGATCTGCCCGCGGACACGAACCGCCTCACTCCGAACTCGAGCATTGCCCCCCTCTATGGCTCTAGAATCATCGCCCTCATCGCCCCGAATAAACGGAGCCTCTGGGGATACGTGATGGCAAAGGATAAATGGTTCCGGGTGATCCTGAGCGAAACGGAGACACTCCCGCAAGTCACTATCGGAACAGACATCGCGGTCTGTAAGGTCGGCAATAAGGTTTACGCGTTTGGGGATCAGTCCGCTCTCTGGTCGAAGGTCACCTTCCCTCCTGGCGAGGAAATCCAGCTGGAGGTGGGAAGCGGGTTTGCAACGGCTCAGTCGGAGAATTGCTTATACGTATTCTCCAAAGAAAGGCGCTCGTGGTCCGGGGTCGCTCTCGAAACGCCGGGTAACCCCCAGAGCCCGCTGATTCCGGCGCCGGAAAACTAAAAGCACCCCACAACAGCGCACACCCGAACACACTTCATAACTCAAAATCCGCTTTTTTCGTCCGGAGTCGCTTCTCACCGGCAAGTCGATTCATTAGGATGCCGATCCGATATTTGTTTGAGTAGAGAGGGCTGGCCCCGGTCGGTCCGTTCATGCTTACCCCTCGAAGGTTTTACCATCATGGCGAAAACACAACGTAGACTGAAAAAAGCGAATCACGGTCGTCGTCCCGCGAGTGCCAAAGCGCGTAAAGCGAAACGGGCTCACATCAAACTGACGACTCACTAATATATTTTGCCGTACAGACGGCGCGTGGCGATGGGTTAACGCTGCGCGCCGCTGAAAGAGCAATGAAGGCTCTTTCAGCGATGCTGTTGCCACTTCCTTACAAGGAACTGTCCTCCCGATGAGCTGGGTTCGGAGAGACAGGCAGGTGGCCCCTTTTCTTTGTGGAAGTTTCCCCAACTTCCCGCCCCCGACGTCGCCAACCCACTGGCCGACACGCTCGCCCTCCACAGAGCGATTCCCTGTCAGCAATGAGGCTGACTGCCGTTTTCGATTCTGATCCAGCTGCTTGCTCCCGTCCGTAAGCTGCGCCCACCTTGCGCACCTCGGAACCGTTACGCCTTGTCCGGGAGAAGCTTTTCAGAATCGTGTCTCATTCGCGGGAACAACGAGGATCTCCCAGAGGAACGTCCCTCGTCTCCTCGGTTCCCGGTTCACAGAATTAGAAGGATTCGTTGATGACACGTAACACGCACACCTGGGCTCTGCTTCCGCTCGTCACCCTGATGATGGCCTCCCCCTCTCTGTTCGCCGCCGCAATCGGTACTCCGACGCAGGCCGAACGACTTCCAGAGGAGACCACCTTACGCCAGATCGGCGAGCTCGACTGGCACACCGACTACGTGGCCGCCTACAAGGAAGCCAACCGGAACAAGCAGGAACTCCTGATCTGCTTCGAGCACCAGAGCCCCGAACAACAGACCAGGTTTGAACAGAACGTGCTCAGTAGCGCCGCCTTCAAAGAGGAGCTCGGCGGATTTGTCCGAGCGATTCTGCCGCTGAACGCCGCCGTCCCCGGCGAGAACCAGACGTTGCTCTGGCACCCGTCCTTTCAGTACATGTACAAACAGGCGGGGATCGCCATTCTGGATCTGACCGATGAAACATCTCCCCTGCATGGCCAGCTTGTGACGGCACACCCTTTCCGCAGTGGACACACCTGCTCGGCCGATGAACTGCAGACATTGCTGACTCTTCCCTCGGGAACGATCACTCAACGGACTCTTATCTACGCCCTGAAACGACATCCGGAGCAACCGCAATCGGTGAACTCTACCGTTCATCCATACCTGCTCCACATGTCGAACGTGAATTCCAACACGATGGCTCGACTCAACCAGGTTGGCCATCATAACTGGTCTTCGCGTTTCCAGCAGATCAACGGAGCCGTGGGAGGACTCTCCAGCGAAGTTGCAGTGAGCGGAAACGGATATACCCTGCTCGACATCGCCAATGACTGCATCCGCACCTGGCGCAGTTCAGCCGGTCATTGGAACTCCATGCGTCAGCGCCATCGCTACTACGGTTACGATATGGTTCAAGGTTCGAATGGTACCTGGTACGCCACCGGCGTCTTCGCCGACTGAATCGCCGTTAATCTATCGTTTAAATAAAGAAAAGCCGCTGGTCGAGCAGTTCGACGAGCGGCTTTTTCCATTCGATGAGGATTGATGCGCTCTACTTGAGCGTTCTGATCAACACCCAGGCGGGGCTTTGTCCAACCGGGTAGGTCGCGAACTGCTGCAACTCTCCTGTTTCCCGGTTGATCTCATAAGCCGCCAGTTTGTGGGAATTCTGCCCCGCCGAATAAACAAACTTTCCCTGCGGGTCGAGCCCGAATTCCCGCGGCCAGGCTTCCGTCGGCACCTGCCCCAGGCTTGTCAATTTGCCCGTTTCCGAATTCACTGAGTACATCGCCAGGCTGTCGTGTCCGCGATTGCTGGCATACAGATACTTTCCATCCGGGGTGATGTGAATATCGGCGCAGAAACTTTTCTCCGTGTAGCCTTCCGGCAGTGTGCTGATCGACTGAATCTCGGTCAGTGCTCCCGCTTCATCACGAGAAAAGACATCCACGCGGCAGTTGTGTTCATTGACGAAGTACACGAATTTGTTCGACGGATGAAAAGTGAAATGCCGCGCCCCGGATACTTCGGACGTCTTCACATCAGCCGGTTCGAGCGGCGTCAACTCGCCCGTTTCCGCATTGAATTGAAACTGCTGGATTAAATCCGCCCCGGTATTCGGAATGTAGACATTCTGATTGTCGAGGTCCGTGCTGATCGAATGCGGATGCTTCGTCGAATCGACGACGCACACGGGGTCCGGTTGAACTACTCCTTGCTCATTAATCGCGTAAACGGCTGCTTTGGCTTCGCCGTAGTAGGCCGTTAACAGGAACTTGCCGGTCCTGTCTGTTGCGACATATACCGGATTTGCCAGCACGGGAGTGCGTCCGAGTTCTTTCAGCCCCCCGGTCGATTCGTTGAGTTCATACGTGACGACATCGCCAGTTGATCGGACGGCGGCATAAAGTCGATTTTCATCCGGGTTGAGCGCCAGTGCTCCGGGGGCACCACCGGTATTCACTGATCCCACTTCCGACGCGAGGCCCGTCATGGGATCGACATTCCAGAGAGCGATGCGATTCTCGCCACCGATCGAAAGGTACATCATCAAACGTTCGGCGTTCTCGGCCGATACACGGTTCCCGGTCATCATCAGTCCTGTCAAACAGACCAGAGTCACAAGCAAACTTCGCATCACATTTCTCCGGCAGGGTATTCACGGTGCAAGATTATCAAGTGTTAGAGACGCAGGCTATCAAACTCCTGCGCCTGTCTCCAATTCCGTACCATCACCGTACCAGAAGAGGAATCGCCTCACAATCATTCAACTGGTGGAAGGCTGGAAAGAAAACGCCCGTAAAACAAAACAGCCGATCCGCGACAGGTCGTGGATCGGCTGAAGTATTCTGGATGTTTGCTGTGCGGAGGGGAATCAGATCGAAGCCCGTTCGAGCATGTTGGCGCCGTATTCCCAGAACTCATTATGAACCTGGCGAGACCGCAGAATTTCCACGAGGAACCAAAGGCTGCCCGACTTTTCCGGGTCGAGGCATATGAGGTATCTCCCATGTTGCAATTGGCCCGGATAGATGAAGGAGACCCCCCCCTGGGATATATTCCGGGACCAGACGGTAAAGCTGGTCGCTTCCATTGATTCTCCGGCCATCCCCTCCGATTGCGGAATAAAAACCGTCATCTTGGTGCGGTATGGCTTACGCGAGTATTGTCGTTTCTGGGTATGGTGCCCCTGATTTTTGGCATCCCAACGCTCCAGAATGGACAGCACCTCTTCGGCGGATCTTTCCAGTTTTTCGGCAGTTCTAAACATTGTCTCAAGACCTCGAAATTAGTCTTATCGCATTCGTTGTAAATCAATCGTGCCAATTACAGGGAATCAAAATCCATCTATGACTATGGCTCCCTGAGTTGGAACGGGATGGGCCGTCATGTAGCTTCGTGAATCAATATTCATCAAACAGATCGGCGGAGAATGGAATTTCCTCCCTACCGGGCGTAGGCAGAGCCTGTTCGACCTTCAGCTCGCTGGCTCCCAAATCGATCACATTTCCCTCCGCGTTCGGATCGGCGGGAGAGCCGTCGGCCATCTGCACCAGTTGTAAAATCGGTTGTGTGTAGTTATTGCGATTGGCGCGGATGACCTGCGCTACGCTCCCGTCACTCAGGGTGACGAAGGAACCAATCGGAAACAGGGATTGAATTCTTAAGAGTGCCCGCATGACGTCTGGATCGAGTGACCGCTCGCGGGAGTGGTGCAGCATGCACTCCATCGCTCCGTATCGGGTGACTGCCGGACGCCACGGACGGGGAGCGGTGAGGCTGATGAAGATGTCCGCAACGGCGATGATTCTGGCAAAAATAGGAATCGAGTTTCCTCTGCGGCCGCGCGGATAGCCGGTGCCGTTGTACCGCTCGTGGACCTGGTAGACGATCAACGGAACAATCTTGGGGACCGAAGCGACCTTCTGCAGCATTTCCATGGAATAAATGGGGTGCCGCTCGATTTCCAGGCGTTCTACTCGGGAAAGCTTGCGTGGCAACGCAAGCAGATCGGGGGAAACATGAGCCATTCCCCAGTCATGCGTCAGGGCCGCAATACCGAGGCTTTTAATGTTGTCCGCGTCAAAATCCATTTCGATGCCAATCGCCATCGCGAGTAACGCCGATTCGAGGGAACTCGCAGCCACTTCGCCCGGAACCTGATTGCCGATGACTGAAGTCAGTACGTTTTCCGTATCTACCGCCATCTCTTTCAAGTATTGGGCTGCCATGACGGCAATCGCATCGCAGTCCTTTAAATTTCCATTGGTGGCATCCGTCAACATGGACTGCAACGTTTGTGCATTGTGGGCGTTCTGTTCCAGAAGGCGTTCACGTTGCTCCGCGTCGTAGGCTTCACAACCATGTTCGACGACCTGATCTTTATAAGACGGGCCCGTGTTCTTCACGTTGATCAGGCCGTTGTCGAGGATCATGTCGAGCCTGCGACATAATGCTTCGTCGACAGGAAATCGGGGCACTTCTTTGACTTCAACCTGGCGAAGAGTCAGCTTGGACAAGTCCGCATCATCAACCTGAATCGTACCGCCATGGACGCGATTCTTCAGGTTGGCTTTGATCTCTGTGGTGATGAGCTGGTTTTCAGCAAGCAGCAGAACTCCATTGACATCGTAGATCGGCATCGTCGACTGGCGACCAATGATCAGTTCATTGATCGACAGCGTCGTACGATTGCGATCTCCGGGGGCGATGGGCACGTAGGAATGTTGATCTTCAACTGCTTGCGCGGACATTCGATTTTCCCGTCAAGTAATGCAATCAGAGTTGAACCAGGTCAACCAGAGTAGATGGGTTCCGACCCCTGCCGGAGACAATACACAGATATCAATATCAGGGCCCACGCTAGAAGAGTAGTTTCCATATCGCGAAGCGACGTTGAAAACACGTGGCAGTGGCCGCAATGAATGGCGGTTTTCAAGTTTTTCAGTGATGATCGGACTAATCGTTGCAACCGCTACCTTTTCATTCGCCTGAATCTGCTCGATCGCCACCACTAATCGCGGAACGGACCTTTTTCCACGACTCGTCGTAACGAATATCCCTTCTCTACTGAGGTATTCACCGGTCGTCATTCAGTGCAGAGTCCACTCAATACGTTCAGCCGGAATCCTAAGATGGGGTAAACCTCCTAAATACCACCGCGTGCCACCCCTAGTGACACTCTTACCGACATTTCGGAACTTTCGTCGCGGGGAGTGGCCAGCAATTGCTCATTTCAGCCATTGGATAATCGTTACAACCGGAATAACGAGCATATGATTCCGGTCCTGCGCACTTTTTGTGCCCACATTGAGGGGTTTTTCTGACATGTTGCAGAGATGAAACCTAGCTTTGGAAAACGAACCGACCACTCGACCCGGAAACAGGTGCGAAATGAAAACAGCTGCCTCTGCAAGTCTTACCTCCCAGATTGTTAATCCCGTCATCTCCGCCACCGTGGATACGTTCAGCATGATGCTGGACAGCTCGATCACACGTACTGGTCTGGGATTGAAACGGCCGGATACCAGTTTCTATGACATTACCGCCATCATTGGCCTGTCAGGAAAATCAGCCGGCTCCTTCTGTCTCAGCTTTCCTGCCACCACGGCGTACGAGACTGTCCACCGTATGCTCGACATGGAAGTCCGCGAGATTACACCGCTCGTCTGCGATACCGTCGGTGAATTTGCGAACGTGATCGCCGGCAGTGCAAAAGACAAACTCGCATCGCTCGAACTCGAAATGGGACTGCCGAACATTGTCCATGGCACTGGCCATAACGTCGAATTCCCATCGAACTCGCAGCCGATGCTCGCCACCTTCGACTCCGAAGTCGGGCCATTCATGCTCGCATTCGGATTCGTAGAACGCGGATAAACAAAAACGTTCTTCAAAGACGTTTACCAATTCAAATCACACATCCTGACCCGTGAGCTGATGACCTGATTCTCGCTCATTGCTCGAAACTGACCTTCAAAAGGGACCTTTCCATGAACGTACTTATCGTCGATGACTCCGAGATGACCCGCATGGTTGCCAAGAAAACCCTCAAGGCTCTCGGAATTGAAAACATTCATGAAGCCGCCGACGGCCAGATCGCGATTGAACTCTTCAAAGCGAACCCGGTCGACGTCGTCTTCAGCGACTGGAACATGCCCAACATGTCCGGCTTGGAACTGCTGAAAGAAATCCGTGCCATCAATACCACCGTCCCCGTGATCATGATCACGACCGAAGGTTCGCGTGGTAAAGTGATGGAAGCGATCCAGCACGGAGTTTCCGACTACCTGGTGAAACCGTTCACTCCGGTCGGACTTCGCGAAAAGCTGGCCAAATGGGTTCAGACGACTGTCTGATTCCCGCTGATCCAATTCGACTCTCCCGGCCACTCATGGCTCGGGGGAGTCTCCCGGTCACCGTTCGACGCGCTCAGTCGCATCCGCGGCTGAGTAATTCATGACCGAGAAGCCGAACTCAGGTCAATATTCAGAACGACAGTCGTCCCAACCGTTTTTTGAACGACTCCCGCTCACATATTGTTTCGGTCTTCGTCAATGGCTCCTGTTCTGCTTCACTTGATCTAATTCCCTTGCACCAGCCGCGGTTGCCAGGCATTAAGGTTTATCATTAGGTGATTTCATGGCCGAATTGAATTTCAACGAGGAACTGGAACTCGATAACGATCCGCAGCTTTACGAAATGTTCGTAGAGAATGCGATGGATCTTCTTGATCAGATCGAGTCAGACCTGCTCATTCTCGAGGAGAATGGCGAGAACCTCGACAGTGCGATTGTGAACAAAGTTTTTCGTTCCGCACACACGATCAAAGGGGACTCCGGTTTCATCGGTCTTAATAAGATCGGAAAGCTGGCTCACGCCATCGAAAACGTACTCGACGCCCTTCGCGACGATCAGCTCAAGTCATCCCCCGCGATCATCGACACGCTGCTCAAGTCTTTTGACAAGCTCCGTGACATGTGTTCGGACCCGATGGCTTCGGAAGCCGTAGACACGTCCAGCTTCGTTACAAGACTGCATGCAATCTGGGGCCCCGATGGAGCCGGCGAAGCGACTGCTACCGCCGAATCGATCCCGGCACCAGTCGCCGACATTCCCGTACCAGCTCCGGCCCCTGCTCCGGCTCCCGAACCGGCAAGACCCGCCGCGCCGGCCCAGGTCGCCCCAGTCGCTGCTTCACCAGCCGCAGCCGTGAAAGCCTCTGACCGTAAAATCCCACCCGATGCCCGTATCCTGGTCATCGATGACGACCCGACGATCGGACGTCTCGTTCAGTTCTGGCTCGGCAAAATCGGTGTCTGCTGTCACTGTGCCACCACGGCCGAAGAAGCCCTCGAAATGATGGGCAAGCAGATGTACTTCATCGCTATCTGCGATATCAACATGCAGGGTTCGTGTAGCGGTATTGATCTGATTCCCAAACTGAAAAAACTGAATCCCGTGGTGCAGGTTATCATGCTGACCGGCAATGCCACGACGGAAAATATCGTCGCCTGCATCGAACGGGGTGCCGTCGACCTGCTGTCCAAAACCAATGACTGGACCACCATCATCCGCCCGGTGACCGACGCCCTCGAGCGTTCCGTTCGCTGGAGCTCACTGGTGAACAAAAAAATCCAGTAATTCGCTGAAATCAGCGTGACATCGTCCTGAAAACATCGCCCTGAGTAGAGAGGCCCGCACCTCTTTGTTCAGGGTTTTCTTTTTCTCGACAGGACGGCAGAACGATGTCCAAACGAATCTCTCACAGTCTGATCGATCCCTGGCTTGGCCCGAAATTCAAGGCCGCCTACCCGCATCTGCACATCCCCCACCGATTTCCGCCGGAAGGGATCATCGCAGTCGGCCATGTGAGCGCCCTGCTCGGCGGCATTGGATTCGCCTTTGCCGGCGCGACCTGGTGGGGAGGATTTTTCGCGGCCGCGGGAGTCTTTGGAAATCATTTTGCCGACTGCCTCGACGGAACACACGCCCGTTCCACCGGCCAGTGCCGTAACGGAGGAGAACTGCTCGATCACTTCACGGACCCGATTTCCTTCTGCTACTGGATGATCGGACTCGCCATCGCCTGCGGACGGATGGAATTGGGAATCGCACTCGTGATGATTCTCATGGCGACCGCGGTCCTGACCAACATCAAAACGAAGATGATCAATGAGTTCACCCTGGCGACATTCGGTCCCACCGAATTCAAGGCCCTGCTCTCCGGTTTCGGTCTCTTCCTCAGTATCTGGGCGCTGACGCAGGGAACCACCCTGCTTCCGATGATCATGCTCTGGACCGCAGTCGTGTTGGTTGTGGTCGGCGTCATTCAACTGATCGTGAACCTCGTAATCGCAGTGAAAGAAGTCAACGCCAAAGGTTCCGCCCCCGACACCTCCGAATGGAACAACACCCGCAGCGCGGCATAACTTCATCCAACTTGATCAGCATCTCCGTGGGTAACCCTGACAATCTCGTTTTCGAGTTGACCGGGTTGCGCAGCAATAAGTTGAAGCTTCACCGACTGGAACCACAGATAAATACAGATCGACACACCTGGGACTGAGATGTTGACCGAGTTCTCATGAAGCATGCGCGAATTATCTCAAACTGTTCATTCGCTGTAACGTTTGAAGGTTCCTTGGCTCATCTGTGAAAATCCGTGTTCGTCTCTGGTTCAAAATGAAGAACCAAAACACGCACCCCGCACATCGCTTACGCGATTGTACGGGGCTACCCGTGAGCTTATGCGATGGTACGGGGCTATCCGTGAGTGAGAAACTAACGGGACGCAACCCGAGCCAACGACGAGCGTTTCAATTGGCTTTACCGGTCGCGTTCCACGACCTCCGAGGGCAACAGCAACTGATCGGGGCTGCCCGCCAGATAAGGGGGGACGGTCATCAGGCGGAAATTCTGGTTGGCGGAACGGATCGTCCACAGTTTACCATCCAGTCCAGTTGGGACAGGGACGCTGTAGTAACTTTGCTGTTTGTCTTCAAGTACCAGGGCCTCTTTGCCGTCAGGATCGACGATTCGCCCCGTGTCGCCCCCGAGCAGTCCGATGACTTTCGTCCCGCGCGGGACATAGAAATACTGGTTCATCCGCAACTTGTACATCGGTGGATGATCCATCGATGCCGTAATCGTGAACGGCAGGTTGGACGACCAGGTGATCCGGCTCATGTCGCCGCCATCGGTCAGCCGCAGTTTATACAATCCCGGTTCCCCCGCCTTGAGTTTCACCGAGTATTGCTCTCCGTCGGGTGGAACCGATTCGTCCGTCGCCACGAGCGTTTCATTCTCTCCCGTTTCACTCGCGCCGCCGACCTGCCACAGTTCGACTTTCACATTTCCCCGGTCGCGATAATGTTTGATCAACCCGCCTGTTAATCCAAACTCGATGACTTCGCCAGCACGCTCTGTCTGCGTGTAACATTCAAAGGCGCCGCGAAAAGTCCATTCGTCCGTCAGCGTTTCCCCTTCCAGCGACAGCGGTTTCGCGCTGACAAGTTCGTCCGAAAAATCGACTGGAGAAAAGTCCAGTTCGACAGGTTGATACCGGGCGATCCCTTCGTCGAGATACCCTTGAAGTTCGGCTTCGGTAAACAGTTCGCTCGACTTCCATGGATTCTTCTCTTCGGGGACATTCCATTCGGCCTCCGGTGGGATCATCACATTCCGGTCCCGACCGTCGATGTCGCGATACAACGCTTTCGCGTGCATCATCATGGAATTCCGGGACCGGTAGACATGGCGGATCATCTTCTCGAACGCGGCCTGCCGCGCGGCCCCCTGTGCCTCGGAGTATTGCACGTAGAGGTCGGCATAGCGCGTATAAAGAATCAGGTCATTGAGCCGCGCCTGTACGGCTTTATTGTTCGTTTCCGTCTTCGCCTGTTTCAGCAGCCTGTACATCCGCGCGAATTGGTCCTCGCGCATAAGATGAGGGCGCGAACCGTCAAGGTGTTGATAATACGCGCGCAAAGTTTCTTTCGCGTCGCCGAAGCAGTTCGTGAGAAACTCCTCCCGGATATCCTCCAGCCGCCCGGCCTCGTGGATATTCCACAGCAGGCGCGCCGCGAAATAATGCCCGAGCCCGGTTGTTCCCCAACTCTCCCCCGATTCGGCGGTGGAGAACCGGGCGCCGAGTTCATAGTAGTGGGGAATTCGTTGCTGCAACCATTCGAGATTGGACGCCCGTGTTTGGCCCGGCAGATCACGATCCCAGGTGCTCACACTGTAATAGTCGCGGATGCCAAGTTTCGCCCCCTTCTCCGCCCAACCTTTCAGTAATTCATCGAGTGTATACCCTCCCCGGATAAAAGACGTCGCCACACTGATGATGACATGGGGATCGACTTCGATCGTGGGTGGCGGCGAATGGTAGTTATACGCATACATACCGACGAACCGTTCGCGGTCGCTCTCTGCATTGATCGCCCGCGCGACTTCGTTCGCGAGCGTGAGTGCCCGGTTGGAGACGCTTCCCATCTGCTGGCATTCCTCGCACTCGCACCAGCCACCTCCATCGGAGGGGTCCATCGAGATGGAATCGGCGTCGGGATTTTCCTCAAAGAACTCGTGGGCGTACTCGACAACCAATGCCCGCAATCCCGGGTTACTGATACAGAACTTCGCCTGCGGAGAGGGATTCCGTTGACCATCGATGAGGGCCCGGTACTCGGGGTGCGCATCGAACTCGGCTTGCTTCGCGGAGATGATCCGACCATAGGCGTGCCCCGTATTCAGTTTGATCGCGGCCCCCAACCTGTTCTTCGCCTGCCAGTCTTTCAGGGGTTCTTCACCATGCTCCCAGGCGCCGTAACCGTACCAGATCAGACGCGAGTGGTAGTCGGGAGAACTCTCCAACGCGAGTTGCAGTTTCAGATCCGGAATGTTCGGGATCACCTCCCAGTGCTCGCCCGGAAAATATTGTCGGTAACCGAGATGATAGAGCAGGTCCCAGACTGCGTGCTCCACCCCCTGCTCTGTTTTTCCGACGACCAGCATCCCCTGACCGAACGTGCCAATTGCATAATCTTCGCGTTCATTCCAGGGTACTTTTTGCGTCGAGCCATTCGGGAAGAGCGAGAACTTCAACAGTTCACGCGGGCAGACGATAATCCCCGGTTGCGCCATCTCTTCGCTGGTCTCGAATTTCGCACCGGTGATTTTCTCAAGGTAGCGACGCAAGTTCTCTGCCGCCGCGCGGGTCCGTTCTTCGGCTTCAATGGGGACGATGATGGGGACGAGTGCCTTGCCATCGCGAGTGATTTCGAACGATTCGACTTTCGGCTCCGCCGCCGATAATCTCGACGCCACGCAAACGAAGAACAGAGAGAGCAAAATGAATAAGGCAGGTCTCATGTTGTTGAACTCCATTCATCTTCGGTGAGCTGGTCTATATCGTAATGTCAGGCGCGATACAGCCCATGCTGGTCAATATACACCTCAACGGCACGCGGCACCTGGTAGCGAATGCTGCGCCCTTCCGAGACCCGTTGCCTCAGGTCACTCGACGCAATGCCGATATCCGGAATCGTAACGACCTCCACACTGCGGCGGATTTTTTGCGGAATGGAATCGAGATCGGGCATCGCGCGTCCCGCCCGATTGACGACCAGCAACGTCGCGAGTTCGGCAATCCGTTCCGGTTCGCGCCACATCGGGAAGTCGTGCAGGGAATCTGCCCCGATCAGAAAGTATAACTCGCGGTCCGGATCCTGTTCACGAAGTTCCGCCAATGTATCGACCGTATACGTCGTCCCGCCGCGTTTCACTTCCATATCGTTGATCTTGAATTGCCGCGCGCCCGCCAGCGCCATCTCCAGCATTTCGATCCGCTGTCTGGCGGGAGTGATCTCGGCCGCCACTTTATGCGGTGGTTTCCCTGTCGGCAGAAACCAGATTTCGTCCAACTGACACGCCTCGCGGCAGGCTTCCGCCAGAATCAGGTGTCCCAGATGAATCGGATCGAAGGTGCCGCCGAGTAATCCCAGTCGCATTGCGGTTTCCACACTAGAATGCAGGTTAAATCAAGTACGTTTACGCTAAAGATAACGGCTCGCACAGTGAAAGAACAGGCGAGGTGTATTTCGCCACACGACTCGTATAGAATTCGGAGAATGTTCCCCGACAATTGAGCTGTTACACAAGCCACATCACCAAAGGCTGATCCTTGAGTTCCCCCTCCCAGCGCCAACTTTTCGAAACGGAAGTTCTGACCAACTGGGAGGAAGCCGCGCAGCGCGATCAGCTGGTCGCGGAGGTCGTCTTCAATCGACCGCTCCAGGAATCGTATTCGTATCTCGTTCCGGATGAGCTGCGCGAATGGATCGGCCCCGCGCGGCGAGTCAAGGTCTCGTTCGGACGCGGGCACCAGACGACCGTTGGTTTCTGTGTCGCCGTCCGTCCCTGGGAGCCGACCCATCGGAAACTCAAACCGATCGTCGAACTGCTCGACCGCGAACCGCTGCTCGACGACCACATGCTCGAGCTGACGAAATGGATCGCCGACTATTACCTGTGCGGTTGGGGACAGGTACTCGATTCCGTGATCCCCGCCGGCGTCAAAAAGAAAGCCGGAACGCGGATGATCACGCTGTTCACCGTGCCGGAACGTGTCCGTAAGAATCGCGATGCCATTTCGCTGCCGGCGAAGCAGGCGAAGGTCCTCGACGTCCTTTGTGCGAGCGATGTCCCGCTTACCATCGATGTGATCTGTGACCGGGCCGACTGCGGAACGTCTCCTGTGCATGCTTTGCGTGACAAAAAACTCATTGACCCCGTTCGCGAGCGATCTGACAACTTCGAGATCGACAACATTGAACCGACCGAACAGGAACTCGATCTGACGCTCAATGAGGAACAACAGGTCGCCTACGAAAAGGTGCTCGCGGCGATCCAGTCGCGGGAACATTCGACGATGCTGCTGCACGGAGTCACCGGTTCCGGCAAAACCGAAATCTACATACAAGCCATTCGCGAAATTGTCAGCTATGGCAAACAGGCCATCGTACTGGTCCCCGAGATCAGCCTCACTCCGCAGACGATCCGTCGCTTTCGTCGCCGCTTTGATCAGGTTGCCGTCCTGCACAGCCATCTGACCGACGCCGAACGCCACTGGCATTGGCAACAGATCGCGCGCGGCGAAGTCCAGGTTGTTGTCGGCGCCCGCAGCGCCATCTTCGCCCCCTGCCCGCAACTCGGACTCATCATCATTGATGAAGAGCACGAGAACACGTTCAAACAGGAAACGACTCCCCGTTACCATGCCCGCGAAGTCGCGCGCAAACGGGCGGAACTCGAACGGATACCGCTTCTACTGGGGACAGCGACTCCTACCTTCGAATCGTGGCTCAAGGTGCATCAGCGCGAATACGAACTCATCTCGATGCTCAACCGGGTGGCGAAGTTGCCGTTGCCACCGGTCGTCACGGTGGATGTCCGCAATGATCCGCAGATCAACAAAGGGGCGGCTATCGGTCGCGCGCTCGAGTCGGCAATGCGACTGACCATTCAGGACGGAGGCCAGGTGATCCTGTTCCTCAACCTGCGCGGGTTTTCTCCCGCCATCTGGTGTCGTGCCTGCGGCAAGTCCGTCCAATGTCCCAACTGCGATATCACCCTGACGTGGCATAAAGACAAACGGATGGCGCTCTGTCACAGTTGCGACTATCAGGTTCCGCCTCCCACTGCCTGCCCCAATTGCAATCACCCCGGCGTCCGTTTCGTCGGCATCGGTACGCAGAAACTCGAAGAGGAAGTCCGTACGAAGTTCTCCAACCAGAAGTGTCTGCGAATGGACAGTGACTCCATGAGTAAACGCGGGAGCCACGACGAGACCCTCGAACTTTTCCGACAGGGAAAGGCCAGCATCCTGCTGGGAACGCAGATGATCGCGAAAGGACTCGACTTTCCGAACGTCACCTTAGTGGGCGTGATCGATGCCGATACGATGCTGCATCAACCGGACCTGAGGGCAACGGAACGAACTTTTCAGTTGATCTCGCAGGTCGCAGGCCGCACGGGTCGCAGCACGCGCGGCGGACGCGTCTTCGTGCAGACGGCGTCACCCGCGGAACCAGCAATTGTCAAAGCGTCGGAACACGACTACATCGGCTTCGCTCGTCACGAACTTCGCCACCGGCATAGCATGCTAGCGCCACCTTTTTCGAAGATGGCACGCGTCATCTTTCGGGGTGAGGACGAGCACGATGTTCAGACCTTTGCGCAGGAATTCACGCGATCTTTAAAAGCGACGAAAGAGAACGAAAACCTCGACATTATCCTGCTGGGCCCCGCCCCCGCCCCCCTCGCCAAACTGAAAAGCAACTACCGTTTTCACCTCCAATTGAGAGCGCCGGCAATCGAGCTGATCCAGCATTTGTGGCGCGCCACCGAAGCACGATTCCCGAAGTCGAACAGTGTGGAATTCGCGATTGATGTTGAACCAACGAACATGCGGTGATCGTGCGTTCGCTCAACAGCCGTTGAGTTATCAGCATCCTTTGTTCTGGCCAGCGGCGACATAAGCGGCCTCATAAAGTTACATGCTTACCACAGGTGTTGTTCAATGGCGAAAGAGGGCTTGTTCAAATGAATCGCATGTCTAAGGAATTTCCCGGAAAACCGGATTGTCTTTTGACCGGGGCACCGTTCTAATAGCGCCCTCTCTAATGACCTCCCCCCGAACGGAACGTGCTCGCGCTGTCCAGTCACCCTTCGTTTTCTTGATATCGATATGGCAACGGCGAATATTCAGCCCAGGCACGAGCCTGCAATCATTCAGCAGCATATGGTCCAGCTGGATGGACTGCGAGCCTTCGCCGTTTTCGCTGTCGTACTCTGGCACTACAGCGAAGGTAGTTTCGTTCATGACCTGGTGCAGTGGGGCTTCCTCGGGGTTCGACTCTTCTTCGTTCTGAGCGGCTTTCTCATCACGCGAATTCTGCTGGACTGCCGTGACAAAGTCGATGCCTATGGGTTCTCGACCTGGTACACCGTCAAGAACTTCTACATACGCCGATTCCTGCGTATCTTCCCAATCTACTACCTCTTCGTATTAGCGATGTTCCTCGGTCTGCCCATCGTGCGCGAGAACATCTGGTGGTATCTGAGCTACTGCCAGAACATTCGCTTTGCGATGGAGAACAAATTTCTTGCCGGCCCTCATCTGTGGACCCTGGCGGTTGAGGAACAGTTCTACCTTTTCTGGCCATTCATGATCCTGTTTCTGCCACGCCGGCAGCTCCCCGCCTGGATCATCCTCTCCGTACTCGCTGGCCCCTTTACGAGATGGCTGCTGTTGTCGCTCGGTTGGTCCCCCTTTGCCGCCATGTTGATGACTCCCTCCAACCTCGACACCCTCGGGATGGGAGCATTGCTCGCCTGGATGATGAAAAACAAGCCCGGCGAGCCAACGGAAAAGTTCATGAAGTTCTCACTCTGGGCCGGTCTGCCGCTCCTCGTCCTGTACATCGCGATGCAAAACCTGGGCCTGGAACGCACGACCAAAGAGGCGCCGACCTCCGGCGAATCATTCCTGTTCGTCTTCGGCGATGTCGCCCTGTCGTTTCTTTCGACCTGGCTGATCTATCGCGGTGCCGTCGGATTCACGGGCGTTACCGGCAGAATTCTCAGCCTGTCGCCGATCACCTATATCGGTAAAATCAGCTACGGCATTTATATCTATCACCACGCCGTCTTTGTCACCCTGAGCGAGATCGTCTTCCCCCGCCTCGGCATCGAGATTCCGAATTATGTCGTGTTGAACCTGCTGGTATTCGGTTCGGTCTCCGTGGCGATCTCCGCCGCTTCGTGGCACCTGTTCGAGAAGCCGCTGAACGATTTCAAGAAATACTTTCCGTATGCTCCGCGAGACGCGAACGCAAAAGCCGGGCAGAATGCTGACCCGGATAATCTCGATGGGAAAAACCGCCATCAACCCTCGAACGCCGGCTGAGACAGCTTATTCTATCGTATAAAACGGCTCCGCGATGCCCGTTCTATCCACGCGCCAGGGCAACCAGACAACGGCGACGGGCGCTGTTTCGATATCCGACTTGAGCGGACTGACTTTCAGCTCTTCAATGGCGAGGTTTTCCACGTCGAGTTTCGTCTCCAGGCCTTCGACCTCCGCTTCGAATTCCGCTTCAAGTTCCTTCAGTTGCTCCTGATATTGAGCGACCTTCTCTTTCGCGCGACCGACATCACTCTGCTGCTGCGCGGCGCGACCGGCACTCCGCATGGAGGTTCCGACTTTGGAGACATTCGTGCGGCTCGCCATCTTACGCCCGAAGAACGCCCCGAACAGCGCGCTCCCAAAGGAAACAGCCGAGTCGAACATCGCGCGGGTCGCCTGTGATTTTTCACGATCCACCGCCGCTTCCGCAGTCTGAAGCCGGCCTTGCAGCGTCGCTATTTTTGAATTGTATTTATCGCGCAATTTCTCCACGCGCAAGTCGCGTTCTTCCTGTGCCCGTTGACGCAACCGGATGCGAAAGTCACCTTCGCTTTCACCGGCAGAGGAACACTCTTTAAGATCAGTACACTTATAAACGATCAGCTCGGCCGATTGATATAGCGCCGTTTTGAGATCCTTCTCCCACGATTTGTAGCTGTCCGCGCTTAACAGTTCACTCGGTAGAGGTGAAAAGTGAATATCCGCAATGGGCTCGCTTTCCAGATTGATCTTATCTGCCGCAATGACTTGAGCCTCATCCCACAGACCCGCCGGGAGCGAATCGCGTACAATGAGTAATCGCGCTCGATCTTCCCAGGTATCGAGGTTGTACGTCGACTTCTTGAAATGCAGACGGCCCCGTCCGAGCAACGCGGGCCGATAAACGACACGTTGATCTTCACTGAGACTTGCTTTCGGCCCCACGTAGGAAACAGGGACATTGGCCGGGATCACCGGCGGTGTTACGGCTTCGCTCGATGAAGCATTTGCGGGCAATTGTTCTTTCTGTTCCACTACCGGCGCCGCAGTGACTTCTGCCGAGTTAGTATCCGACTTGACCGGTTCCATCAGTTGCGAGATCTGTTGCCGCGTCAACGGGCCGCGGAGGTAAGAAAGCGCCCAACGCGTCTGGAAGACGACCGGCGCATCTTCGTGAACATTATTCATCAGGAAGACCCGATTGCCGAGTCCCGCCAACGTCTGCTCCATCTTCTGGCGATCAAACTCGTATCCGACAGTACTGGCGGCCCCCTCGAGGCCTTCGAGAACACGAAGCTTATCCCGCTCTGTCTGTAACCGACCGAGGAACCAGGTCCCGGTATTCGACAGTCCTTTGTAATCGAGGTCGACCGGGTTCTGCGTCGCCAGTACCACACCCAGCCCATACGCCCGCGCCTGCTTGAGCAGCGTCAGCATCGGTTTCTTCGTCGGTGGATTGGCCGTCGGTGGGAAGTACCCGAAGACTTCATCCATATACAGCAGCGCGCGTAAACTTGACGTCCCTGCTTGAGTACGGATCCAGGCGACGACCTCGTTGAGCAGAATCGTCACGAAGAACATCCGCTCCGCCTCCGAAAGATGCGCAATCGAGATTACACTCAAACGGGGTTTCCCCGCCTCCGTATACAACAGCCGCTTGATGTCGAGCGACTCCCCCTCCAGCCAGCTCGCGAAACTGGGCGAAGCCAACAGATTGTTGAGCGACATCGCCAACTGCATCCGGTCATTCGCGGGGAAGAATGTTTCGAGGTCAATAATGCCCACCTTGGTGAAATGTGGCTTCTGAATCGCGCCAATCAGCCCGGCGATATCAAGACTTTTCCCCTCTTTCCATGAGCTCGACAGGATGTTGGCGATAAGAATATGCTCGCGGCTCTGAATCGGGTCGGCCTTGATTCCAAGCAGCGCCAGCAACCCCGACGTCGACGTACTGACTCGTTCCGCAAGTGCTTCCGTGTCGTTGCGAACCGCCTCCGGCGGGGCGTCAAAACTACGCAGCACCGTGAGAGGCAAACCGGCGCTGCTTCCCGGTGTGTATATCGCCATATCCACCGCATCGCGAAATCGCTGTATCCGTTCCGGTTCCTGGCCCCACGACGCCAACCCCTCGCGCCAGGTCGTCGCCGTTTTCTCGGCATACTCGGCAACCGTCTTCCCCTTCCGAGTCGCCTCATCCGGATCGATCCAAGGTTCAAAGTCCGCCGGACGTAATTCGGGAAAGGTCAGAAACAGGTTGCCGAGGTCCCCCTTGGGGTCGATCGCAATCGCGGGGATCCCGTCAATGGCCGCCTCCTCGAGCAACGACAGACAAAGCCCCGTCTTGCCACTCCCTGTCATCCCTACACACACGGCATGCGTCGTCAAATCCTTGGAATCATACAGCAGCAGATCCTCGGTGAGCGCCCCCGCCTCCGGGTCGTATCGTTTCCCAAGATAAAACGCGCTCAGTTTTTCATATTCATGCATGAACTTGGCCAGACAATTGAGGGGGACGAACAGAGATGATCCGAAAGAGAAACGGTCCGGATAGTTATGGTACCAGAGGCGCGATTGTTTGCCAGTATCAGCTGTGAATATCATCCAGGGCGAACCTCGCGGATAACGCTGTGTCGGATTTCCTGACATCATCTTTCATCGAGGCTCAGCGATCATGACGACACCAGCAACAATTAATTTCTACCTTAAGAGTGGAGAGCACGGTTACCTCTCCAACTTTTCGCCCCACCGCGTCTTCCTCAAAGGAAAAAACTGGCCGACCTCGGAGCATTATTTTCAGGCGCAGAAGTTCGCGGGGACTCCCGCGGAGGAAAAGATCCGTCTCGCAATAACGGCGCGCGAAGCCGCTAACCTGGGGCGCAGTCGCAAGCTGACATTGCGCCGGGACTGGGAATCCGTGAAGGTGAATATCATGCGAGAAGCCGTGCTCGCCAAGTTCAGTCAACATGACGATCTGCGTGAACTGCTGCTGGCAACCGGCGACGCCAGACTCATTGAGCATACGGCGAATGATTCCTTCTGGGGCGACGGCGGTGATGGTTCGGGAAAAAACTGGCTGGGGCGAATTCTCATGGAAGTCAGGGGCCAATTGGCTTAGACCGGTTTCACCAAAACCAAACGTAGACAAGCACGGCCTCCCCGGTTATCCTCGGGCTCACTGCTAATCAAATCCCCCTGATCCCATGGCCTGATTCCGGGCTGTCTACCTCACGCTGGTAAGGGCCATCCGTTCCGATGTCGATCTCTTTCTCCTGCCCCGATTGTGGCAAATCGTACCAGGTCCGCGATGATCTGGCGGGCCGTCGGTTCAAATGCAAGGATTGCGAGCGGCCGCTGAAGGTACCGAGCGCGGTGAAATCAGAAGAGTTCTTCGATGAGGAACCCGCACGTCGCCCCGCCCGCCGGAAGCAATCCACCGGCCGAAAGTCATCCGCTGATCGTAAACGCTCCTCGTCGAGATCCGGCAGGAAGAATGGCCCTCAGTCTCCCATTCAGACGCTCCTCTCGGATAAGAAGTTGGTGATCATCACTGCTTGTGTTCTGGGATTGTTTGCGGTCCCGATGTGCAGTTGCTGTGGTTTCTTCGTCTGGGTGGAAACAAAGGTCAAGCAGCAAGCCGAACAGCAGATGGCAGTTCGAATGGCTCCCGTGCAGAGAAATAACAGCACGATTTCCTACGATGAGCAGAAAGCCCGACTGAAAACGAACCTCACCACTCGGGGACCGGCCCCCCAGGAATACGAAG
>PABD01000226.1 GCA_002702685.1 Planctomyces sp.
CAAAGCACTGTGTGAAGAGAAAGAAGTTTCAACCGGTCTCCTGATCCACGGTCTCCGCATCTCCACCACCGGCAGCCCCGTTGGACCCGGTCTCTATGACTGCCTGCTGCTCGTCGGCAAAGAGAAAGTGCTGGAACGAATCGACACCGCCGTCGCGCAGGCCAACGCAGGTTAGTTCAGAACGGAAACTTCAGCGTGCTTTTGCGCCGCTCAGGGTCCAGTGTCGGTCGGAGGTCGCCTTGAGTTGGAAACGCTCGATGCCCGCTTCTTTAGCGATCTCGTTTACTTCTTTGAGGGTCAGTGCCGCCCGGAGCGAATTGGCGAACAGCGTCCGGGCATACTCCGATTCCTGCCCGGCGTATTCCTGAACAAGGTGATTCAATTCCTTTTCGCTGTCAGGTCGCCTGAGGTCGCGCACGAATAACAGGCCGCCCGGTTTAAGCACCCGATACATCTCCTGAAAAACATGGAGGGGTTCCGGGATGTGATGCACAATGCTGTTCGAGAAGACGATGTCGAACTGATCAAGTTCCGGCGGAATCGCCTTGGCATCGACGCAGACCAACTCGATTCGATCCGTCAGTTCTGCTTCCGCGATATTCACGTTTCCCAGCTTCAGCATCTCTTCGGCGAGATCGATACCGACAATCCGATGATCTTCCACCGCCTGTCGGCAGACTTCGATGGGAATCAGCGCCGTCCCCGTCCCCACATCGAGCAGACGCAGCGGGCCTTCGAGGTCGCACTGGCTCACCTCCCAACCGAGGTCGGTGACGAACAGTTGGTTGACCTCGGCATGATCCATGTCGTTGTATTCGCGCGCGTCTTCGGCGCTGTCCATCACTTCCGGTTCCAGGATTCGTGGAATCATGTTATTCCTCCTGCTCGCGCTGCCGACGACAGGCTACAACGATACGGATCTGCTCATAAGGAACGTCTTCACCCAGCTGCTCGTAGATCGGTTTGAGGCGATCGCAACCGACTTCGTCAATTGCCGACTCGATTCGCCCCACGATCAGCTTATCGACCCAGGGGGTGGCGTCAGTCACATTCTCCTGCTCGATATAACTTGTAAGATAACCATTCACCGTGGAAATAGCGCGTCCCATTTCGTCGGCAATCTGGGATTCCGTCTTCCCTTCCGCGAAGAGTTCAAAGGCCTGTTTCGCCTGCGCATTCGCTGATTTGGATTTCGTCGCCGGTTTGGGTCGCGCCGCGGCCTGTTTGAGATCGACATCCTGATCGAGCTCATGCGTGTCGCACCAGGCGTCGATCTCCGCCAGTACGCGGTCGCCATAGTCCTGGCATTTCTTCTGGCCGACTCCTTTGATCTGCAGCAGATTCTCCTGTGACGAAGGACGGTGCCGCGCCAGGCCCCGCAGGGTTTCATCGCTGAAGACCATGTAGGGCTTTAAGACCAGTTCTTCCGCCATCTCCGCCCGGAGCGTGCGCAAATGCTGGAACAGGTTCTGGTCGACCCCTTCCCACGCATCTCCCTGCACCTCCCGCGATTTGCGCTGCGCGCGTTCCGCGCTCGTTTCCACGCGGGGTTGAATCAGGCGGGGCGTCAGTTCTCCCTTGAGGACTTTCCAGCCACTCTCGGTGATCTGCACCAGCTGATACTCGCCCCCCTTTTTCAGGTAGTGCTGTGCGGCGAGTTGATTGATCCAGTTACGTATCGCCGCGAGGCTCTCGTTCTTGAGCAGTCCATAGGTACTCAATTGATCGTGCCCGTTCGCGAGCACTTTCTTGTCGCGCGAGCCTTTGAGTACCGCCGCGGTATAGCTGGTACCGAACCGTTGATCCTGCCGATAGACGGAGGAAATAATTTTCTGCGAGACCACGAGTGGGTCTTCGACCAGTTCATAATCTCCGCGACAGACATCGCAGTGATGACCGCAAGATTCCTCGAGTGTTTGCCCGAAGTGCGCGACGAGTTGTTGATGCCGGCAGAGATAGGCATGGCAGTAACCAAGTATCGCGCGAATCGAATCCATCGACACCTGCCGCACGGCATCGGGTTGGTCGCTCAGAATGCGTTCCCAGGAAAAAATGTCCCCCTCGGAATAGAGCAGGCAACATTCCGCCTCCAGGTTGTCCCGTCCGGCGCGACCACTCTCCTGTTGATAGTTTTCGAGCGACTTCGGCAGCCCGGCGTGGACGACATATCGGACGTTCGGTTTGTCGACCCCCATGCCGAACGCGATCGTTGCGACGATGATCTCGACCTGATCCTGAATGAACGCATCCTGGTTCGCGCTGCGCACATCATCCGGCAACCCGGCGTGATAAGGGAGCGCGCGGTAGCCAAACTCGTTCAATGTATTGCTGACATTCTCGACCTCTTTGCGCGAGATACAGTAAACGATACCCGACTCATCCGGATGCCGATCCACCACCGAGCGTATCTGCTGGATGCGGTCGTTGATCTGTTCCACCGAGTACGACAGGTTCGGACGGTCAAACGGACCGACGAGGATCTCGGGGTCGGACAGGTTCAGTTGATTGACGATATCCTCGCGGACCTGTTCGGTCGCGGTCGCCGTATAGGCATGCAGGGCGATATTGGGAAAGACTTCGCGAATTTGCTTGAGTTCGCGATACTGCGGGCGGAAATCGTGTCCCCACATGCTCACGCAGTGAGCCTCATCGATTGCGATGAACGACACGTTTGTCTTCACCAGTTGTTCAAGCAGGTAGCTGTTCATCAGCCGCTCGGGGGCGACATACAACAGCGTGAGCGCGCCGGAACGCATTCCATCGAAGACCTCGCGCGATTCATCCCAGCTGAGGGTACTGTTGAGATACGCGGCGGCGATCCCGTTCGCCCGAAGTGCATCGACCTGATCTTTCATCAGGGAGATCAACGGACTGACGACGACAGCCAGCCCTTCCATCGTCAGCGCGGGGACCTGGTAGCAGAGCGATTTCCCCCCGCCGGTGGGCAAGACCACGAGCGAATCGCGCTCCTCCACGACGGAGAGCATTGCTGCTTCCTGCAGGGGGCGAAAGTCATCGTAGCCCCAGTATTCTTCGATCGCCTCCCGCAGCGCATCCGATTTCGACGCGTTCAGCCGGGCAGTCGACTCCCCAGATTCAGACACAATTCCCTTCTTTCTGATCAGTCGTCACAGGAGTGTTCTGTTTGTCACTAGATCCTGTCCAGGATAAGTGTGGCGGCTATCGTACCCGAAAAGCCCTTGAATGTAGCAGGCTACGCCGCCAGGACACGCTACGGTTATCTGGAATTTGCTATCGATTCCTTTCGCTATTGTGTCGCAAACTGAACAAAACACAAGTAACAAACGCGACTTCCACCGGAAGGGAAGCCGAGAGAATCAGAGAACCTCCAACGCCTGTGTCGGAGATGTTGCCTGACTGAGGACGCCATCGGCAGGGGCGAGCCTGTTTCACTTCTTCAGTGAGAACAGATTTCGAAACGACGACGAGCTCTGCAGAGGTGGGGCTTCAACGGGTTGGTCGCGAAGAAATCGCGCGATATCCCGTTTGATGTGGCGAGCCGTCTGATAGCGGGCCTCCGGGTGGAGTTGGGTCGCCTTGTAGATGATCTGCTCCAGTGGACGCGGAATGTCGGGATTCACTTCGCGCGGCGGCACGATATTCGACGATTGAATCGCGGCGATGACATCGTTCGGATTTTCACCAGCGATCATCTTGTGAAGTGTCAGCAATTCGTAGAATGTCGCGCCGAAAGCATAAACATCACTCCGCTCGTCACACGCACCGTGCAGACATTCGGGCGCCATATACCGGAGCGTTCCGGCGACGATGGCGGATTGAATTTCGCTCTGTTCCTCAATCTGCTGGGCGAGACCAAAGTCGGTGATCCGGATATTTCCACGCGGATCGAGTAACAGGTTGGAGGGCTTGATGTCACGATGTAAGGTCTCTGCCTGATGCGCGTGTTGCAGCGCTTTCGCGACCTGGATTGCAATCTTGCCCATCTGCTTCCAGGCATGCCGGCGAAGTGCGCGGGGATCGGCCTCGGCGGAAACGGAGGGGGGCGTCGACTCCGTTTTCAGTTCGTCCCCATTCAGATAAGCCTGTGTGATCTCCGATGCGGTTACCATGCCGGCAGGTTCGCGCATGCGGCGAATGAGCCAGTGCAGGCTCATTCCCTCCACCAGTTGCATCGCGTAGTAACAGCTCCCTTCGGCTTCACCGAAGTCGAGAACCGAAACGATGTTGGTATGCTGCAACCGCGCGGCCATGCGGGCTTCATTCTGGAAGCGCTCACGCCATTTTTTCGCGTGGGCGTAACCGGTCAACAGCAGTTTCAGCGCAACGCGTCGGCCTGATTGTCCGTGGACCGCTTCAAAGACGACCCCCATTCCCCCGCGTCCGATTTCCCGGACGATCTGGTAGGGGCCGATCTTCTCCAGCTTGATCGGTTTCTGCAGCTCCCGCTGGGCGGCGTCCATATCTTTAGTGGACTTCCACTGCTCCATGCTGGCGGCGATGGGAAAGAGTTCCTGAATCTCTTCGGCGAGATGGGGATACCGTTTCTTGTAGACTTCGACTTTCGGCATCGTCCCCGTGCGCAACTCGGCCAAGAATTGCGTCAGCAGGATCTCGAGCAGATCCCGGCTCTGGGTTTCATCGACGGGCGATTGGTCGGGCACGCCGTATACCTTAATCTCGTAAGCTTCGACCGCTTCACTCATCCGCAGACACCTGTTTCCGAAGGAGAAACAGGGGAGCGAGGCGCAAACACACTCTACGCCAGTTCGATTATACAACGCGCGAACTGGTGGAGGTGAGGCCCGATTTCTGTTCCTCTCCAAATTTTCGTTGAAGGGTCGCTCCTGCAGGTCGGCGCCCGGTTCGGAATGTCAAAACTTCGAACCGTGCCGGTGAAAAACCGACAGTCAGGGGACCAACTTCAATACGTCAGGAGTCTTCAGGCATCAACCCGGGAATTGCCGACAAAATGTGTTTCAGGTGTTTAATGGCCCGGATGTAGCGCACCGAGGCCGCCTGCGGCGTGAGGTTGAGGATTTGGGCGGTTTCCGTGTTGGTCAATTCTTCGAAGTGTCTGAGCGCCAGGACTTCGCGGTCGATTTCGCTCAGGCTGGAAAGGGCGGCTTCCAGGTTTTCGCTGATTTCCGTCCGCAGCACCGCCTGACTCGGCGATGTCAAATGCCCCAACAGGTGAAAGGACAGCGCGAATGAGGTCGATTCGCTGCTGTATTTCTGATGGTTGACGCGAATCTCTTTTTTCGCCGACCTTTTCTGCGCGAGGAGATGTTTCCGGTGCAGGTCGGTCAGGGTCTGATTGACGATCAGCCGCAGCCAGATAAAGGTGGAACCGGGCCCCTCATGCATGACGGTATCGATGCGTTTCTCGGCGTCGATAAACGCGTCCTGCAGCACGTCCTCGGCATCAATGCGGCCATGCAGGCGCGGGTCGAGACGGAAGTGAACGATCCGCCATAAACGCTCGTAGTGAACCTGAAACAGTTCAGCCAGCGCAGTGCGATCCCCTTCGATGAGTCGTTGTTCCAGTTCCTCAATGTCGGGCATGAGACCAGTCTCAGGATCGTCGTGTTTCGTCATGGAGTGAGCGCCGCTGAATGGTCGAATGTATAGAGAAAGAGAGTTCCATTCGTCGACCTCATTGTAAGGGGTCACCGGCAGCGTATCATAGAAAAAGCTACCTTAAAAGCGTCGCTTTTAAGGCGTTTAGCCGTATAACTGGACAGCAGGGACGCGATAAAATCAAAAAGTGACTCGAATTGAACGAGAGAGACCGCGATTTGCCGCTTCTGCTCCCTTTACGGGGGGCCTATAATGCGGGTTCATTCCCCGGCCACTCATGGATGACTCCCGCACCGCTTTCTTTCATCCATCAGCACCCGCTGCCCGCCCTCGCCAGAGTTAATGTCCTCATCTTCATCCAGGAAGAACATGCGACAGATACGCACTATAACGTACTGCCTGCTCTTATTCGCCTGCGGCCTGATCCCTGCGGTTTCGATTTCGGCTCAGTCTCCGAACGCCCCCTTACAGGACTCGCCCCAAGAACAGGAACTCAGGGAACAATTCGGACTCCCCAAACCGAAGTTTCCAGCGCAACCGGGTGATAACAACCTGCCGGTAATCACCCCGGCGCAACGCGGCATGGTTCCTTCCGAAGTTCAGCAGAGCATCGGCCAGCAACAGGAAGAGATTGCCAAACTCGAAACCGCGCTGGAAGCCTTCGAGGCCGAGGATTACGGAAATGGCCTGGAGGGGATGCAGTCGATCCTCGAAAACAAAAATGATCTGCTCCTCGATCCGAAGCAGTTTCCCGAGTTTTCAGACATCCAACCGCTGTCGATAAAGAACGTTGTGCTCAAACTGCTCGACGATCTCCCCCCTGAGGCAAAACGAGTCTACGATCTGCAACAGGGAACGGCGGCCGAGGCCCGATACGCGGAACTGAAACAGGAAACCGACCCCGCGCGACGACTTGAGCTACTGAAGGAACTCATCCGGCTCTACCCGCAGACCACCAGTGGTCAACAAGCCGCGATTCAACTCGGCAACCTGTATTTCGACCGGTTCGACTTCGCCACGGCGATTCGTTACTACGAACGGGCGCTCGCAACATCGGTCGCGGGTAAAGACCGAACCCAGATCTCCGTTCGCCTCGTCTGGGCGTATCGCGAAATCGGGGATGCCCGCCGGGCGGAAGAAATTCTCAATCGACTGAAGGCCGAAAACGGCGAGACCCAGGTCACCCTCGGAGACAGATCGTTCCCCCTCGCGGAACTGACGCTCGCAAATCTCCCGACGACCTCCGCGGCACTTTCCGCGTCGAACCTTCCTCCGTTGGAGGACTGGACGCAAAGTCGTGGTGATGCCTCCCGTAACGTTGTCGCCACTGCCATTCCGACCGGTGAACCTCTATGGCGGTCGGATCTTCTCGCCGCCGCGTTTCGGATGCGGATGGATCAGCTCGCTCCCGCGCGGAAGATCATCCAGGAGCTGATCGATGCGACCGAGACTCATGAGCTTGAATTGATCTCCGTTAACGAACCGTTGAAAGTGGGAGACCTCATTGTCACCCGCACGCTGGCCGGGGTAGAAGCACGGAGTGAAGATACCGGTGAGATTGTGTGGCGGGACGTGCAAGTGGACAGCGAGTTCGAATCCGCGATCATCCGCGACCAGCGTCCGGAAGCGACTCTCGGCAATGGCCGATCGGGTCTTGAAAATCTGCTGAGGGCCAAACTCTGGAACAATGCCCGCAGTCAGTCGATCAGCAGCAACGGCGAATTCGTCTATGCACTCGACCGCGTTCAGCCCGTCGATGAACCGGGACAACAGGCAAGGGTGTTAGGGGGCGGCCCCAGGCCGACCGAACGCTTCAATCGGTTGTATGCCCTCGACTCCAGAACGGGTAAAATCCAATGGGAGATCGGCGGCACACGGCAATATCAAATACTGCCTCTCGCCGGTTATTTCTTTATGGGAGCGCCGCTCTGTGTGGAGGACGAACTCTACGCGCTCGCCATCAGCGGTTCCGAACTCGTTCTCCTCGCTCTCGATGCCAAGACGGGGCGGTTGATCCAGCAGATGCCGGTTGATGTCCTCTCACAGCCTGAGACGGAGCAACTGCTGCTCAGCAATTACGAAATCTCCCCCACGCTGCTCGGTGACCTGTTGATCTGCCCCACCGTGAACGGATACCTCCACGCCTATGACCTTGCCGAGGAACGATGGATCTGGACGACCAAATACCCGAGCTTCTCGCCCACTTTCCCGGCGATGGTCGACGACAGCTACGATCTGTACGGCGAAACAACCACAACGGGCGCGGAGGCAATCGCGATTGCGGGCGACGGACATGTGGTGCTGGCTCCGCCGGATAGCCCGCTGTACATCACGATCAACGCCGCCACGGGCAAACAAGTCTGGTCGCGCGAACGACGCGACTTGATCACGCCGATCGGCATTCTGCAGCGACACCTGTATGTGCTCAATCGCGGCGACATCGAATCCATTGAACTCGGGAGCGGCAAGACTGTCTGGAAGAGTTCCCTGGACGCGGTTCCTTCGGGGCGCCCGCTGCTGACCGGTAATCTGATCCACGTCCCACTCAGTTCGGGGATCATCATGAGCCTGCAAGTGGAAGATGGACGGACCCGGTCCCAATACCTGCTGCAGCCCGACCAGACGCGCGGTATCCTCTTCGCCGGAGAGGGAAAACTTTTCTGCCAGAGCGAAGAATTCCTCGTCGCCTTCCCCTCAGCGGAAGCGGCCCACGAGCAGGTCGAATCGGCACTCGCCGCGACCCCCGCAGCGGAAGAGCCACGCTACCAGCGGGCACATGAGCTCCTGATGAATGGCGAGCGACAACAGGGTGTCGCCCTCCTGCGAACGATGATCAGGGAGAACGATTCTCCCGGCGCGCGTCGGCTTCTCATTCGACTGCTTAAAGAAAAAGTGAAATACGAACCCGACGACGCCGAACCCGTCATCACCGAACTGCTCGCCCTCAGTTCCACAGCGCACGATGCGTTCTCGGTTCTCCAACTGATTGTGGATCGATACGTCGACCGGGGTGAATACGCGCTCGCATTCGAAGCCGCTCTCTCCTTTATCGAGAAAAACAAAAGCGATTCGCTCCCCCTCGTCAAACTCGAAAAGACGTCCATCAATCCGATCCTCTGGTTTCGCTCCGAGATTGCGGATTGGCAAACAAAACTGAGTGAGGCGGAACGGCAGGCCGTCAATGAGCGCGTCCGCGAGGTGGTCGCCGGTCTTCCGGAAGATGACCTCAATGCTCTGGCCCAATTGGAAATCGCCTTCCGCGATCTTCCGGAAGCGGCCCTGCTGCAGGAACGGCTCGTCGCGGCCTACGACGACCAGATCGCCCAACTGCAGGGAGACGAGGGAACGCCCTACATCGATCGTCAGCTTTCGCGAATGGAGTTCCAGCGCAATTTTCATCTCCGCCAACTGGCCCGAAGTGCTTCTCCGACGGCGCTCGCGTCCGCGAAACGATACTACGACGAACTGGAGAAAACGAACGAGCGAGAACTGATGCTCGAGTGGCTCAAGGTGTTTGCGGAAAAATTCGGTGACGAGGTCATCGAAGATGAGCTGACCGGCGCCACGTTCGTCGAGCGCGAGCGGAGCCGCCTCCGCGAGGCGATCCGGGGAGAGGATACCTTCCGCAAAGTCGAGTCGTTCGATATTCAGCAATACCCTTCGAACTCTCCTACCGCCAACTTCCAACGGTATGAGCTGCGACATTTTGTCGATCGGCCGGGTCCTTTCACGCCCTATCGTTTCTTCTGGAACACGTCGTCGCATGAACTCGAAATTGAAACGCGATTGCAGAAGACCCAATGGTCCGTACCGATGTCGCACCGCTCGCTACAGAGCCTCAGTTCCGATCAAACGGCGATCTTCTCCAGCGGCCCCTTCCTGCTGGTGCTGATGAACAGCGACTTGACTGTCTTCCGCAGTCGCGGCCCCGATCAACCGCTGGTGATGCTATGGAGTCGAGAACTCAAAGAGTCAGAGGAAGAATCGACCACCATCAGCATTCATCGCTCGGTTCCCTGGTACAGTCCTTCGCTTCCGCTGGGGCCGGTGATTGAGGACCGTTGTTACTTCCGCATCGGCAGCACGCTGTACGCCGTCGATGTCAAAACGGGCGAGGACCTCTGGCAGGTCCGGCATGTCTCTTATTCGTCGCTCGTATTCGGACGTGATTCGATTCTCGGCCTGCTGACTTCTGAATCACAAGCACAGCATCAACTGATCGCGCTCGACGCGCTCACCGGAGAAATTCGGAACACGATTCATCCTCCCCTCGGCCATCAGCCGACCGCCGTGCTGGCGAATGAATGTGTCTTCGCGGATCGAACCGGGAACGGACTTGTTTATTATTCGCAGAACATCGAAACGGGCGAGATCATCTGGAAACATACCTTTGCCGCGGATGCCATCGATGAAGTAATCCGCGATGAATCTCAGGACCATGTCGCCATCCTTGACCCCGACGGAAATTTTCACGCGATCGACCTGCTATCGGGCCAGCTGATCGCGGAAATCAAAGTCGATCCTGTACCGAACCTCCAACGCATGCGGGTCGTCGGTTCCGAGGATCAATACCTCGTACTGATGCAGAAGGAAACGGAAGGACCGGGCACCACTTATCAGTACTATGGCGGATATGATGACCGGTCGATGCTGGTGAACGCGGGATGCTTTGCCGTTAATCGAAAAACGCTCGATCTCGAATGGCAGCAGCAGTTGCCGGAACCGATGTTATACAACGATCAGAGCTCCGATCTACCGCTGGTGATGCTGACGGTCCGCACGAGCGAACCCCAGGGAAACTTCCGCACGCGTCATTTACTGAAAACCAAAGTTCTCGATCGGCGTACCGGAAAGATCACGTTCGAATATGAGATCCCCGCGGGGCTCGATAAGTTCGACATCGATTTGAGCCCCGAGAAACAACGAATCGAATACCGGTTCCGGGACTTCACCATTCGAGCAACTCCCGCCGAGGAACAATCGTCCGACGCCCTTCCTGCGAAGGAGCCGTCCGTCGACAACGAGCCTGATAACGAATAAGATCGCTCGACCGCTGCTTAATTGTCGCCCCTCTCATTACCCACCTTCCTGTGCCAACTGCGTCCTTCTTCTTCGAATATCGCATCTGTTCAGTCCCGCCCGTACTTGATTGCCTTCCATGTCGCAGGAACCCTACCTGATCCAACTCGCCAATCGCCTGACCGCCGGTTTGAGTGACTGGGATACGGACCGCTGCGCGCGACATGCGGAATTCATCGTCGCGCGACAGCAGGAGGATGGTGGCTTCATGGGTCGTGATGGCGACTCGGATTTGTACTACACCAGCTTCGCTCTCCGCGGCCTGACCCTGGTTTCCAGCCTGACCCCGGAGATCGCCGAACGCGCCGTCCCGTTTCTCCAACATCAGTCTCCCGCGCAGATGGGCGTTGTCGATCTCGTCAGCTGGCTCAACTCGGCCTTGATGTTGCAGGTAACCACGGGGATTGATCTCACCACCGCGTTTTCGTCTGATCTCATCCCGCAACTGTGCGGGCGACTCGAATCGTTCCGCCGTGATGACGGGGGGTACGCGAAGTCCGACCAGGGAGCGGCCGGTAGTACTTACCAGTCTTTCCTGACTGCGCTCTGTTATCAGTTCCTCGGACAATCCGTTCCACGTCCGAATGCACTGATCCAGTTCCTGTATGACCGTCAGCGCGATGACGGAGGGTTCGTTGAAATCGCGCCGATGAAACGGAGCGGCACCAACCCGACAGCCGCCGCGGTCGTCTTGCTGAATATCCTCGACGCATGGGATGCCGATCTGGAGTCGGACCTGGTTCACTTTCTGAAAGAAGTCCGCAGCGACGAAGGCGGATTCCAGGCGAACACGCGTATTCCATTTGCCGATGGCCTGTCGACCTTCACCGGGTTACTTACCCTTCAGGACCTTGGCATTCCCACCAAGAAGCTGCTCGAACCGGAACGCATCCGTCAGTTCTTCGAGACGCAACTGGAATTCCCCACCGGGGGTTTTCGCGGCGCCCACTGGGACGATCAGGCCGACGTCGAATACACCTTCTACGGTCTCGGCACCCTCGCCCTGCTCAATGCATCCAGCGACCATGCTGAGTAGCCATCTCTAAAGTTCAACGCCCAGCAGATGTAATCTCAACGCATTGAGCACCGCTTTGCTGACACGCCCTTTGATGATGCCGGGGTCGCCTCCCAGCGATAAATGTTTCTCCACGATCGTGTCCCCGGCGACAAGCACGATGGTCGCTTCGGGAACCCGGTCGTCCTTCTCGGAGGGCTCACGATCCCAGTCGGAGATGGCGAGCAGGTAATCCGTCTCCATCAATTCCCGGGCAGCCTGCGCCAGTTCAACGAAGGAGGGGGACTCGTTTTTGAATGAGGCGCCAATTCGGCTGAGCGCGGTGCGCGCCCGTTGCTGATCGGCGTAGATCAATCCGCCGAGGTAGGACTTCGGCGATTCCATGTAATCGTGGACCCGGTTCGCCAGCAATCCGCCGGTCCCCAGTTCCAACGTTGAAAACGTTTCCCTACGCGCGTTCAAAAGGTCCACCACGATGTGTTCGAGTTCCTGATCTTCCTCGCCAAACACAAAGTGTCCGAGCCGGGTGGTGATGAGCTCTTTCGTCTCGCGAATTTTGATTTCACATTCTTCGACCGTCTCGCCACTCGTATTGATACGCAGCGTGATGGTCGCTTCATGCGCGGTGATGCCCACTTCGGGATCACGGCCGCGGGCGGTGACATCGCCCAGCAACTCTTCCAGGGCGGATTCCCCCCGACCGAAGCAGTTAATGCGAGCGTGACGGATCAATCGTTTTCCGGCAGGGACCTTCGGCAGGACTTCTTCGAGAAACATCCGTTGCATTTCCGAAGGAACACCCGGGAGCGCGATGATATCGGCGTGGGGCGGGAAGTCAGCTTTCAACCAGATACCGGGCGCCGTTCCGATCGGGTTATGCACGACTTCGCTACCGGTGGGGAACATCGCCTGGATCTTGTTGCGCTCGGGCATGACGATGTTGCGTCGACTGAAAAGCCGTTCGAGGTGCGCGAGTGCCTCTTCATTCAGTACAAGATCGACCCCCGCCATTTCCGCCATCATCTGCCGCGTCAGGTCATCGAGCGTGGGGCCGAGCCCCCCCGTGATGAGTACCAGTGACGATCGCTGGGCGCAGGTCCGCAGTAGTTGAACCAGTTCGGGAAGATCATCTGCGACTGTATGATGCGCCCGCACAAAGAGGCCATGTTCCGCCAACCGCTGGCTGAGCCACTGACTGTTCGTATCAAGTTTGGCACCGGAAGTCAGTTCCGAGCCGATCGCAATTATTTCAGCGTGCATGCGGGCGTCTATCAGGAGGAAAGAGCAATGGAGTTGCGGGCTATGGTAGAAAGACCCTTAGCGGGTTTCAGAGGTCAGATCGGCCCGGCTTTCGAGAACCTGATGATAGAGAGAGACCGTTTTCTCGACCATCGGCTCGACCGAAAAATTTTCCCGGACGAAGCTGCGACCCGCGAGGCCGATCTTCTTCGACTGATCCGGGTGATCGAGCGCGTCGATGATCTTCGCGGCGAGCGCGGTACTATCCGCCGCAGGCACAATCCAGCCCGTCTCCCCATCGCGGACGATACTCTCGACGCCCCCCACGTTGGTCGCGATGACCAGCCTGCCCATCGCCATCGCTTCCAGCATCAATGTTCCCAATCCCTGTTGCAGCGACGGAAGACAATAGATATCGATCGCCTTCAGCGGCGTCGACAGATCGCGCAGATTGCTCGCAAAGGTGACATGGTGGGTCAGGTTCAGTTCCTTGGCCATCCGGCGCAGGTTGCCTTCTTCAGGCCCCGCGCCGGCGATGATGAATTCGACGTCGTACTTCTCTTCGATCAGGCGCTGCGCCGCTCCCAGGAAGTAGGGAATCCCTTTGATCTTTTCGAGCGGACCCGCAATCCCGATGACAGGCACACGCGTCGGGTTGAGGAGGTCTGTTTCGGGATTGAGTTCCGGGATCGGCACTCCGTTATGGATCCGGGCCAACCGCTGCGACGGATACTTCGCATGTTCCTGAAAGCTGCGTTTCACATCCTGACTCACGGTGATGATACGGTCGAAGCGATCGACACCCCGCAGCCAGCGTTCATTACCGACGACATGTTTCTGAATCGTCAAGACGGCGGGGCGATCGAGCGCTTCCGCGAGATTCAACCCGAAATCGGCAAGTGACCCCGACTGCACGTGAATGAGGTCGGGGGGGTCATCGAGCAGGTCGCGCTCGATCAGCTTCTGCACGATGCGTCCCCAGATCGGCAGGTCGAGGTGCCGGTACTCGGAGATATGCCACTTGAGAATATCTTCCGGGTTGAGCATCTGCGCATCGGGAGTGATGACTTCGAAGTCGATCCCCCGCTGTGTGAAGGCGTTGCAGAGCCGCATCGTATAACGGGACCGACCGCGCAGTTCAAAGCGCTGAGCCAGAAGCAGGACCCGCATTTTATCAGCCATGACCGATCATTATCCGCAAAAAATTCGTCCGACTGACCTTCCGCCCGATCAGCGGAGTGCTTTCGGTTTGGAGAGAATCTCATTCACCAGGATCGCCTGTCGAATGGTCTCCTTATTATTGAAGAGAGCGCGGACTTTCGCAGCCCGTCTCTCGGCGGCCTCGGGTTTGAGACCGGGATCGTCCTGTCCGAGGTGCGAGGTCACGCTGGAAATGACTCCCTGCCCGAGCGATTGAAAGTGCGCCTGCTGCGCCGGGTCAGGCCTCATGTACTGGGCAACATGCGAGGTCACCCCGGAGCCCAGCTCCGTCTTCTGCAGTGATCGTTCCCTGAGTGACCGTTCGCGGAGCGATTCCTGTTTCGCTTGAATCGGAGGAGCGGGTGTCTGCCGCTGTGCGGCTGCCTGTCGCACCCGGGCTTTCTCCAGTTGTCGCTGACGCCGACGTTCCGCGGGAGTCTGCGGAGGTTCATCTACGATCTCTATTTCGAACTCTTCTTCCAACGAGCGCGCGGAACGTCCCGAGCGTTTCTGAACCAGTGGTTCTCGGCGGCGTGGCGCCTGTTGCTGTTCTCGACGGAGTTCGTCCGCGAAGTCCTTCTCGCGCTGTCGTTGACGCTCCTGTTCCAGGCTGAGGGGCGCCGCATCCCGCGCGGCCTCACGGGCCGGTTCCCGTTTGGCGTCGGGGTTGTTGACTTCTTTCAGGAAGCGTTCAATCTCACTTTCGAACGATTCCTTCTGTTGCTGACGCTGCTGCCGTTTGGCGCGAGCCTTGGCATTCTGTCCCTGCCGCTCGTTCTCTTTTTCCTGTTTGGAGCTGATCGCCTGAAAGACCCAGCTGAGAAACGTGATGATCAGGAAGACCGCGGTGATCACCTCGCCGATATCGACGGCAAACAGTCGGAATTGAAGGTTGGTGAACATATCGGACATTCCCTCACGGGCAGTTACGGAAAGATTTTCTTGTCGGCGACTGACCTCGTCACCTTCAGCGACGGGGGCGCTCGCCCTATGCGACCGGGTTGTCGCTGGTGTTCGGCGTGCGGGTTTCCCCGGCGATCGAACTTCGCATCAGGGTGTCGGCCTGGATGTTCTTCAGGTTGAGATAGTCGATGAGACCGAGTTTACGATTGCGGAACGAATCCGCGATTGCCTTCGGAATCTGGGCTTCCGCCAGCACGACTTTCGCGCGGTTCTCCTGAATGTGCGCGATCTCTTCCTGTTCCCGGGCGAACGCGTCGGCCCGTTTCTGTTCGGCTTTGGCCTGGGCAACACGCATATCGGCCTCGGCCTGATCGGCCATCAGCCGGGCGCCGATGTTATCGCCCACGTCGATATCAGCAATATCAATCGAGACGATCTCAAACGCGGTGTGCGCTTCGAGACCCTGGTTCAGCACGGTGTAGGAAATGGAATCCGGGTTTTCGAGCACCTTCTTATAGGAAGGTGTCGAACCGATGGCCTGCACGATCCCCTGACCGACACGGGCGATGATGGTCTCTTCGGTGGCTCCCCCGATGAGTTGATGAATGTTCGTCCGGACCGTGACGCGGGCTCGCGCCTTCAGCTGGATGCCGTCGCCGGCAACGGCGTCGAGCGAACCGGCGGTCCGACGCGGGTCGGGGCAGTCGATCACCTTGGGATACACACTCGTCCGCATGGCGTCGAGAACATCACGACCCGCCAGGTCGATGGCGGCGGCGGTCTGCCAGTCGAGCGGAATTTTCGCTTTCTCCGCGGCGATGAGCGCGCGGGTCACATTCATCACGTTTCCGCCGGCGAGGTAGTGCGCGGCGAGATTCTTGTGCGATACGTCGTACATCTTCGCCAGCCCCGCCTGCACCATCATGATGCGCGCCCGCACAATGATCGCCGGATTCACCTTCTGCATCCACATCGTAATGAGGTTGAAGAAGCCGATCCCCGCGCCGGTGAACTTGGATTGAATCCAGAGACCGGCGAAACGGAGGAAGAACGCGAAGGTAACCAGAATGAAAAGAATGACGACAATCGCGCCGACGATGGTCAGCGCTTGCCACATCTCGTCATCCTGCGCGCCGGGCTGGGCAAGCAACAGAAAATCGTTCAGGTTCATGAAGACATTCCCTGGAGGAAACAATGATCGGGAGAGGAGATTAATCCTGATACCGCATACCGGCAAGGTGGCTCCCATAGAACCAAATCCGGCAGCAAACGACACTTAAATGGTGTCCATATTTACTGTAACTTCTCGAATGTAAACTTCTCAACAGCGAAAGATGACCCGATTCAGGGAATATCAAAATCGACATTCGGCTCGTTCGAGGCGGTTTCCTGACTCTCGCGTTTGGAACCGGCATCCGCCAGAGTCGAACTTCCGTTCATCGGCGGAATCGCGGGTGTCTGGGAATTCGCCATCGGCTGTTTGGGTTCCGTGGGTGGGACAGAAGCCTGTTTCGCCGCAGCCTGTTCGGCGCGTATGGCGTCGAACTCCTGCTGGGTGATCTCGCGTACCAGCAGATTGTTCCCCTTCACGCCGATCACTCGGACCGGGCTCTGAGGTTCGATCAGCACCCCTTCGGATTCGGAGTGATATCGTTTGTCCCCTACCGTGATCATGCCGCCGGAATTGTGCAGGGTCAGACTTTTCCCGACTTCGCCCACCAGCTGTCGTAACCGCTGCGTTTCGGAGATGAAGGGGATCACTTCTTCTTCCGTGGGAGGGTCGACAAACAGAATGCGACCGACGGGCGTGTTCGGCAGGATATAAAACGCGCCGATGATGGTGGTCGGAATAAATATCAGGAGCGCGGTGGCGTAGATCCAGAAGATGACCGGATGCGTGCCCCACCATGCCTGCCAGGCGGCCCAGAAAGACCCCACCAGACAGAGCGCCGAGATAATACCGATGATCATTTGACCTTTCGCCGAAATTCTCGGCCCATTTGGAATTTGAAGTTCCAAAAA
>PABD01000227.1 GCA_002702685.1 Planctomyces sp.
AAAACACCGACAAAATTGGCTCCGAAACTTTCTTCGAGAATGATCACCACGTTATAGTCCTGCCGAGTCTGCCCGGTATGCACCACGCGGTCCGCTGGATTTGTCGATTCCGGCCGCACGTCGTCGCCAGGTTGAACAGCAGCCTCTCGAAAACGCGTACTCGCCTCTAACTCATCGAGGGAAAGGTAATTCTGGTTGTAGTCAAAACGGCAGGTCCAGGCGTAGTAGATAAAGCTGTACATGCCATTCCAGCTGCATTCATTGGTAACACGATCTTCAGTGTGATGCAGACTGCTGGAGTCGGTTGTAAACCACAATGCCAGGATTGTACTCAAGCATCCCCCCAGAAAGGTAAGCCGCCTCGAAAAGGGAAGTGATGTGGTAAGTACTCGATTAAAATGCCGCCTGGCCACCAGCCAGGGAAGGAATCCAACCAGACCAATCAGGATGAACAGGTCAACGAGTGGGTAGGACTCCCAGATATTGCAGCAGACCTCCGTGGGATAGACGAGGTATTCAAACGCGATATAGTTCAATCGAGATTGGAATTCATCGAAGAACAGGTATTCCACGACACAGAGAAACGGGAGGAACAGAAATGCGCTTAACCAGGCGCCTTCAATAAAAATGCGACTAATGAAATTGTTGAGTCGTCCTTCCGGCCAGAGACTGAACTGTAGAATTTGCGGAAGCGCAAAACAGAGCAAAGCCAACAGATCGAACCTCAGTCCGGTGGCGAGGACATTCAGTAATGTCAGCGGAGACAGGTTACTTACCTCCGCCATCGTGAACAGCAATATGATCCTTAATGTTGTCAGGTAAGCGAGCATCACTCCCAGCATCATCAGCGTAATCTGATAACGACCGAGAAAGGTGCTGGCTCGAATCCAATTGACATGAATGGCATTCTTCCACATCGACAACGTGGAGTGTGTTCTCAATTCGATCACTACAGCAGCGTCGGTGCTGGATGTGTTGTTTCCACACGTCGGGTTGATGGGGGAAGAGGAATAAGTCGGCATAGTGTCGTAGCCTTGCAAGTAGAGTCGGCAAGAAAGAGGTGTGATCGAGAGTCGTGAACCGATGGTCAGAATACAGATCAATGGTCCGCGTCAGCCTGAACGGCGTCATCACCCAGAAGAGGGACTTCGCGGGGGTTCCGCGCAGGTGACCCGGTCTGTCGTATGTGTTCGGCCATCGCTTCGCGGTTCTCGTTGAGAAAGGGAATGAGCTTCGCGTTCACAGCCTCATCCCAGAAGCCGAACTCGTTCAATCCGCGCGTAATCTCATTTGCCGACTCACCCAATACATGCAGCTTGTACATGGCGAGGACACCCCCGGTTCGATGTATGCCTGCTGCACAGTGGACCAGAACACGCTGATGATTCTCGAGCGCTTCGTCGACGCAATGTACTGCCTGTGCATAGTTAGTCAGGTCACCCGTGCCATCTCCCTTGAGAGGAAACCGAAAATGTTCGATCCGGAGCTCATCGCAGGCTTTCTCTTCAGCCCGTTGATCGGAGTTGCCGGGCTCCACTCCCGTGAGATCAACCACTACGTCAATCTGATTGTCCTGGAGTACTCTCCTCACCAGAGATTGCGAGAGCTGACCGCTGCGATAGAGTCCCCTGTTGTAGACCACAGCCCACCGTTTGGGGAAATACTGATAGTGCAGTTGTTTGCGCCAGAAGATCGCGATAGCGACGAACAGCAGTGCAATCAGTGCCATGCGGGCAACAGGAGAGAGGGAAATCTTTCGATATTCCGGTTCACGAGTTCGCGTGCGTGGAGGATCAATCAGAGAGGTCGGCATCCTTGCCTGCTCCTTTCGGGACTCGCGCTCGAGTCAGCTTTATAAATACTATTCTTTTAGGACTAGGTTTCAAAAAAAGAAGCTGAACCATCAGCTCCAACAGATGAGACGCGGTATGACCCTGTCCGAATGTTTTAGTAGTTGCGTGCAAAAAAACATTGTTTCATTTGCGTGTCCCTTTCTGCTGCGAAAGGTGTGCTCGCATCTCATCCAATTCGGTGCGTTGACTGAATACTTCGAAGTCGCGAACCGGCAATCCGAGATTATGTAAAATTCCCGCCGACCATATCGGCCATGGAGACCAGTTGGAGCGGGGCGAGGCCAGCACATTCAGTGGAATCCAGAGGGTCGAGAACAGCACGGTCGAAAACATGAGCGTCATCATGGCCGCTGGGCAGGAAATCTCGAGCTTTGTAGATGGCATCGTCTTGGATGCAAGGGCCACAAGTCTCTCGGCACGACGGGCGATGGCCTGTTTTCCTCTACTGAAACTGAGTACCGATGGAAGATTATCTTTCTGAGTCGAATTGTATTCGACAATCGTCAACAGAGTTCTCAGGTATTCGACGATCTCCGACTTCGACTGGACGGCCGCCTCATCACAAGCGAACTCGCGATGCAGGTTCGATTGATGCGAGGCCCACCACACCAAGGGGTGAAACCATAACAAGGCCTCAACCAGTCGCTGGAGGAACAATTGCAACGGGTGGCCCGTCCGCAGATGCTCAAGTTCATGCCGCACGATAAATTTCACGCTTTCAGGATCAAACCCGATCAGGTATTCCGGCAAGACGATATAGGGTGAATGGAACTGCCAGCAAAAGGGTGTCGACACCTCGGAACTGACAAGGAAACGAACCGATCGTCCCTTAATCTGGTAACCGATCGGTTCCTCTTTCGCGTCCATTAGGCGGTGGAACAACTCTGCTCCGGCTTCCGAATGTTGATTCAGTTCCTGGCATCGGTTTAAAAAACGATTGATCAGGTGATGTCGGAACAGGATCAGTCCCGAAGTCCCACAACAGCCGATAAGCCAAACGACCAGCAGCATGTTTCCGCCTCGTTGTTCCACCTCGGCGAGCGTGATCAGGCTCTCCGTGCTGAAGGATTTCCACGGATGAAACCATCGCGGGTGAGGTGTCGCCACTGCCAATCCGGCCAGCAACAATATTGCTCCATACGCGGTCGTCCAGAGACTGCACCGCCAACTTTCCTTACCTACGAATCGGATAAGTCCTGAGGTCAGTAGGATTACCAGACTCGCTTGCACGAAAAGCGTGGAACCTGTTTCCAGAAAGTGAAACGAATTCAACGATGTCCCTCCAATTGGGAGATCGCCTCTTTAAGCTCGTTGATCTCTTCCGTTGTAATTGTATCGGGATCCATGAGGCTCATGACCAGCGATTTGACTGACCCACCAAAAAGCCGATTTGTCAGTTCGCCAGCCATCGAACGACTGACTTCTTCGCGACTGACGGCGGCTTCGTATACATAGGCGCGGCCACGTAGTTCTTTTCTGAGGACTCCGCGCGTCTCGTTTAGAATCTTCAATGTCGTCATGACGGTGGTATAGGCCAATGGGCGTTCCAGATTGTCCACCACGTTCTGGACGGTGGCTTTGCCGAGTGTCCAGACGACATCCATCACTTCTAGTTCGCATTTTGTAAGTTGTAACTGTGACATCTAATCTTCCCTGACAGCTTTGACGGAGGCAACTACTTCAGTGGGTGATTCAACGATGGGTTAAGGAACGTAGCCGTTCCGTTTTGACAGTATGCGATAGAGTTCCTGTTCGATGTTCTCGGAGACCATCTCGACATGACCGTCTCCCCAGAGGAAATTCACGCCGCCTGGATGACGACTGGTAAATTCACACTCATCGCATTCCGCACAATTCGGAGAAGTAATGGCGCTGCCAACCAGGCGACAAACCGCATCTTCTCCTCGGGCATCAACACCCAACCAAGTCGAGGGAACCGTGGACATGGTCCGCTCGCCGACGATGATGGTGTTCGATAGTCCACGCTCGAATTCGACGAAACGGACGGCCTGCGTGTCTAGAAAAGCACCGTCTCCTTTGGGAACCGGGAATCCATTATCGGCTTCGATCGTACCGAAGACTCCCAGGTAATTCGCGGTTGGCAGTTCCATCAGCGGCGCGGACGATTCGGCCAGATCTTCTTCGGCAAAGAGTTGAAAACTCGCCGCAGTAATATCCGACGGGCAGACAAAAGTTGCGATGGAGCTATGGAGAGCATCAAAATTCCGCGGATCGCTTAACGGAGCGTCGGCGTGTACTAGATCGCTTACGGCACGTTGCTCCATCAGATCCAGGAGCGGAACCGCCCAGCCATAGGCCGACTGCCCCGTTCCTTCCCATTGCAGACCGGGGGGAAGACTGCGATTGAGTTCGTGGTAACCTTGCAGCGCGATTCCGACCTGTTTGAGCTGGTTCTGGCATTGAATACGCCGTGCCGATTCCCGAGCAGAACCAAGCGACGGCAGGAGCAGCGCGAGCAAAACGGTCAGAATCGCGATGACCGTCAACAATTCCAGGATCGTGAATCCGCATCGAGGCCGTGAATATCGCGATTTTTCAAGTTTTTGCCGAAACCGGGGCCGCTGTCCAAGTTGTCCTGGAAGGGGTCGATCCATTTTGCAGGTACTTTCGTCCGTGAAGTACTGGTTTTCATCAGGGTCCACGATTTCTACTAAGTTTTCAGTAGAATGGTCAATATTGGTTTTGTTTGAATTCTTACCTCAAAAACGTAGCCAAACCGCAAACAGGACAAATGACAGTTCCTATGGAACCTCAACGAAGCCGATCTTGAAACGACCTCGCTTAGATGCCCACCGCTATCGTCAGCACAACCAGAATTGTCGGTAGCCGAGGGAATAGCGATCGCCAATTCGCAAGCCCCATCAGTTCAGAAAACCGTCAGAGTTCCAGAGTAACTCCCATCGTTCGCTCTGGAGTTGTATCGATGAAATTGTTGATCTCCCTTGGAATCTGATCGTTTTGGCTCTTACAAGCGAACTGAATCACAACTAGCGCCCGGTAATCGTGTACCTGCAGACGAATGCACTTATTCATTCATTGTTTAATCAAAAGCATTGCTGATATCTCGGCGTCTGCTGGAGACGATATCCAGAAGTTCCTGTGTTGCGGCTTCAGTGCGGGCGGTGGCAAGGCGATGGGAGGTGGAGGTGGCATTTTCTTCCAGCCAGTCCAATGCGGACTCTGTAGCCAGCAAACGCATGCCGTGTTCGGCGACATTCGCCTCCAGAAGAATCTCGTACAAGGTAATGAACAGGAATTCGCGTATCGCTACGAATCTGAGATGATCAGGAGCGACGTAGGGAGAGGGAGTGAATCGCTGCGTACCGGACACGGATTCGATCGGCAACAGGCGTGTTGAGATGGGGGTAAAATGCCCGACTCCATCGAACTGTGCGGAAACGACATGCAGACTCCCAATCTTGCGGGAGAGATAATCAGAGATCAAATCTTCAGCAAGCACTGACAATAATTGGATCAGTCCTTTCGTGCTGACAGGAGCATCATAGGAGTGGCGTTCGATTCCCGGCGCATTCTGAAACGCCGACTCTCCCCGCTTTCCAACGGCATAGACGGTGCGGGCGTCCGTCTCCTGTGATTGTTTCATCGCGGCATCTGAAATCTGAGAATTGTAGTCACCGCATAAGCCGAGGTCGGAGCCGATCACCAGCAGCCCTCCGGGAATCCCGATGTTTACGGACTGGTTAATCCCGATTTCGGCGATAACCGCATTAATTTCCTCGCGATACTGGCGCGCCGGTAACAACGCCTGTCGACTTTGTCGGTAGTGATGAGCGGACAATGATCGCATCGCGCCGACGGCATCGTGCAGTGCGGATAATGTTTGCAATCGATGTTGAAAATGCTTTTGAGGTTTCATCTAAAAACCCACCCCCTGTTTCGATCAACCGGAAATCTGCTGCAGGACTCCTGGAACCAGTTCCCTGATTTCTGTCTGCCAGCCTTCGGGAGGAAGTTCGCCCCGATCCAGCGTTTTCACGATTTCGGGCAATTGCCTTTCCACTGTTGCATGGAGTTTGTCGATTGCCTGCAGCGCTCGACTGGCCGAGATGTCAGAGATCCAGTGTTCCGAGACCGCCGTCAGTAAAATGACCTGATAGGAACTGGTTCTGGGAGAAAAACGTTTTTGCCGGAGCAGCTGACGGAGGATGTTTCCCTCCTTCAGCATTGTCTGTGTGGACAGGTCGACATCCAATCCAACCCGCGACAGCTTTTCGACTGATTCAAATCGCGAGATCTGTATCTTGAGGTTGCGACTGGCTTTCCGCATGGCACCCGATTGAGCGGTGGCTCCGATTCGCGAAACACTCCGGCCGATATCGATCGCCGGACGTAGATCTCGTTCGAAACGATTGGTATCGAGATAAATCTGGCCATCGGTAATGGAAATCAAATTCGTCGGGATGTAGGCGGAGATATCTCCTTCGGTCGTTTCGACGAGTGGAAAGGCAGTGACGGAGCCTCCTCCCTGCTTTTCACCTAACGGGGCCGCGCGTTCCAGCAGTTCCGCATGCAGATAGAAGATGTCGCCCGGGTAAGCTGCACGTCCCGGCGGGCGTCCGAGCAACAGTGCCAATTCACGATAGGCGTCGGCGTGTTTAGTAAGGTCGTCATAGATGACAACAGCATCTCCTCCTGCCTCTCGGAAGGATTCAGCCATAGTCGCGCCTGCAAAAGGAGCGAGGTACTGTAATCCTGGGCTGTCCGAAGCATAGGCCGCGATGATGGCTGTATTATTCAAGCAGCCCGACTGCTCCAGCAAATCATGCAGTACCTGCACGCGCGACATTGGTTGACCGATCATCACGTAGACACACGCGACATCCCCCTGCTGTTGGGCAGCCAGAAAATCAGTGGCAAGGGCGGTCTTTCCCACATTGCGGTCACCGATAATCAACTCACGCTGTCCGCGGCCGATCGGAATGGCGGCGTCGACTGCCGTCACACCCGTCCGGAATGTTTTCTTTACGCTCTGTCGTTCTATGATCTCGGGGGCAGATTTGAACAGAGGTTGCGTTTTGGTCGTCGATAAGCGGGGACGCTCATCGAGAGGAAGTCCGAGCGGATTCAGTATTCGTCCGAGTGCTTCCGGTCCGACTGGAAGTTCGGGAAGTTTTTGGAGACCGACAACCCCTTCTCCTTCGCCGATTCTGTCCGCGCCGGTGAGCAACACCGCTCCGAGATCGTGCTTACGCAAGTCGAAGGCAATTCCGAGAGCACCTGAATCGAAGACGAGTAACTCTTCGTAGCCGACGTCGTCCAATCCGGCAATGATCGCCACGCCGTCTGCCACGCTGCGCACCACTCCGCGCGGTTGCAGGGCATCGCTCAACTTCAACCTGCGCGAGGCTGCGGAAAGGGCGTCTGCGACTATATGTGAGACATCAGTCATGGAGAGTGCTTTAGAAAGAGTGATGGTTATTCCCGGTGCGGTGGACTTCTTCGGTCAACTTCGCACTGGCAAACTGGGTCAGTCCGGCTACGGATGCATCGACTAAACCCCTGCCAGTCGCGATGCGAACGCCGGTTACCAATTCAGGTTTCGTTCGAAAACGGGCTGTATTCGCTGCTGGCCCCAGTGCATTGAGGAGTTGCTCCCTTTCGTGCTCCGAGAGATCCCGGTTCGACTCAACAGTAATCGGAGCGAGCCCATCCTGTGGCAGCGACTTCAGTTGTCGGCAGGCTGACTCGATTAATGCGGATTCAAAATCCGGCAGATTCATTGTCTGAAATAACGCCCTCACCGCTGCCGCCGCTGTTCTGGCCGAGGCTTCGGCCAGGTTACGCTGCTGAGACTCGGAGAGCCTCGAGATACGTTCCTTGTTCGCATTCAATTCCTGTTCAGATTTCTGACGGGCTTTGGCAAGAATCTGATCGGCCTGAGTTCGAGTTTCGTTAATGGCGGCCGTTCGCTGTGAATCGAGGTCCTTCTGCAAATTTGCCTGAGCTGTTTCGACGTCATGGAGTTTTTTCGCGGCGTCGGCCAGCTTCTGCTCCACGTCAGCTGCCTGGGCAGTCAGTTTGTCGCGACGATCTGCGAGAGTCTGACGGACGGGTTTGAAGAAAAACCAACCCAGGATTGTTGCCAGAACGAGAAAGTTGGCGGCTTCGAACAGGAATGTCGTCAATGTGGGGGACACGCTATTAAACACCTGTCGCTGAAACAAATGGATTGGCAAACAACAGGATCAGGGCGATCACGAGGCAAAAAATGGAAGTCGACTCTACCATCGCGAGACTGACAAACAGCGTTCTTGTAATAGAGGATGCTTCGTCCGGTTGACGTGCGAGTGCATCCATTGCGGCGGCACCGATCCGGCTTTCGCCGAGCGCGGCTCCAATTGCCCCAAGGGCCATGGTGATCGCGGCCGCCGACATGGCGACAATCGCGATAATAGTTTGATCGTTCATAGAGATCTTATTCCTTTCCAGCGCTGATGGCGGCGCCAATATAAACAGTTGATAGAATTGCGAAGATGTACGCCTGTAGCAGTCCGATCAGCAGGTCGAGCGCCATGATCGGAGTCGGTACGAGGAAGCCTGCAAGGGCAACCAGCAAGGCGACGAGGAGGTGGCCCGACATGATGTTTCCAAACAATCGTACCGCCAGCGCGAGGGTTCGAGAGATTTCCGAGATCAGATGGAGAGGCATCAACAACGGATTCGGTTGGAAATAGTGCTTCAGGTATCCGCCCAGGCCATTGGCATAAATGCCGGCAATAGGAACGCTGAAAAAAACGACAACTGCCAGCGCCGAAGTTGTCGCGAGACTTCCTGTAGCCGGGTGTACCCCGGGAAGCTGTCCGGCGATATTGCAACACGCAATGAACAGAAACAGACTTCCGCTGAGGTTAGCTACCAGTCGATGGGGATGGCCTGCCACTTCCGCTACCAGATTGTCGAAGCTCTCAACCAGCAAGGACGCGACGATCGCCATTGCCGACAGCGGTTGCGATTTAACCGTCCGCGCTGACCAGACCGCCGCTCCACTCAGAGCGATCGTGACTAAGGTCGACGTGACCATGGTTTCCGTAATTGGAATTGGTCCCAGATGGAACAGAACCGGGTCTCCAAAGATTCTGAATTCCATTGCTTAGCCTCGCCTCATGTCGTCAGAAGAACTATTGGATGGCGTTTGTTTCGGACGAGTCCCCATCGTCAGGAACCAGGCGATGCAAAGCGCGAATCCGCAGGTCCAGCCAAGTGCCGTCGGGAGCACGCCGCCTGACAGGGC
>PABD01000228.1 GCA_002702685.1 Planctomyces sp.
GGTTCATCACCCGCATCTTCCCCCGCGCAACCTGTTTTCCCCCGCTCGAAAACCAGTCATTGGTCGCGGCGTAAAGTTAGGATCTTCAACGGGCTGCTAGGCCGTCGGTGGCATTGGGTTGTGACTGCACTGCGACAGGAAGGCTTGTACCTGTTCGCGCAACTCATTGTTATCGTCAGCAATGCGACATCGCTTGTCGCATCCTTCCTCTGGCGATTGCCGGGCCACCTCCTGTGTAATCTACAAAGTGCCCGCCTCTTATCCCTGGCAAAGGACGGAGTGAGTCATTGTCGCAACCGCATAATCTCCTCCGACCTTGTGCGAGTAATTCTCGCTCGTTGGGAAAACGTCCGAAATCGAGCATAGCGCCATTTTTTGAATGGCGGATTCTGCCATTCACAGCAGCAAGATACCGTCTATAATTTACCCGATGCCATTCCAAAAGGCCGATTATCGAATTCCCGGACAACCGTTTTCAGCGAGGAGCGCAGCTCGATAATGCGTAAGCAGCAATCTTCGCAATCGGAGGACGAGTCCCGCTATCACCAATTGCGAGACGCCATCGCTGACTATCACTACCACGTGTTGTTGGAAAACGGACTGGTCGTTGAGAAGCAGCACGGACCGAAGTGCGCTGCGATCACCGGCTATCGGCCCGAAGAGTACGCCGCGAATCGCCGCCTGTGGATCGACCTTGTCTATGAGGACGACACTCCTATCGTCGAGAGGCAAATTGGAGACGTCCTTTCGGGGCGTCATGCACCCGCCATCGAATACCGTATTCGGCGCCGCGATGGACAACTCCGCTGGCTCCAGAAGATGATCATTCCTTATTACGACGCTGATGGCCAGACTATTGCTTATGACGCGCTGTTGCGGGACATCACAGAACCGAAACTCGCGCAAGAATCTCTTCGACAAAGCGAAGAGAACTACCGGTTGCTCTTTGACGACGATCTCACGGCGGATTATGTTGCGACGCCCGAGGGTGAGATCCTGCTGTGCAATCGTGCGTTCGTTGACATGTTCGGCTATGCCAGTCGCGAGCAGGTCATCGGCAGTAGTTTGCGGGGATTGTACTCGGATCCGTATTCATGGACCACGCTGGTCGAGCGACTCTGTGAAGTGGGGACGCTCGATCGCTTCGAGCGCATCACGCGGCACAATGATGGCAGGATCCTGCACGTCGTTGAAACCGTGATTGGGACCTTTGATGAGCACGGAGCCCTGGTCCGACTGAAGGGATATGTGTTCGACGACACTCACTCCCACATCGAAACGGCCAAGCTCCGGCGACGCACCATCGATCTGGAAGAGGCCGTGCAGCAACGCACGCGGGAGATTCATGCGGAACGCAGCCATCTTGAGGCGATCCTGGACTCGGCGCGCGACGCGATCATTACGATCGACAACTGTGGAACGATCCAGACCGTCAATCGGGCGGCTGAGAGGTTGTTCGGTTATGTACGTGCGCGGATGATTGGTCAGAACGTGAGCATTCTCATGCCCTCCCCGTACCGCGAGGAACATAATGCCTACATTCAGCGTTATCTGGAAACCGGTGAGAAGCGGATTCTCAACTCAATCCGAGAACTTGTTGCTCGCCGGAAAGACGGTTCGACGTTTCCCGTCGAAGTGTCGATCACCGAAGTCGATCATTTGCAGGTGTTCACAGGTATCATCCACGATATTTCCGAACGCAAACAACTTCAGGCTCACATTCTGCAGATTGCCGCTGATGAGCAGCGCCGCATCGGACAGGAACTGCATGATGGGATCGGCCAGGAACTGACGGGACTGGCATTGTTTGCGGGAACGCTCGTAGAACTTCTGGATGCGATTCCGCAGAGAATGGCAGGGGAAAATATACGCCAGCTGCCCGAATCGCAGTTCACGAGTCTGCGGACGTTGGCAGCGAAAATCTCTTCGCAGCTCGATGACACAAACGTGCATGTCCGGCAGCTTGCCCACGGTGTAATGCCCGTACAGATTGAACCGCAAGGATTGGAAGTGGCACTCGCCGAATTGGTTGCATCCGTCGACACACATCCGCACGTTTCCTGCCGCTTCAGGTCCACCGAAAACGTCAGTGTTTCGGACAATACCACAGCTACGCACCTGTATCGCATAGCTCAGGAGGCGATCAGTAACTCACTGCGGCACAGTCAGGCAACTGAGATCGCTGTTACGCTTCGGCGCGAGGGTGAACATGTTGTCCTGGAAATCAGCGACAATGGCGCTGGCATTCACTCTTCTCCAGATGGTGATCGATGGAATCGTGGTGCAGGATTGGGATTGCGGACAATGCAGTATCGGTGCGGAGTAATTGGGGGAACATTTCATATCGAAGCAGGTCCGGCGGGCGGAACTTCAATCAGATGTCTCGTTTCTGAAAAAACAGTCAAGGGGAACTGACCATGTCCACGCCCAAGGTACCGGCAAGAGTCCTGATCGTTGATGACCATCCCCTGGTCCGAGAAGCCCTGGCAACGCGCATCGCCTTGCAGCCGGATATGGAAGTCTGCGGCGAGGCCGCAACCGAAGACGAAGCGATCACCCTCATCAGTCAAACGAGTCCCGATCTGGTCCTTGTTGACATCGCTCTCAAAAGTGGTCACGGCATCGAACTGGTCAAGCATATCAAGCGGCGTCATCCGCTGACCAAGACGCTCGTCGTATCCGGGTTTCAGGAGTCGCTTTATGCGGAGCGCGCCCTGCGTTCCGGAGCACTTGGCTACTTGAACAAACAGGAATCGAACGAGCACGTGATCGATGCTATGCGTACCGTGCTCCGTGGCGAACGCTTCGTTAGTGCAGATGTCAGCCGCCGGTTGATCAATCAGACTTTGGGAAACGTAGACGCTACGAAGACCCCGATCGAGAGACTGACCGACCGCGAACTCGAAATATTCCGCATGATTGGTGAGGGGCTCTCCAGCGGCACGATCGCCGAGCGGCTATTCCTGAGTTCTCACACCATCGACACGCACCGGGACAACATCAAACGCAAACTCAGTCTCGGCAATGCGGCTGAGTTGTCACGGGCAGCAGTGCATTGGCTGCTGGAGAACGGCTGAGCGGCAATCGAGTCTTGTTCAGATCTCATCGACACAATCAAAGCAAATGCATCCCACCAGATAATGATGTAAACACAGGTATGGAGGATTCACGGATGCGACGATTTAAGAACATCCTCGTTGGCGTAGATTTGTCACATGGGGATCGCTTTGTCTCACGCGAACTGCTCCCTCCCAGCGTCGAGGCCGTCGAGCGAGCGCTATGGCTGGCGAAGCAAAACACCGCTCAGCTGACTTTTTTCTACGCGGTTGATGTTTCTGAGTCGACGCGACGAATGCTGGAGGATTCTGATGGGGGGAATTCGGTAGTTTTCAACGAACCCCGTGAGATTCTGAGCGGGTTGGTCGCGCAGGCAGAAGCGGAAGGGGTGAGCGCCGACGCGGAGGTGCGATTTGGCAAGAGTTGGATCGAACTGATACGGCAAGTCGTACAGAATGAGCACGATCTTATCGTAGCCGGTACGCGTCACCGCGGCGCGTGGCAGGGGTTTCTCATGGGGAGCACCGGTACCAAGTTGCTGCGAAACTGCCCCTGTCCCGTCTGGATTACACAGCCACAATCTGAACGCAAGACCATGTCGATACTCGTTGCTCACGACTTACGGCCGGTTGGTGACTTGGCGATGGAGCTGGGCTGCTCCATGGCCAGGCTCCAGAATGCTCAACTCCACGTGATTCATGCAGCCGATTATCCTGAATTCAATTATATGTTTCCGGCGACGATCTCCGCGAAGCGAACGCAAGCCTACCGTGACGAAGCGGAGAGGCACATACACGCGCAACTGGCCGCGGCAGACGTGTGCCCACCTGCCAAGTTGCATTTTGTAACCGAACCACCCGACCTCGCCATCATGAACTGCGTCGAGCAACACGCGATTGACTTACTCGTTATGGGCACGGTGGGGCGTACCGGGATTTCGGGTTTCATCACAGGAAACACGGCGGAGCGCCTGTTGCCACAAATCCCCTGTTCGTTGCTTGCCGTGAAGCCTCCAGGATTCGTGTCGCCAGTCTGATGTGAAAGGAGCGGGGTGAGTTCTTTGCTCATCAAAAAACAGTTTCACGTTGTTTGCGTTTGGGAGCAAGAGGAGAGGAATTATGGTCAATCCCCGGTAGGCTTCAGGCGACAGTGGAAAAACGAGGATGAACCTAGCCGCAACTTTGCGTGAATGATCGCAGTCAAATCGCCGACGACATTACGGAGCTCAAAAAAAGTTATGGAAAGTCTGTTGGAGTTACATCTGCATCAGGTTGATGCAGACGAAGCAATATCGCTGCTCGAGAGTGATGCGGACAAGGGGTTGGACCTGTTTGATATCCAATCGCGTCAGGAGCGGTTTGGCCCGAACACACTGCCAACGCAAGTGGGGCATGGGCCGCTGATCACATTCCTGCTGCAGTTCCATCAACCCCTGATCTATATCCTGCTCGTCGCGTCTGGAGTTACCGCAGCACTGCGTGAATGGATCGACGCAGGAGTCATTTTGGCGGTAGTCCTGGTCAATGCCATTATTGGGTTCCTGCAGGAATCCAAAGCGACTAAAGCGTTGGAAGCACTTGCGAAGATGACGGTCACGCAAGCGCGCGTGCTGCGAAGCGGCGAGGTCCGAAATATTCCCTCGGTCGATCTCGTCCCCGGAGACATTGTCTTGCTGCAGTCCGGCGACAAAGTGCCGGCAGACCTGCGCCTCATTCGCTGCCGCGATCTGCAGGTCGATGAATCGGCGCTGACTGGCGAATCGGTGTCTGTGCAAAAAGGGACTGACACTCTGCCCGCTGAAACCCCCCTCGCCGATAGGAACAACGTGGCGTTTTCCTCGACGCTCGTGACTTATGGGCAAGGACGAGGGGTTGTCTTTGCCACTGGGTCACAGACCGAGGTCGGGAGGATCAGCACGTTGGTCTCAATGGCGGACGTTTTGGAAACGCCACTGACGCGCAAGATCGCTGCCTTCAGCCGGTTGCTGCTGGTTGTAATCCTGGCCTTAGCGGCTCTGACCTTTACAGTCGGTGTGATACGGGGACAGTCGGCCTTTGACATGTTCATGGCTGCTGTTGCATTGTCGGTCGGCGCGATACCGGAGGGATTGCCAGCCGCTGTGACAATCACCTTGGCTATCGGTGTCTCTCGTATGGCACGGCGGAGAGCCATTATACGCAAGCTGCCCGCCGTCGAAACACTCGGCAGCACGACGACCATCTGCTCGGACAAGACGGGTACCCTGACAGTCAACCAGATGACAGTTCGAGAAGTCTATGCCGGGGGACAGAAATTTGCGTTGACCGGGAGCGGCTACGGTACCGAAGGCGAGATCGAATCCGACGTCGGGGCCGATTTCGCTGAAAATGTCGCGGCTCGTGAGTGTCTTCTCGCAGGGTTGTTGTGCAACGATTCCACACTGATGGAGAAGGACGGCCGCTGGGATGTCAGCGGCGATCCCACGGAAGGGGCTCTTCTCGCGGCTGCTCGAAAGGCTGGATTCGATGAACCGCATATTCACCAGCAGTTGCCGCGACTCGATTCGATCCCGTTCGAATCGCAGCATCAATACATGGCGACTCTCCACGATGACACGAAAGATAATTCACGACAAGTCTACGTGAAAGGTTCTATTGAGGTTGTGTTATCCAAATGCAATTCGGCACTTGACGCAAGCGGTCAACCGATGGCGCTGGATTCAGCCCCGATCCACAGGCAACTCGAAGAAATGGCCTCGCAGGGGCTGCGCGTGTTGGCTATTGCGCGGGGCGAAATGCCTACCGGATCAACGGCCATCGGACATGACGACATCGCTAATCTCACGTTCCTGGGTCTGCAAGGCATGATCGATCCGCCACGGCCGGAGGCGATTGATGCAGTACGGGCGTGCCAAAGCGCGGGCATCCGTATCAAGATGATTACGGGCGACCATCCAGTAACGGCCCGTGCCATTGCCGAAAAACTCAGCTTGGACGGAACCACCGCTGAGACGGGACAATCAACGACAGTGTTAACCAGTCACGAGCTGGCAGAAAAAAGCGACCAGGAACTGATTGACATCGTTGAGCAAGTCAGCATATTCGCACGTGCTACACCTGAGCAAAAACTTCGCCTCGTGAGGGCGCTGCAGGCCAATGGACAAGTTGTCGCCATGACCGGCGATGGAGTGAATGACGCACCGGCACTCAAGCAGTCCGACATTGGAGTGGCGATGGGTGTCGGCGGTACCGAAGTCGCCAAGGAAGCGGCCGATATGATTTTGACCGACGACAACTTCGCCACGATCGAAGCCGCCGTGGAAGAAGGCCGCGGCGTGTTCGACAACCTGACCAAATTTATCGTCTGGACACTCCCCACGAACTTGGGTGAAGGGCTGGTGATCCTGGCGGCGATCTTCGCCGGCGTGACACTGCCATTGCTGCCAATCCAAATCCTGTGGATCAACATGACCACCGCAGTTTTTCTGGGCTTGATGCTGGCGTTCGAACCGAAAGAACCGGACATCATGCGCCGCCCGCCCCGCGATCCCAAGACTCCGATTCTTGATGGGAAGCTGATCCTGCGGATCGGCATCGTAGCCATCATCATGCTCGTCGGGGCCTTCGGATCATTTGAATGGGCCCTCGACCAGGGCTTCAGTGACGCAGCCGCGCGGACGGTCGCCGTCAACGTATTCATCATGGTCGAGCTGTTCTACCTGTTCAACTGCCGCTCGCTGACCAAATCGATGTTTGCTTTGGGGCTGTTCACCAATCCGTGGATTGTAGTCGGTGTTGTAACCATGGTCACCCTGCAGCTCGCGTTTACCTACTTGCCGCTGATGAACTACCTGTTTCACACGTCACCGATAGGTTGGGATGCCTGGTGGCGCATTTTACTGACAGGTGTCGCAGCCTATGTAATCGTGGGACTTGAAAAAATGCTGCGTCGGCAATGGACCGAACGTCGCAGGGTGTCACAGTAATGCCAATGCCTTTTGATGACATGGAGTAGCCGATGAAATCCGAAGAGCGTTCCTGGATCACGATTATTCTGACCAGTGCCGCCGTGGGAGCGTTCCTGCTGTGGGGGATCCAGTCGATATGGCATATCGCCACCGAAATCGACCACAACCCAAGTCGAGCTGGGGTGAAGAGTCAGTTGATGCATCGCAAGTCCGCGGCAATGCATGACATTCTGGATGCGATGGTTGCGGGGAACCTGAAGGAAGTGCATTCCGAAGCATTGCGAATGGAACGCTATGGAGAGACGATCGATGAATATCTCGCCAGCGAAACTTATGACAAGTCTGGCGCGGATTTTCATCAGGCGGTGGATGACCTTATCGTTGCGGCCGCTCAAGAGGAATCCGACAACGCCAAAGAAGCTGTCCTGCGTCTCGAACGATCGTGTATCGAATGCCACATGATACTGAATACGCACCGTGTGGAGCCTGAATAACCAGCCAGCGGTCTCCCCGTACAATCAATCGGGTCGGATCGGCGGCGGCGGAAGGAGAAGAAGGACCGGAAAGCCACATTGACCTGTCTGCCAAGCAGCGTGAAGTCGATCTGATGGGCGTTACAGTCTTCGAAGGACGCCCCCGATGGGCCCCGGCCGTGAAGCCGACAGACTGGTGTCACCGGTGCAGTGAGGTCTTATTTTATCCAGCACAAACAAGGAAGCCCGATCGATGAAGCGATTCAAGAATATCCTGTTGATCTACGAATGCGGACGTGCCACGCTTGACCGCGCGGCGGCACTGGCCAAAAACAATCGGGCTCGCCTGACCGTGGTGCAAGTGGTCAGGGACATGCCGAAACAATGGCGGCAGATGGATCTGGGTGGCACAGCGCTCGACCTGCAGGAACTCGCGGTCAAAGAGTACCAGTCGCGTCTCAAGGAGTTCGTTGCGGCTTTAAGACAGGACGGCATTCGGGTCTCGACGAAAGTGCTCATCGGAACACCTTTTCTGGAAGTCATCCGTGAGGTAATCGCGAACAAACGAGATCTGGTAATTATGACCGCGGAAGGTAAAGGAGGGTTGAAGGAACGACTCTTCGGCAGCACGTCGCTGCACCTGATGCGAAAATGCCCGTGCCCCGTGTTGGTGATGAAGCCGACCCGCACGAAACGATTCCCACGGATTTTAGCCGCTGTCGATCCAGATCCGGAGGACAAGACGCGCGACTCACTGAATGCGACGATTCTGCAACTTGCTTCCTCATTGGCGGCACACGACAAGGCAGAATTACACGTGATCCATGCCTGGACACTGATGTACGAAAGTCTGATGCGGGGGCACGGCGGATTCGTCGAATCAGAAATCCGTAGCTACGCCTATGACGAGGAATTGAGACATCGAAAGTCGCTGGATTCGCTTCTTGCCGAACATACCGATGGCGCAGCGCGGGTTCACCTCATTGAGGGTGACGCGGATAAGGTGATTCCTCAGTTTACGAAAGCACAAAACATAGACTTGCTGGTAATGGGAACCGTCTGCCGCCTCGGTATCCCTGGCTTTTTTATTGGAAACACCGCCGAGAAAATCCTCGATGAGGTGGATTGCTCAGTTCTGACTGTGAAACCGGAAGGGTTTGTGTCGCCGGTAGAGCTTGCCTGAAATCGGGGGAAGAACCAGTGGATCTCGACAACGTCTTCTACGAATTTGCCCTGGTGCTGATGACGGCCGGGATTTTGGGCTTTGTCGCCCACTCGCTCAAACAGCCGCTGATTGTGGCATTCATTGCCGTCGGTATTGTGGTCGGTCCGGCAGGATTTCAGTGGGTTTCAATCGGTAGCGAGATTGACCTGTTGGCCAAAACTGGTATCGCCCTCCTGTTATTTACGGTCGGACTGAAGCTGGACCTCCATGTGATTCGAACGACGGGATCGGTTTCTTTGGCGACGGGCATGGGGCAGGTGCTGTTCACTTCCGTATTGGGCTACGTCATTTGTCTCTTCCTGGGGATGCCGCATCTGACTTCAATCTACGTGGCGGTTGCTCTCACTTTCTCCAGTACGATCATCATCGTCAAACTGCTCTCCGACAAACGAGAGATCGACTCGCTGCATGGCCGCATCGCCGTGGGATTTCTCATTGTTCAGGATTTAGTCGTTGTCCTGGTCATGATCGCGTTGTCCGCGTTCGGAGCTGGCCGGCGTAGCGGCGAATGGACACAGGAGATTTTGCTGATCGCGGTAAAAGGAGCCTGCCTGCTGCTCGTCGTGGGACTGCTGATGTGGTTTGTGATTCCGCCGCTCTTTCGCCGCGCTGCCCGTTCGGCAGAATTGCTGACAGCGATGGCCATCGCCTGGGCCGTGGCTCTGGCGGCAATTGGGGATGTATTGGGTTTCAGCAAAGAAGTCGGGGCGTTTCTGGCGGGAGTGTCGCTCGCCTCAATGCCGCACCGCGAAGCAATAGGATCGCGGCTGGTCGGGCTGCGGGACTTCCTCTTGCTGTTCTTCTTCGTCGACCTGGGAGCCCATCTTAAATTAGGCGTACTTGGATCGCAGATGTTTCCCGCTCTGGTGCTATCTGTATTTGTACTCGTCGGCAACCCGCTAATCGTGATGGTCATCATGGGGGCAATGGGTTATCGGAAACGAACAGGTTTCCTCGCCGGATTGACCGTAGCGCAAATTAGCGAATTTTCGCTGATGCTCGCGGCGCTCGGCATGAGCCTTGGTCACATCGATGGCGACGCGGTGGCCCTGGTAACTCTCGTAGGACTGTCGACGATCACGCTCTCGACATATCTTATTCTCTACTCGCACCCATTTTACGAGAGGATCGCCCCCGCGTTGTCCTGGTTCGAACGAAAGAAACCATTTCGCGAAGTGGCGATTGAATCGACTGCGGAGCCGCAGCAAAAATTCGATGTGATCGTCTTTGGACTCGGCCGGTATGGAAATCATATAGCGCAGGAGTTGGAGAAACGCGGTCGAAACGTGCTGGGGGTCGATTTTGATCCGGACGTAGTCCATCGTCTGCGGCAGGCCGGCCGGGCGGTAGTCTACGGTGACGCTGAAGATCCGGAGTTTGCATCGACATTACCCCTGTCGAACGCCCAGTTGGTGGTCAGTTCCATGCCCGAAGTCACGGTCAATCTGACCTTGTTGCAGGTAATAGCACGCCATGAATGTTCCGGTCGGATCGCCACGACCGCCCACAATGAGCATGATGCCACGAGATTAAAAGACGCCGGTAGCGATTTGGTGCTCTTACCGTTTCTGGGCGCGGCAAAGCAGGCTGTCGATGAACTGTGCGAGCCATTGGCCTCACAAATCAGCGCCGAACAGGTCGATCAGAAGGGGGAAGGATAGATACAATCTCATTGCAAATCCATTAATGCCTGATGAAATATCTCGTATCTATGGCTGGCTGCCAATCCTTCGCCATACTTCCAAGTTATAGCTCGAATTGTCATCGCTCCGCGATAATCGTGAACATCACAACGATCACGCTGTTCTTCCGGATCGTCAGGCTTTCACACTCGCTCAGCGAACAATCAATACCGAACAGGGAGCATGGTGAACCACATCGTTCGAGACGCTCCCCAGCAAAAAGCGATCGATGGCGCTCTTTCCTTTGTGACCCATTATAATGAGATCCGCATCCAACTCTTTCGCCTTGTCGAGAACGGTCCCGCTGACAGATTCGCCTTCAACCAGTTGAGTTGAAACATTCGGAATCGTCTGCTTCAGCCGCTTGGAAGTGGCGGCCAGCGCCGTTTCGGCCTCCAGTTTTCTATTCTGCCAGAACTCGTCCATCCGTTCCATGATGTCCACACGATAGTATTTAACAACAGTCATCACCGTGACCACCACGATGTCGGCTGACTCACCGATGGGCAGAGATTCAAGCGTCTGCACCGCGTTGTCTGACCCCACGGAATTGTCGAAAGCCAGCAATACCTGTAACCTGGCGCCATCAATCGTTTTGTCACTCGATTCCGTCGTGTGTTTGCTCAGTTGTCGAGCTACGAGCACCGAGCAGTGGGCGTGTTTGAC
>PABD01000229.1 GCA_002702685.1 Planctomyces sp.
CATGCAGACGCCGACGTCTTCGGAGGTACGGGAAACGCCCTGAGCGGCGAAACCGCCTCCCTGCTCGTGGCGGGGGAGGATCGTCCGGATGTCATTGCGGGCGGCACGCAGCGCCTGGTGCAGCGGCATACTCGCACCACCCGGGTAGGCGAATACCAGTTTGACGCCCTGATGTTTGAGCGCCTCTACCAGAATCTCCGCACCATTGATGGTTTGTGTATCGGTTTCAGTGTTGACTGATGCCACTAGACTATCCTCACAAAAACGAGTCGGACGTTGACTGAAGAAAATTGTTTTTTTGTTCGCGGCTGGTACCCAGCCCTCGATTCGTTCGCATCCGTTGTATCGATGAATCCCATCGAGAATTCTGACTGGCGAGAATTCCGGGAGGGGAGTATTCGGAACAAGCGCGAAGCACGGTAGCAAAATTTGACTGCCGAGACGAATCTGCCGACCGGTCCCGGCCGGAGATTCCGGGAAATCAGCCCTGATTACAGAACAAAACCGGCCAAACCTGCACAAACAGGCAGTCGCTTGACCGTTGGTCGCTTGGAAGCCCCCGGTTTGTTGAGGTCCTTCCCGCGAGCTTCCCCTCGGGGAGTGCTGGCTGGAGCCTCTTCGCAGTGGACAGTCCATTAGTGGACCGGCCCGTAAGTCGAGCGGTCCGTATCAGGAGAGAGACAGTTCCGGCTTCGAGGTTCATTTTAGAAGAGCTCAGCGGGAATTTCGAGCGTTCATTCTCTCCACGGGACTGTTTTCGCAGGATCGTACCGTCGATTCGGGCTCGGATAGGTCCGATCCGGAAACCCGGGGCCCCCGCCCGGGTGCTTTCTTTTTGCCCGGCTGTCACTATCTGTCTGCCTGAGAAGAGGTTATCCTCAATTAAAAGCGGTTTTCCTGTGATCTCTCCCGATGTTTTCTTCGTTCTCACTGCCGGACCCGATCCAGTTTAAATTCGAATTAGGGATTTTTCCGCCGATCGCCAGTCCCCGGAAACTTCGACCCTGACAGTCCCCCCTGTTTTGCCGCGAAAGGAGCCTCCCCCGATGGGATTATTCGAAAAGCTCTCTAATGAACTGATTGATATTATCGAATGGCTGGACGACTCGCGGCACACGCTCGTCTGGCGATTTCCCCGCTATCACAACGAAATCAAAAACGGTGCGCAGCTTATCGTCCGGCCCGGCCAGATGGCGGTCTTTGTCCATCGCGGTCAGATCGCCGATGTCTTCGAGCCCGGCAGCTACACGCTGACCGCCGACAACCTGCCGATCCTGAGCACGCTGCAGGGGTGGAAATACGGTTTCAACAGCCCCTTCCGTTCGGAGGTCTATTTCGTCAGCACCCGCCAGGTGACCGACCTCAAATGGGGGACACCTAATCCAATCATGCTGCGTGATCCTGACTTCGGACCCATTCGCCTGCGGGCTTTCGGGACTTACGCCCTCAAGGCGACCGATCCCAAGGCGCTGCTCAAAGAACTTGTCGGCACCGATCAGGAATTACAGACGGACGAGATCACCGAACTTATGCGGTCGATGATCGTCTCGACGATGGCCGACTTGCTCGGAAAAGAACAGATCGCGGCACTGGATCTGGCGTCGAACTACCGCAGCCTGTCCGATTCATTGCGTCAGAAAATCGCCGAACAGATCGACGACGAATACGGTCTTGCCATTCCGCAGTTGATCATCGTCAACATTTCCCTGCCGGAAGAAGTCGAGAAAGCACTCGACACCCGATCGAGCATGGGCGTGATCGGCGACATGAATACCTTCCAGCAATACCAGATGGGTAAAGCGATGACCGCCGCAGCCGAGAATCCCTCCGGTGGCGGCGCCGCGGAAGGGATGGGACTCGGGATGGGCTTCGCGATGGCCAACCGCATGGCGAATCAGCCCGGCTTCGGCGTCGCGCCTCCCCCTCCTCCCCCCGGAACCCAGTGGCACATCTTCGCCAATGGTAAACAACAGGGCCCGGTTGGTCTCGATCAACTCGCCGGCGCCATCCAGGCGGGTCAACTCGACAAGACGACCCATGTCTGGTCACCCGGGATGGACGCGTGGAAACCGGCGGGCGAAGTCTCGCAGCTTTCCGCCTACTTCACCGCCAGTACACCCCCTCCCCCGCCGACCCCGTAGTTGAGCGGAGACAAGTAAAAAATAAAACGAGCGGCCCCATGATGGTCGCTCGTTTTATTTTTGATCAGTTTGATTGGAAATTCAGCGGGATAGCGCAGACAATCGCATGAATGGGTGGCCCAGACAATCACGAAGTGTTGTCTGGGTTGCGTCAGCACCACAGAGGCTGCGAATGCGATTCAATAGCAGAGTCGCTCGACCTTCACGTCACTTACATTTGACACCTTTGTGTGCCTTCGGCACCCAGACAACTCTGACGAGATTGTCTGGGCCACCCTTTTCGTCGCTGCGGCCTTTTCATAATTCAGCAACAGGAGGACACCATGTTTCAGCTCGATCAGATCCAGGCAGCGCTCGCCGATCAGAATGTGCCCGGTTGGTTGCTCTATGATTTCCGGGGGAGTAACCTGCTCGCGCGGCGGGTACTTGATCTGCCGGAGGATGAAGTCAGCTCCCGCCGGTTCTTCTACTTCATCCCGCAACAGGGCGAACCGATCAAGCTGGTGCACAAGATCGAACAGGGAGTACTCGATCACCTTCCCGGGGAAAAACGCGTCTATCTTCCCTGGCAGGAACTCGAGCAGCATCTGCAGACGATGCTCGGGGACTGCAGGACCATCGCGATGGAGTACGCGCCAAAGGCCTCGAATCCGTATATCTCGCGCGTGGATGCGGGAACGATTGAACTGATCCGGTCCTTCGGCGCCGACGTCATTTCCTCGGGCGACCTGATTCAGCTCTTCGAAGCAAGCTGGAGCGAAGAGGAATGGCAACTGCACCTCGAAGCGGAGAAGTACACGACCGCCGCGTTTGACCTCGCGTGGGATTTCATTCACAGCGCCGCCAAACAGGGAGAACATGTCGAAGAACAGGAAGTCTCCGACCTCATCATGGATCACTTCGCGAAGAACGGGATGGCGACGTATCATCCGCCGATCGTCGCCGTCAACGAGAACAGCGGCAACCCGCATTACGAAACCGGCCAGGGGAAGCAGACCCTCATCGGCCGGGATGCCTTTGTGCTGCTGGATCTGTGGGCGAAGATGGACAAACCGCGCGGCGTATACAGCGACCTGACGCGCGTCGCCTACGTCGGCCCGACCTCTCCGCAGCAGTATAACGATATTTTCAACATCGTGGCGAAGGCCCGTGATACCGCGATCCACGGTATCCGTTCCCACTTCGCCGATGGTAAGCGGGTGCAGGGCTGGCAGGTCGATCGCTGGGCGCGGGATGTGATCGACGAAGCCGGTTACGGCGAGTACTTCATCCACCGGACAGGCCACAGCATCGGCCAGGAAACGCACGGCAACGGCGCCAACATGGACGACCTCGAAACCCATGAAGAACGACACTTGCTTCCGGGCACCTGCTTCTCCATCGAACCGGGGATCTATCTACCGGAGTTCGGCATCCGCAGCGAAGTGAATGTGTATATCGATCAGGATAACCAGGTGCACGTCACGGGCGGACCGGTGCAGGCCGAGGTGGCGACGCTGGGATAAACCGTCACAGCCTCATTCCATCTGAGCGAAGCAGACGACGGCGAGAAAGAAGGAGATCATCTCGCGCGGCTTTTATCAACAAAAAGGTGACACTGGCTGTATTGCTGGCTGGCTGCGGAAGACCCTGGCCCCGTCGATTTTCGTGTGTTTCGTAGTTCCAAATCGAAAAATCATTCGGCCCGTGGCTGAGCCACTTAGTCAACTCGCAGACGAGATTGTCCGGGCTTCCCTTAGTTGAAACAGTTCGGCGTAAACCTGATGGCTGGCGTTACGGTCGCGGCACGACTTCTTTCTCCATCTTCTCTTTGGCGGGAGCGACATCGTTGAAGAGGTAGTCGCGGGCCGATCGCCACGGCTGCGGATTCCGCATGCTGACAAAGTCGCTATGGCCTGTCGGGCCACCCGGAGCGTCGATCGCCTCCCGTAAGGGCTCGAGGGACGCCGCGTACGCCCCCTCCTCTTTCAACGCGTTGTAGACGACCAACCCTGACCATTGATTCCAGAAAAACTGGGGCTCGGTGACCAGTTTGAGCTCTTCACGGAACTGCGGCAACAATTGATCAACCGCCTCGGTGTGACCACTCGCGAGTTCGGCGAGAATCAGAAAACCGGTCTGGCTGATTTTCTGATTCGGTGTTTCCATCGCCAGCGATTTCGCCTCGTTGATCAGTTCGTCCAGCTTACCCGTCATTTTGGCCCTCTCCAGTAGATCGAAGACAGGGGCGTCGAGATACTGAATCGGCGCGGGCTCACCAGCCGCGGCTTCTGCAGTTTCGCCGACGACAACCGTGGACGGATACAACCGGAACGTATGATGTTCCTGGTTCGGCAGGACCCAGTTCCGCAGATACTCGTAAGCCGATTCCGGATCCAGCAGTCGTCCTTTCTCGAGGACCATGTCGACACTGTCGTACACGATTTCCTCCGGAACAAGCGACGCCACGGGAGTCACGGTTTCGTCCGTTGATTTCAGAGGGACGGCGCGGTTTCCGAAGGTGTTCATCATCGCGACGATCTCCCGGGCCGTGAGCGATTCAGGCCAATCCCCGGTCAGTTCCACGTTGCGGACCCGGAGTTCCGTCTGGTCCTTGAAGTGGAATAGACCGAAGTGCGGAATGTCAGCCTGCTCATTGACGAATTTGACGATCGGCGTGTCGTTCAGCGTGAGATGGACCGATCCGTCGCGGTACTCCAGCTGCAACTGATTCCATTCCCCTTCCTTCAGCGGGATCTGCTCGACTAGTTGTTCGTCCTCTTTCAGCGCGACCCGGTTGTCGAGCGTAAGTCCACTCCAGTGAGGTTCGTCTTCGCGAATGATCCAGTGCAACTGCACCCCTTCGGGCGCGAGCAGGAAGGCCAGTCGCCCCAAAGTGGGATGTGCTTCCACCTGGCCGCGCTCGTAATAGAACTCGCAGCGAACGACATCCTTATCGAGGAGGGGGCGATAGTAGTAGAGATAGCTTTGTGTCGTCGGGTGCGACAGATTTCCGTCCGTCTTTCTTCCGAGAAGCACTCCCTTCTGATTCACCCAGATTTCAGACGGAGTGGACTCGGAGGCGGCCGTACCACCTGGGACATACTGATCACTCGCATTCTGTGGCTTGTAAAGGGGGACGACATTTTCGACCCCTTCCTTGAGCCAGGAACCGACCCAACCGCGAAGGCCCTGCTCTCCGACCAGCGCAACTTCGTCCGGAATGGTGATATCCCCTTCCAGTTTGAAATTACGGAAGTAGGAACGGACGGCGTCCTCACTGAAGAGCCCAATCCACGGACTGGACTCGGGCGGATTGTCTTCGCTGGAAAACTCCACGTCGTTCATGAACATCCTGACGTTGTCCGGCGTCACCTTGAGTTTGAACTCGTTGAATTCTCCGACCGCGAGTGAGTCATAGGCGATAATCGCCGATCCCTGGCGCCCCATTCCCCAGATTTCACCCCGGCTGGGCATTTCGAGCTGATAGGTCAAACCGCCATAGGTGATATGTCCTTCGGACCAGCGGTCGTTCAGGCTTTCCATCGAGAAGACGAAGTCACCCTGGATCGGGTATTTGAAGAGCAACAGGCTGTCGCCCGAGCTGTTTTCATGTTTGATATATTCGCTCTGTCCAAACCAGGCGGCGTCGAACGCCCCTTCGAGCTTCGGCCAGAAGTGATACTGCGTCGTCGTCACCCAGTTCGGCAACGCCGTGGCGGTCGACTGTTGATAGCCCGGCAGCGACTGGCGCTGCAGCTGCCACTGAAATGCATTCGACCGGATGATTTTCTCCCGATAACTGTAACTGCGAATCCGGCTCGAACGACTGAAGACGTCAATCAGATTGCTGGCTTCCTCGCGAAGTTCGGGATCGTTCATCGCGTCTTCGCCAATCGCCATCATGTCCGGTGTGAGTGACTGGCGTTGACCGATCAACATCTGCTCGGCCTCTGCTGTCAGCATCTTCAAACGCTGTGATTTGTTTTTCGATTCGGCCTGCACTTCCAGAAGATACTGCAGGACCGAGAGTTCATTCTGCACCGGCTTTTTCAGTTTCAGTTCTTCCAGCAGTTCATCCTGCTTTCCGATTTCCTCCGCGGTGTTCCACAGGAGCAGCGTTGTGTCGAAGACGTTCGACAGATTGCGGTTGATGGTGACGCCACCCGTTTCGCTCTCGTCTTCCGACTTCATGAAACGCCCGGGGGGAAAATCGGCAGGCATGTATTCCGCGTACTGGCGAATCTGTCGACCAGGAGATTCCTCCGGGAAGACGAAGCCATGCAGCAGCTCGTACCGTTCGGCGGCGGGAAGCTGTTTCAGCTTGTAGTACAACCGGGTCAACTGACCTTCCAGCCCCTGCAGTTGCCCGTTACACGCGTCATAATACCGACGCAGGCATTCGACGCTGGTGTCGATGTCGGTGTGTTTGAGAATCGTTTCGTACAGAACAGCGACTTTGGGATCCACCTGATAGCTCTGGGGGTAGACCTGCGTCGTTGGTTTGATGTACTGGTTCTGCCCTGCCTGCGGCTGATGCCCGATCAGTTTGTCGAACGTAGCGAGCAATTCCGGGATCTCGGTTTCCTGTGCATGGTGCAGTCCCAGGACGACGAGCGCGCTCGAGGCGGGTTCGGGGGAGTACTGATTGTCGACATTGCCGATGGCGGCTTCGTAAACCGGCAGCACCTGTTCGAACATCCGGTCCGCTTCGATCAATATCGCGAGGACCGAACAGAGTCGCGCAATCTGCTCGGGGGCGTGTTTTTCATCGAAGAGGCCTGCGACTGTCGCCAACTGGTCCTCGACTTTGTCGAACTCTTCCCGCACCAGGGCGAGTTCCAACAGGGCCGACTGAATTGGCATTTCAATCTGCTCGACCTCGGCGTGCGTCCGCAGAAGCTCGGTGAACTTTTCCGGCTGGTTGGCTTCGAGAGCGAGGAGCATCATCTCCTGCACCAGGTTCGTCACGACGAAATCCGGTTTTACATTTTGAGCCGCGGGCGATGTCGCTTTGACAGGGGCGTGCCCATGTTCCTCATGCTGTCCTTCCGGCTGCAGCGAAAACGCCGAGTCAACTTTGAGGGGATTGTAGTTTCTGTTCACGACCTCGGACGTATTCGAGATCCGCATCGGCACGAGTTCGCACACACGCAGTTCCTGGGGATCGGATTCCGGGAAGACGATCTCCGCGTAGAGATCGAAGATACGTTCAAGCGGGACATCGTTTTTCCGCCACAGCTCTTCGAGCGCGAGAAGCTCGGTGAACAGCATGCTTTCCGACATTCGCCCCAACTGCTCGCGTCCAGACCAACCGGGCGATCCGGCGTAGAGCGTCGCCTCACCGGCGTACGGAGGGATACCGTGTTCGAGCGCGCGACTGACGGCTTCGAGGGAAAGCTCCGGCATCCCTTCCTCCGCCACCATGCTGGCGAGCGAGAGGACCTTCTGCAGACGACGGAACGAAATCGGTTTCGGCTCGTCTGTTTCTACTTCGGTCGGAGGGGCGATCGGATTTGAAGTCGTTTTCCGGGTGAGTGCCTTGACCTGGCTGGCCGTCAACGTGCTGTTGTTATTGAGGTAGAGCGTAATATTCCCCTTGAAGCCGCTGCTGCTGTTCACCCCCGTCCCTTCGACGCCGGTGAGATGGATTTCGTCTTCCTGTTTGAGCAGGAGTTCGAGAAGTTCGCGCCAGTCTTTCGCGGCGGCCGCTTTGTTTCCCCGGCGCAGGTACTCCCGACCGCGATCGCGCAAGAGTCCCATTAACCAGTTCACGCGGCGCGAGGCACGAACGCCGCTCAGGGCGGAGTCGCCACGAACGCCGTTGAGTACCGACTCGGAGAGCTGGTCTCCGAGCTTCTGCGAGGCTTCCTCTTCCTGCCGCCAGAGTTCCCGCGCGATCAACCACGAAGAGAACAACAGATTCAACCGCTGTTCTTCAAAGAGCGTAACCTGCTCCACTGTTGATAACTCTGTGGCCGTGGGTTTCTCTTCTTCCCCCTGCTCCTTCTCAGCAGTCACCGGCTTCGGCAGGACGACTTCGTTCAGGAAGGTGTTGATCCGCTCGACCTGCGCGGGGTCGGCCGTGAATTCCTCGTCAAGCGTATGCAGCGTAAGGATCGCCAGACTCCAGACCGCGTCCTCCGGACTTTCTGCCGCGCGCTCCTGGAGGTGTTGATCGAAGACCGTGATCAGTTTTTTCGCGGCCGCAACCTGTTCCTGCTGCTGCTCGGGAGACATTTCTCTCGCTGCGGAGTTCTCCTTCTCGGGAACATCCGCCGGATGCAAGAGGCCGCGCAGCTGATCGAGGAACGGGTTCGTGATTTCCATGCTTTCCGAATCCGCCAGTCGCGTATCGAGAATCTGCGCGGCGGGAACCGGAAACTGTTGACTGCCGGACCCGGCGACCTTGTTGACGTAATCACTCTTGAGCGTTTCCCGAACCTGATCGGCATCGATCAGCTTGAGCAGTTCCGCCTGCTGATCGCTCAACCGGGAAGCAAAAGTCGAACCGAGATACCGCTTGGCTCGTTCCAGTTTGACGGTGTCCAGGAGAATTCGCTGGTTCAGCAGCCACGCTTCGAAATGCAGATTCAATTCACGGAACTGCTCGGCGATATCACTCAACTGACGAATTTCGCGCGAGGCCTGGTAATCGGCGTTGGAGTTATTCTCGATCGGTCGATTAAGTTCCTCGACCAGCAGGTTGACTCCTTTCTCCCGCTCGCCATGCTTCAGATAAAGTTGCAGCAACCGACTTTCGGGGCGGAACTGGAAACTGCTTCCGTTCGGTTGTTGGCGGCTGGCGATGACCTGCTCGTAAATGGCGATGGCGGCATTTTCAAACCGGGGATAATCCTCACAGACATAAGCCAGTGCCAGCTCGCCCTGTTCCGGGATTTCCGGATGATGCTGCCGCAGCATTTCGAGCACGCTCTCGTAAGTAAGCTTTTCCTTTGCCAGTTTGATATCAAGCATGGTCAGCAACAATCTGCCGAGCGACCATCTCTCCTGCTCTTCCACCCCCGGTGCGATCTTTTCGCGGAATTCTGACATCTCTTCTTTACTGTCAAAAGAATCGAGCAGCATGGAGTACAACGTCGTCACTTTCCCCTCGCTGCCAAAGAACTGGAAGGAGATCCGTTGAATATCGGAGGCTGCCCGGGAACGGTCTTCTTTGGGAGGCGGCAGAAATACTTCCTGCAGGTACTTTTTCATCCGACGATCCTGCCACAGCTCATCGGAATTGCTTCCCAATGAGCCGGCCACATTGCTCACCAGGCTGAGGCGATCATGCTCGTAGTGTTTCCAACAGAGTTCGAACAAGCGGATCGCCTGATCGACATGGGGATTATTCTGGTTCGGATTGTTGTCGCGGAAATGCTGAAACAGATTGCTGAAGTGATACATCTGAAGCTTGGAAAGGTCGAGCGTCTCCAGCTTGTCAACCAGTTGCTTCAACTGACCTGTTTCGGAATAAGCGCGCCCCAGTTTGTAGAAATAATTCCCGGCCACCTCGGTATCCTGATCGAGCAGTTTCTCGAAGAGTTCAATACTCTTCGCGTATTGACCCGAATCCGAAAGCGAACCGGCGCGACGCGCCAGTTCTTCTGCCGTCATCGGTTTCAGTTCGAGGATTTTCTCCTGTAGTTCGAGCACCCGATTGCGTTGATTGGCCGCATCGAGATAGACGACGAGCCGCTCCATGATCTCCACAGATTTCGGTGAGGCTTCCAGCTTCGCCTCTGTCTCCTCGATGAGCGGTCCGAGACGGTTCACACTGTTCAGCACGCGGGCCGCTTCCCGGTGGTAGTATTCGATATTGGAATTCCTGCCGGTGGGCTGGGGCGCGTGCTGCAGGATTTGCATCGCGATTTCAGCGGCGACCTCTTTGTCTTCGCTTTCGTAGCGTTGCATCAACTGATACAGAGAGTTGGTGTCGTTGCCTGCCGACTGACGCGAGCGTTTGAGCGTCGCGGCCGCCATCTCGTTCATCCCCAGCGATTTCAGCCGGTTGGCCAGCTCCATCTGTTCGTTGAAGCCGAGTCGCATCGTGAAGAGACGCTCCGCCGCCTCCCGTGCGCGCTGTTCGCGACCGACCTGCATGGCAAACTCGAGCGCGGCCGATTCGCGGCTCTGCAGTTCGCGGAGATTGTCCGGTTCAATGCGATCGAGTTCCTCGAGCGCCGCCTCATACTGATTCTGGCTAGCATACAACTTGATCAGTTGCTGGCGCATTTCGAAACTCGCCTCAGACTGACTCTCGATGCTGGCGGCAAGTTCGACTGCGGCTGCTTCCGGCTGGTTGTTCCACCAGTGAAACGCCGAAGCCAGCATGTGATAGAATGCCTGTTGTTCCTCGGGAGCGTCTGCGGCGCGCTCTTCGATTTTCGCCTGGAAGATCGCCTGCCGCTCCGGATTCGACCTCGCGTGGAAGTAGAAATTGTAGAAGGTCTGAATTGCTTCCGTATTGAGCAGGCTGGTGGGCATCGGATAGCGGATTTCCTGATGCGTCATATTGTTGATCTGCACCATCACCTGAATATGATAACTAACATTCATCTGACCGAACGGATTCGACGACTGGCCGTGCATGTGAATCTGAGGCGGCGGGCTGGTCGACGAACCGGAGGCATACATATTCAGCGCGGTTTCGAACAGATGTATCAAATCCTCTTCCCGGTGTTCGGAGGAGAGGGCGTACTGCAACTGCGGTAACATCCGAGAAATATTGGGAAAAAAGCGAAGCCATTCACTGTTCCCGTCGCTCTTTTCCAGGTTCTCCATGTAGCGGTCGACCAGTTTGAACGCCTTGTCATAATTCTGGTTGCGAACTTCCATGCTGATCAGCGCGTAGATGTCCTGCGGTGTCGACGCCGAGGCGTACATCTTCTCGTATCGCTGCTGGGCCTCATCCTGGCGGCCGTGCCGGAGCAGTTGCATGATGACCTGCTGCTCCATGTAGGAGGACGAACCGGGCGAGCGGGTCTGCAGGTTGTCGACCGCCTTGAGGAAGACATCGAGTTGTTCGTCGGTCAACACGGGTTTGAGCGGTTCGGGCTTCGGCTTTCCGTTGAGTGATCCGAATTCAATTTTTCCCGACGCGTCCGTAGCCAGGATCCGGGTTTCGTTCATTTCAATCGGCGAAATCGCCGAAATCTGGCTGGTACAGACAGTCGCAAACTCATACTCCGGTCGATCGATATACTGTGCGGCAAAATTGAAGATCTCTTCCGGCTTTTCGTTAAGCGCCCTGAGACAGAGCCGATTCCAGATCGCCTGGAAGTCGTTGGGTTCCTTGCTCCATTTCTCGTCCCATTTTTTGATGATCCCCTCGCGCTCTTCAGGGCGCGCGTTGTAATACAGCTCGGCGATAGCCGCCATCCGCATGTTGCCATAGCAGCCAAACTGCTGGCTGAGCGGTGAGTGCGAATGCCCGAAAGTTTGAGATATTCCGGTGTAAATCATCGCTGATCTGGGTGCCGGGTTTCTACTCTGTTTCCACTGCTGCGCGAGCTGATCGAAGAAGTTCCTTTGACGCGAGGCGAAACTCAACCGGCTGTACGATGTATGGTCCCGATATTCTCCCGCGTTGCCACTCTGGGCGTACCGCTGCTTCATCTGTTCGATGTGTTTTTCCTGCCCGGAGGAGTAATCCAGATCCGGCAGGTCCAGTTCCGCGAAGGCTTTCATTTTCTCCCTGGCGGTGGCACTGTCATCCGCTTCGAGCAGCAGCAGAATCTCAATGAGCTTGAGCTCCCAGTCGTCCGGATACCGGGAAATCGCTTTCCGATTCACTTCGCGGGCGGCGCTGAATTGCTGACGCTGCACCAGTGACTCGAGCATCTTCATCAGTTCATCCGCGCCCGGATCGCCCGCCATGATCTGGGAGACAACCCAATCGACCTGATCGATTTCGCCTGACTTCATTTTCATCTGGAGCAACCGGTTCTGGTTCCGCTCGCTCGGCGCGAGTTCCGCGAGTTGCTCCATGTACTTGAGCGCGCTCTCCGGTTCATTCTCCGATTCGGCAACGGAGATCAATTCTTCCAGAATCATCGGATCGGGCGCTTCGGCCTCGAGCATTTCCTCGAGGACCTGTCGCGCCTGCTGGAAGTTATTGGCACTTCGATAGACATACGCGATCACCATATTGAGTTCGCGTTGTCCCTCGCGTTCCCGTTGTTTCGACTTGAGCCGCTCGATGAGTTCCTCGAACTTGCCGGTTCGCTGATACAGGGACGACAACTGCCCGGCGACCTGCAACTGAGAGTCCAGGTCGTCCGCTTTGTCGAAGGCGTTCCAGTAGAGCTGGATGGCATCGTCGGTTCGATAATGTTTTGCGAGCGCCGCCGCGAGTGAAAAGAGCGTATCCTGATCATTCGGGTTGAGCCGCACCGCCTTCCGCAGGCTTTTGAATCCCTCCTCCTCCCGTCCGAGATCGAAACAGAGATTCGAATAAAAGAGATACCCGTCCACGCTTCCGGGCGAGGTGGAGATCAGTTGATCCGCGTATTCCACGGCCTCATCCGGATGCCCCATCTGGAGTTCCAGTTGCGACAGGGCGCGGAGGTAGTCGGGTCGCGCCTTCCGGTCCATCTCCAGCATCCGCTTCTGAATCGCAATCGCCCCCGCGAGATCACCGACTGTCTCCGCAATGCGACCGGCCGTACTCAGCGTAGAGAGATTCACTTCTTCAAACGCGAGCGCTTCGCGAATCGAACCGTAAGCACTGTCGATGGCTCCGTTCGCCTCATGGAAGAGCGCCAGCCGCGCCCATTTATCCGCTGACTGATTTGCCTGGTCTGTCAGCTCCTGTTCCAGTTCCCTGATCTTGTCCCCGAGTGTCTCCGCAACCTGGAATACCTGGATTCGCTCGCGCAGGATGTTGTGCCGCTCTTCGTCGTTTTCCGCGAGGGGAATCGCCTTGTCGAGTTGATCGAGCGCGGCATCGACATCTTCTTCCTCGATCAACATCCGCGCGTAATTGATCCGGTCGGCATACTCGACATCGTTTTCGCACGCCTCTTTCATATAGGCGAGCCCTTCTTCGGAATACCCGAAACCTCGGAGCACTTCCGCCAGGCGAATCAGGTTGCGCGTGGTGTGGTTGTCACCGGCGATCAGTTCTTTCCAGGTAGCGAGAGCCTCTTCCTTGCGTTCAAGTCGATGGTAGTACTCGCCGAGGTATTCCCGATACTGGGCGTTGTCGGGGGCAAGTGCGATCGCTTTCTGGTAGAGTTCGATCGCTTCGTCTTCCATCTCGGCTTCGCGAAACCAGTCCGCCACCTGCGAAACAATGACCGGGTCGTCCCCGCGTTCATCCAGCAACTGCTTCCAGACCTTCGCCGCCGCTGCCTGCCGTTCTTCTTTTTCCCGTTTCCGATCGAGCACAATCAGCAATCCCCAATCCCGCAATGTTTCGGGATTATCGGGTTCGATTTCATTCAATTTCTCGTATTCTTTGATCGCCGCGTCGTTGTCGCGTGTCTGGATCAACTGGGTGATCAGCCGGTTTCGTAAATCGGTATCGGATGGCGCGAGTTCGATTGCTTTCCGCAACAACTCTTCCGACTCGTCCTCGCGATCCTGCTGGAACAGCACGTCGCTCATCCGCGCCATCGCGTCGACATCGCGCGGGTTGCTCTCGAGCCATTTCTTGTAGTAGGCCGTCAGTCCCGCTTCATCATCGTTCTTGAGGAAGGTCCCTTCGATGTTGTCGCGCACCTGCCGGTACAGCCAACTCGTCGGATTGAGGTTACTCATCAGCGATTCAAACTGGGCGAGTGCGTCTTCCCGTTTCCCGAGTTTCAACTGCATCTCCGCGACCTTCATTCCGTAATTCACGCGGCGGTAGTCGTCGGTCGTTTCCTTTTCCATCTGCTGATAACGTTTAAGGGCCTCTTCGTAAGCAGCCTCTTCAACCAGTGTGATGGCAATCTGCTCCTGCACGCGCTGGCTGTTCGGAAACTTTTCGTCCAGACGCTCCCAGACTTCGAGTGCTTTTTCCGGCTGTTGATTTCGCTGATAGACTTTCCCCAGTGATTGATAAACATCAAGCAATTCATTCGGAGCGGGCTCCCGTTCGACGGCGCGTTCGAATGCTGCAATAGCCGGCTGAGTCAGCCCCGTCAGCAGATACGTCTGTCCGAGGTAATACGAAACGGAAGCATCTTCGGTGAGTAAGGCTTCCGCTTTTTCGTAGGCATCGATCGCTTTGCCTTCTTCCCCCCGCTGCGCCTGAATCATTCCGAGAATTTTCCAGGCGGCCCCGTCGTCCGGATTCTCTTTGACCTTGTCCTGGTAGGCGTTGACGAACTGATCGAGTTTCCCCTGCTCGACATACATCGAATACAGGCGATCAAACGCTGTCCCCTTCGCCGGATTCCCTTCGAGGATCATCTGATACCGTTTCAGGATCAGCTCCTGTCGTTGCTCTTCTTCCGAGAGTTCCGACTCTTCCACTCCGTCTTCCTGCGCGAAAACACTCTTGCCACTGGAAGTGAATTGTTCCACAATCGGGGATAAGGTCAACAATGCGACCGTGACGCAAACGAAGGAAGAAAAAGCTGGCAGGCGGGAGAACGACTTACGAATCAGGCGATTCAAAACGGGCATCAGGGTTCCGTCCTTTTCGTAGTTCAGAGAATCTCATTGCGGGAGCAGGAGTGGAGCGATCAGAAATCGAGAGCCGACACAGGAAACAGTCGCATCAATATGACATAGGACGCGTTTACGACTGAAATCGTTCCCGCAGTCTCCATTCTATCACGATCCGCAACCCGGCATGGGGAAATATCACGGCGGTTCCGGGAAAGAACCTTCGAGTGAAGCCCCCCGAAAGCAGAACCGTCGTCCGCTGAAGCGGACCGTTCTTAACCGTGTATCTGGTTGAGCATGTGTGTTCCGCGAGTGTGCTCCAGAACCGTCCACGGGTTCCGATCTGATTCCCAGCGGATATGAATTCATCAGGCATAGGCCTGAACTGGGGAGGGCCCCGTTCATTCTCGGATTCCCCTTGAGAATTGTCCACCAGCGATTGCTAATTTTGACACAACTTCGACAAAAAGTGACTCGCGAAAAAAGCAGTGACATTGACTCTCCCTCCCCCATACGACATAAAGGAGAAAGCTCTGTTCGCGCCGGTCGATTTCAGTGTGGGAAGCCGTGTCACTGACGGTCTCTGGTGCAGAAATCATCTTTCGATGACCAGAGTCTCCATTCCAAGCGCCCTTCTCCCGACGACGATGACCTTAACAATTTTCCCCGTCCGGGAACTTTTTAACGCTACTGCTCGTCACATTCACTCATCCGGAATGTTCTTAACGGAAGAACGTTCCACTGCGCGGCAGTCGTGCAGCTATTACTCGTCTGTTGACCCTGTCAGTTAACAGCATCCTGAAACGTTCCCGAATGTTTCGCCTTCGCTGTCGTATTGCTGCGCGTTATCCGTCTTTCCTGTTTCTGTCACCCTTTCGAGCGATGCCTTTCTGCGGGTATTCTGAAGTCATCCACTTCCCGTTCGAGTTCCGGGTTAACCGACAGAAACATCCCGACGACCACCACTCCTGTCCCGCCCCTCGATGGAATTGATTTCCAGCAAATTGATTTCGGGACAAGCAGACTGGATATGCAAACTGGAGAAGCCCCTATGAGTGAATCGACAGCGTCCCTCCCAACTCCTTCCGATGAAGTCCGACAACAGCTCGACGACTTCCGCGGCGACTTCAGCCGTCTGATGCAGGAAGTCTCCAAGGTCATCGTCGGACACGAAGACATCGTCGAAGGGACCATCATGGCCCTGATCGCCGGTGGCCATGTCCTGCTGGAGGGGGTCCCCGGCCTCGGAAAAACATTACTGGTCCGGACATTGGCCGATGCGCTGCACCTGCAATTCAGTCGCGTGCAATTCACTCCCGACCTGATGCCGGCCGACCTGATCGGTACGAACGTGGTTATGGAAACACCCGATGGACGTCGTCAATTCGATTTCCAGAAAGGGCCTGTCTTCTCGAACATCGTCCTCGCTGACGAAATTAACCGGGCCACACCTAAAACGCAGTCGGCCCTGCTCGAATCGATGCAGGAGAACTCGGTGACGGTTGCGGGCACGACGCACAAACTGCCGCAACCCTTCCTTGTCCTGGCGACACAGAACCCGCTCGAAATGGAAGGAACCTACCCCCTGCCGGAAGCGCAGCTCGACCGTTTCTTTCAGAAACTGCTCGTCCCCTTCCCCACATCCGCGGAAATCGCCGAGATCCTGCAACGGACCACCGAAGTCAACACCCCCGTCGCCGAGGCCGTACTCGCAGGCGATCGCATCCTGCAGATGCGGGCGCTCGCCCGGCAGATTCCGATTGCCGACGAAGTTCGTCAATACGCGATCAACTTGGTCCTCGCCACCCACCCCGATCAGGAGTACGCCACGGAGATGGTTCGCCGCTATGTGCGATATGGTTCCAGCCCGCGGGGAGCACAGGCCCTCATTCTCGGCGCCAAGATTCGCGCGATTCTAGACAGCCGCTTTCACGTCTCACGCGACGACATCAAGTCCGTCGCGCATGCCACGCTTCGTCACCGCATGATTCTGAACTTCGAAGGTCAAGCGGAAAACGTAAAGGCGGATGATGTCATCGACAACATGCTCGTCTCGCTCGGAAAAGAAAAAGCGATGGTCGCTTCCTGACCGCCAGGTCAAGATGGTGACTGTTCGCTTACTCCCTGTTACTTCCCCCGTTACTGGTGAGCCCCGCAGACGATGCCCCTGTTCGATACCGACTTTCTCAAAAAGCTCGAATACCTCGCGATCGTGTCCCGGCGTGTTTTTCGCGGCCAGCTTCTGGCGCAGCAACGCACCCGCCAACTCGGTACGGGGATCGAGTTCGCCGACCACCGGGACTACACCCCGGGCGACGACTTCCGGCATATCGACTGGTCTCTGTACGCGCGGCACGACGAACTGCTGCTCAAGCGGTTCCAGGAAGAGGAAGACCTGCATCTCTACCTGATGCTCGATTGCTCTCCCAGTATGGGGTTCGGGAGACCGCCGAAATTCAATCTGGCCCGCCAGATGACGGCGGCTCTCGGGTATATGGCGCTCTCCAATCTCGACCGGATCGCCGTCATCGGGTTTGCCGACGGGATCCTCGCCGATTATCCGCTGACGCGCGGTAAAGCGCAGATCCTCGGGCTGATGCGTTTCCTCGATAACCTGTACCCGGCCGGTCACGACACCAGCCTCGCGTCGATGGTCAAAGCCTTCGTGCAACGACAACAGCGTCGTGGCGTGGTGATTGTGATCAGCGATCTCTTCGATCCGCATGGATTTGAAGAGGGGCTAAACATCCTAAGGCACCATCAGTACGAACCGCATGTTCTGCAACTCTTCGATGCCAAAGAGGCTGATCCCCCCCTGCGTGGTGAACTCGAATTGCTCGACATGGAAACAAACCAGGTCAACAAAGTGACCATCACCGAGCGGGGATTGAAACAATACAAGAAGTTGTACGCGGAATTCATGGAACGAGTCCAACGTTACTGCCGTCAATACGGTATGGGCTGCACAGTCTCCCCCGCCGACGTCCCCTTCGACGAACTCATCCTCCGCATGCTGAGAGAATCGAACATCGTTCGTAACTGAGCTTTTTAACCACAAAGACACGAAACAACACGAAATTTCAGAAAAGGTTGGCACGGTAAGAGAATCGCATTCCAATTGGATAACGGGAGTTTCTCTGAACAGATTTCAGTTCAAAGACGACTCTTAACGTAAAAAGGTAAGTATGCCGGCGGTACGCATTCGATGAATGCATGCCTTTTTCGTGTTGTTTCGTGTATTTCGTGGTCTCCAAAACAATTAACCCCTGGATCCCATGTCGTTAACATCCCCCGCAGCATTGTTCTGGTTTCTGCTCGCGATTCCGATCGTGATCTTTTACCTGCTGAAGATCCGGCTCCGGCGTGTGCCGGTGTCGACGACGATGTTCTGGAACCAGATCTACGAAGAGAAAAAACCGCGTTCCATCTGGCAGCAATTGCGGCACCTGCTGTCCCTGTTGTTGCAACTGCTCTTCCTGGCGCTGCTCGCCTTTGCCTTGACCGACCCGCTCTTCTTCTGGGAAACGGATCAGAAACGACGACTCGTCGTGCTGCTCGACCGCTCGGCCAGCATGCAGGCGAATGACAGCGAAGACGGCTCCCGGTTCGACGCGGCCAAAGACGATATCCATAATATGATCCGCACGCTCCGCAGTCGTGACGACATGGCCCTGATTGCCGTCGGCGCGACCTCGGAAGTCGTCACCGGTTTAACCGGCCACCACCGCACGCTGCATCAGGCGGTCGACAACATCGAAGCGACCGATCAACCGACTGTCTTCCGGGAAGCGCTCACGCTGGCGAACAGTCTGATCGAAGGTCACCCGAACGGAGAGATCGTTCTTCTGACCGACGGAGGATTCGACGAGTTCTCCGAAGTCTCTACCGCGAAGCATGTTTCGACGCAGCTCTACGGCAAACCTGACACCGCGAATATTGGCATCACCCAGTTTCAGATTCGCCGTAATCTCACCGATCCGGTGGGATACGAAGTCCTCGTGGAAGTCATCAATCAATCGGCGCAGCCCGCGGAGACACGCCTGGAGATGGAACTTGAAGGCGAGATCGTCGACGTCATCCCACTGAAACTGGAACCGGCACAATCCTGGTCGAAAGTACTCGAATATACATCCCCCACCGGCGGTGTATTGTCGGCGACAATCAATAGTGAAGACGCGCTGGCGAGCGACAACGAAGCCGTGGCGATTCTCTCCGAACTGGAGCCGCAGAAAGTGATCCTCGTCTCCGCGGGAAATCGTTACCTGGAGAAAGTTTTCAGCGCAATTCCGCTCGTCGAGCTGGAAGTCGTCACCCAACAACCGGAAACCGTTCCCGAAAATGGTGTCCTCGTCTTTCATCGGCAGACCCCCGAAGCCCTGCCGGCGGGGAACGTGCTGGTGATCGAACCCGAAGGTTCCACCGACCTGTGGACGATTGGGGAAAAAGCTTCGTCGCCGCTTATCGCGAGCCAGGACAAGGAGTCGAAACTAATGGCGCACGTGCGACTCGATAACGTAATGCTCTCGGAAGCACGCCAGATCGAACCGAAAATGGAAGTCACCCGCCTCGCGACCTCCGTGGAAGAGATTCCGATCTACTTCAGTCATGAAACAGACGCCCGGAAAGTGGTCGTGCTCAACGCCAGTCTCGACGAAGGTGACCTCCCCCTGCGAACGGCCTTCCCGATTCTGATCAGTAACGCCCTCAACTGGTTCAGCGGCGCCGATGCCGCGTTCCAGGAATCACTCGCCACCGGGGCCGTGCGCAAAATCGACGTCGCCGAACTGACTGAGCACGGGAATAAGAAACTGACCGCTAACTCGGAGGAATCCAAGGAGGCAGACTCGAACTCGGAGACAGATCCACAATCTGAACGGGTGCAGACGGAAGTCACCCCGATCATGCTCGCCGGTCCGCACGAATCCAAAACAGAATTGATTGCCCAGAACGACACCCTCTGGCTGGGGCCACTCAATCAGGTCGGCCTGTGGACGTTATCGCCTGTCGACGAAGAAAATAAACCGGTCGCCGAAACCAGTAAATCCTCCTCCCCTGCTCCTCAAATTCAGATTGCGTGCAACCTGTCGAACCGCCGGGAATCCGATCTGCGCACTCCTGAACTTTCCGACTCGACGAAGCAGTTGCAACAGGCCGGTTTTTCATTCAGCCCGTTCTGGTTTTACCTCGTCCTCTTCGCCACCCTGTTCAGTTGCGTGGAGTGGTACCTCTATCAACGACGATGGATCGACTGAGTTCGCACCCCGCGAGTCACCTTTGATTTTTCTCTTACGGATAAACCTTTCAGCACCATGTGGAACAGTGACCTGCAACTTGAACTGACGCACCCACTCTGGCTGCTCCTCCTGTTGGGATTGCCGGTGCTTGTCGTCTTCTTCTATCGCAGCCTGGTCGATTTTGCGCGGCGGCAGAAGTTGCTGTCGCTCATCATCCGTTCGTTCATTGTGACGTTACTCATCTTTGCGCTCGCCGGATTAACATTGTTAACGCCGACGAAGGAACTCTTCGTAGTCGTTGCCGTCGATCAAAGCCTCAGCGTCGGAGAGGAAGCCGCGGCCAAGGCAAAAGCATTCGTTGCGCAAGCCGCCGATGTCCCCGGCGACCATGAAGTCCGCTACGTCGCCTTCGCCAGCGAACCGGGTCTCGTGCAGGGAGAACTCACACCACTCGTCGACAAACAAGAAGCGAGCGAGCGTGAAGAGTCCCTTGCTCCTGAAACGGAAGATGATGCGGACGGGACTGATGCAACTACGGAGAAACAGGCAGGTGAAGAAGAGGCCGACACACCGGATCCCCTCCAGGGAACCAATCTTGCGCACGCCATCGAAACCGCCCGCGCGGCGATTCCTCCGCATTTCGTGCCGCGTATCGTACTGTTGACCGAAGGAAACGAGACCACCGGTTCGGCGCTCGAAACCGCCGCCTATTCCGAAATTCCGATCTTCACCGTCCCGCTCCCCAGTCGCGAAGACCCGGAAGTGCAGGTGTCGGAAGTCATCGTCCCGGCGCAGGTCGCGCAGGGAGAACCGTTCTATGTGGAAGTCGTCATCGACTCCAACCACGATGACGAAGTCGAAATTCAGATGTTCCGCGGTCCGCATAAAGTGGTTGAAGAAACACAGAAGATCACCGCGGGCGAGAATCGCTTCCGCTTCCGACAGACCGTCGACCGCGAGCGGCTGGCCGAATTCTCCGCCGCTATCCGTCCGCAGCAGGATACCTTCGTCGATAACAATCAGGCGTCGGGACTCATCTATGCGATCGGTAAACCCCGGGTACTCCTCGTTGACAGCCAGCCCGACAACGCGCAATTCCTGACCTGGGCACTCGAAGAGGAAGGGATCAGCGTCGATACCCGTCCGCCGCAGGGTCTTCCCGATACGCTCTCCGACCTGCAGAACTACGAAGCCATCCTGATCTCGAACGTTCCCGCAACCGACCTGTCGACGCGGAAGATGGACATCATCCGCACCTACGTATCGGAACTGGGAGGAGGCCTGATCATGCTCGGGGGCGACCAGTCCTTCGGTCTCGGCGGTTATTACAAGACCGTCGTCGAAGAAGTCCTGCCTGTGCGGAGCGACTTCGAAAAGGAGAAAGAAAAACCGAGCCTGGCGATGGTGCTGATCATCGATAAATCGGGCTCGATGGGGGGCCAGAAGATCGAGCTGGCGAAGGAAGCGGCCGTCAGCGCGGTGGAACTGCTCGGTCCGCGCGACCAGATCGGTGTCATCGCGTTCGAAGGAAGTTCCTACTGGGCCAGTGAAATCAGGCCCCTCTCCGAAAAGTCCACGCTGATCGGGAACATTCGCGCCATCGAATCGGGTGGGGGGACTTCGATGTACCCGGCGATGGAAATGGCGTACAACGGTCTGCAATCTGTCGCCGCGAAACTGAAACATGTCATCGTGCTGACCGACGGTCACTCGTCGCCTGGCGACTTCGCTGGCATCACCCAGTCGATGGCCTCCGCGCGGATGACGGTCTCCACTGTCGGCGTGGGTGACGGAGCGGACCAGTCGTTGCTCGAGCAGATCGCGCAGATCGGTAAGGGGCGGTATTACTTCTCCTCGGACCCGGCTTCTATTCCGCAGATTTTTGCGAAGGAAACCATGACCGCCAGCAAATCAGCGATCAATGAAGAACCGTTTATTCCCCAACAGATCCGCGCGACTCCGGTACTGGATGATGTTGATATGGAATCCGCCCCGTTCCTGCTCGGGTATGTTGTCACGCGCCCCAAGGCGACGTCCGAAGTGATCCTGAGTACGGAAAGCGGGGATCCGTTACTCGTCTGGTGGCGTTATGGGCTCGGAATGTCGGTCGCTTTTACCTCCGATGCGAACTCCCGCTGGGCTGCCGAGTGGCTCAGCTGGCCCGGTTACAGCAAGTTCTGGGCACAGTTGATTCGTAACACGATGCGGAAAAGCGAATCCAAAGGAGTCAGTGTCGCGCTCACCCGCGAAGATCAACAGGCGACGCTCGAACTCGATGCCGTCAATCTCGCCGGGCAGTTCCTGAACAACGCCGAAACCGAACTCACGCTGATCGACCCGCTCCTGAAGAAAGAGAACATCAAACTCGATCAGATCGGTCCCGGAAAATACAAAACCAGCTTCGATGTGCTGAAACCCGGGGCTTACCATCTTGAGCTCACGCAGAAACAGGGTGGCCAGGTGCAGTTCCAGCAGTCGCGCGGCATGATCGTCGGCTACCCCGACGAACTCCGCCTGAAACCGACCAATACGGAACTACTCAAGTCACTTGCGGAAATGTCGGGCGGAAAATACGACCCCACCGCGGAAGAAATCTTTGAGAATGAATCCCGCACGACGGGGCGCCCAACCCCTCTCTGGCCGTATCTGCTTGCGGCGGCGCTGGTTCTGTTCCTGGTTGATGTCGCACTCCGCCGGATCGACCTGTCGCTCTTCTTCCCTCAGTTCGTGGGAAACAGGACGACTTCGTGAAACACTGTTTGCTAATTCGGTACCATTCCGTAAACTGATAAGAGGTCTCACCCGAGATTGACTCGTTCGACTTTCATGGAGAAACAGCATGGAGAATCTCCTGCTTGAGAAATTAGAGAATGTCCGCCAGCGCCAGCGCCTGCAATCCGGCTTTCAGCTCGCCGCCATCGGGATGATTGCCGCGAATCTGTTCGCGATCGTGGCGTATGCCGCGCTCTGGTTCTCACCCGGGTTGGTCTCCCCCTACGCTATCTGGGGAACCATCATCGCGGGGCCCGTACTCGGATTTCTCGTCGGGTACTTCCGTTTTCTCCCCTGGACGGCCTCCGCAGCCGCGGTGGACCGCTGCTACAAGCTGAAAGACCACACCCTCTCCGCCCTCGAGTTCTCGCAACACACCAAGGCGGTGCCGCTCGAACAACTGCAGGTGGCGGACACCCTCAAACGAATTGAAACCATCAATGCCCGCCAGGTCGTCCCCTTCCGAACACCGCACTCGCTCCCCTACGCGCTCGCCCTTCTGGCTGTCGTCGGACTCTTCGTGCTCTTTCCGGGCGAGGATCAGCAGGTCAATGCTTCTCTTTCAGAACCGAATCCCGGACTGGTGGCCGTCGCGGGTGACCTGAAAAAGGATATCAAAGAGCTCGAAGAGTGGGCCGAAGAAAACGAGATGACCGAAGAGCTGAAAGAGCTCATCGAAAAGCTGAATGAACAGGCGGAAGAACTCGAACAGCCGGAAGTCGATGTGAAAGAAGCGCTCGCCAACATTTCCGAAATGCAGGCAGCCCTCGCCGCGGAGCAGACGGAATTCAATCCGGAAGCGGTGAACTCGCAGATGAAAGCGATGGGCGCCGCGCTCATGGCGGCCGATCAGATGAAAGCCGCCGCGCAGAAACTCGAAGCGGAGGACTTCAAAGGAGCCGCCGATGAATTCGAGAAACTGGAAAACCTCGACATGGAGCGGAAGGAAGCCAAAGCAGTCGCCGAGAAAATGAAGAAACTGGCCAAGCAGATGCAGGATGCCGGTCAGGGACAGCTCTCACAAACCGCCTCCGAAATGTCCGAGGCCATGGATAGTGGCGACAGCAGCCAGTTCAGCAAAAGCAGCAAGGAGATGGCCAACCAGCTTCGCAAACACGCTCTGCGTGACAACCTCAGTCGTCTGCTGGCAATGCAGATGGCGAAGCTCAACATGAGCAAATCCCAATGCAAGGCGAGCCAGGGCAGTCCCTGCTCCAAATGCGGCAGCAGTAGCTGTAGTGGAAGCTGTGATGGTAGTAAGAATTCCCTCGCAGAAGGGATGAACAAAAAGAAATCGGACAGCCCCTCCAACAACTGGGGCAAGCAGACCAGCGGCAATCTCTTCGGCGAACAGACCAAAATCGACGCGAACCGCCATCGCCAGGAAGTCAAAGGTCAGTCGGGTGAAGGTCCCACGGAGACGGAAACATCGAACTCCCCCGAAGGCCGCGAAGTCGCCTCCCGTTCGGAACGGGAAGTCTATCAGAAGTACCAGAAGATCTCCGAAGCGGTCCTCGAAAGCGAACCGATCCCCCTCGGCCAACGCCAGACCATCCAGAAATACTTCGAACTGATCCGCCCCGATCAGACGGAACTGGCCCCGGAAGGAGAAACCGGGCCGTAGGTTGTTCGGTAGTCATTAATTAAAAATGGGGTGCCACTGCTAGCTCGTCTAGCAGTGCCGTGTTCGACATGCATCAGAGCCTATGACTTACTCCCGCCGCAAGACCCTTCGTAGATTCGAAAAATCTCGAGACGCACACGAACTTACGTTCTCATGCCAGGGTCGTCGTCCACTCCTGGTGAACGACGACTGGAACAGATTGTTGGCCGACCACATCAATCAGGCCACATCGCGTCACGGATACGACCTGATTGCTTACGTATTCATGCCAGAACACGTGCACTTATTGGTGCTTCCGCACGAGAAGTGTCGATCTATCTCAGTCCTTTTAAGCGGTATCAAACGACCATTTTCCTACCGCGTAAAACAGATTCTCGCCGAGTCGCATGATCCCCTTTTAGACGAACTCACCATTCAGCAGCGTCCAGGAATCAATGCTTTTCGTTTCTGGCTGGAAGGGGCGGGTTACGACAGAAACCTCACCAATACACAAACGTTTGAAGCAGCGATTGAATATATTCACAACAACCCGGCCAGACGTGGTTTATGCGAACGAGCAATCGACTGGAGGTGGTCGAGTGCTCGCCATTTCCTTGAGCCCGGGTCTCAATCAGACGACTCCCTGCCGAGATTGGACTCCATTCCCGTGCAATGGAAAAGTACTGGAAACGGGTTTTATTGAATCGGAGCCTCGTAATTGGTTGGGATGAAGATAGGTCATCTCACAGGTTCAGGACTGATAAACGCGAATCGAGGTTGACCGTCGCTCTCGGCACTGCTAGGCAAGCTAGCAGTGGCACCCCATCTCTTCTATCCTCTCCCCCCCGGCGGGCTTTTTCGTGCCAGCTTCCCCATCCTCGACTTCACCGGCAGGTCGACTATAATGGCCCTGCAGAGCAGCCGCTCCTCTTCTCTTCAGCTGTCCGTGTGTCTTTTTTTTTGTGACTTTATTGATTGGAAATATTGCCGACATGACGACGATCACGCCGTTACCGGAATCCGAAGCACAGGACAAAGTGGCGCAGACATATGACCGTATCAAGGAAATGCTGGAAACGGACGCCGTTCCCGAACCGTTCCTCATCTATGCTCGCGTTCCCGCCTTCCTCCAGGACTTCTTCATGAACTTCAAGAAGTTCGTGCTGAAAGAAGGCAAAATCGATCCGCTCACCAAGGCGTATCTCGGTCTGTCGGTCAGTTCGCTCTACCGCTGCAAACCCTGGATCGAATTCTTCGACCAGCGTGCTCAGCAGCTCGGCGCGACCGAAACACAACTTCAGGAAGTGCTGGCGGTGGCCGCGACCAACAGCATGTACAACGCGTTCTTCAAATTCCGCGACATCAGCGGCAGTGCCCTGTTCGAAGGGTTGCCGGTGGGACTGCGGGCCCACACCTTCTCGGCGACCTCACTCGACGAAACCACCGTCGAGCTGATCAACATCGCGCTGAGCGACCTTAACGCGTGTAAACCGTGCGTGACCGGGCACTTGGCGAAAGTGCGGGAACTCGGCGTGAAAGACGAAGCCGTCCTGGAAGCGATCCAGTGTACCGCGACCATGGTTGCGGGAATTCAATTCCTGAATTCGGCGACCGTCTGAGATCGCGGTGCCGGAACAATCGGTATAAGCCCCCGCCTGGTATAGATTTGCTTGACCGACGGACGAACATCAATAACAATTGATATGAGTTTCGCCACCTCCTCGTGGGTGGGGAACACCCTTTCGGACGCGATCCGCTTCCAAACAGACATTCCCGGGAAACGGTCCGCTGCCACTCCCCCCTGCCTCTTGTTCAGTCGACTCGCCGCCTGCTCCCCGCGACCAGGACTGATCCCTCCCTGATAAAGACCTGCCTTATGCTGACGATTTTCGGAAATGGTCACAAATATTGCGACGGCGTGACTCGCCGCTCCTTTCTGCAGATCGGATCGCTCGCGATGGGCGGACTCGCGCTGCCTCAACTGCTGAAGGCCGAGAGCAGCATCAACTCGCAGGCGCCTGATACTCAGGGAATGCATAAATCGGTCATCATGGTTTATCTGACCGGCGGCCTGCCGCATCAGGACACCGTCGACCTCAAACCGGACGCTCCCGATGGCATTCGTGGTGAATTCACGCCGATCAACTCCGCGGTGCCGGACATTCAGGTGTGCGAACTTCTCCCCAGGCTGGCCAATTGCACCGACAAGATGGCGATCCTCCGTTCCATCGTCGGGCAGCGCGATGAGCATAGCAGCTTTCAGAATCTGACCGGTTACCCGCGTGATGTCGCGCTGCGGGACGCGCGGCCGAATTTCGGATCCGTCATTGCCAAACTGAAAGGCCCGGTCGATCCCGTCATCCCCCCGTTCATCAACCTCTTCCCCACGATGCAACATCGCCCGTACAACATTCCAGGCGCGGGCTCGCTCGGGGCCGGGATGCGGGGCGTGCGGGCGGATGGTGAAGACCTCGCCGGGATGAAACTGCGGTACATCGACGAACAGCGATTCCGTTCCCGCAAAGCGCTGCTCGAACAGATCGATGGCATTCGGCGCGAACATGCCGATGAAACGCTCGCGGCGATGGACTCGACTTACCAGAAGGCGTTCGATGTGCTGACCTCGAGCAAACTCGTCAACGCCCTCGACGTCGAAACGGCCGACCCCAAAACGCGCGAGCGATACGGCAAAGGGAGCTCACGCCATCTGGGTGACGGGGCACCGATGTGGAATGATCAACTGCTGCAGGCACGTCAACTCGTCGAAGCGGGTGTCCGTTGCGTGACGGTTGCTTACGGTTTCTGGGATACGCACGGCAATAACTTCAACCATCTGAAGAATCACCTTCCCCTCTTTGACCAGGGGATCTCGGCTTTGATTGAAGACATCTATGAACGGGGACTCGACAAAGATGTGACCGTCGTCGTCTGCAGCGAGTTCGGACGTAACCCCACGATCAACGCCAATGCGGGTCGCGATCACTGGCCTCGCGTCAACTGCGCCCTGATGGCGGGTGGCGGCATGAATGTCGGCTTCGCTCTCGGCAAGACCGATAAGATCGCAGGTGAAGCCGTCGACCGGCCGATTCATTACACCGACCTGCTCGCGACGATCTATCACAACCTGGAAATCGAACCCGATGCCCGCCTCGAAGAACTCTCCGGCGGTCGCATTCCGCTGTTGCCACCGGGCGCGGCTGTCATCGAGGAACTCGTGACTTAAAGCGGATGCCCGTTGCCGGCTACTGGACGTTGAACTTGATCGTCTCGGTGGCGAACTTGTTGCTGAGCTGATCTTCGAGCCGGAGTCGCATGTAATACTGCCCCGGCGTCAGATTATCGGGAATATTGAGGCTGTACCCGTTAAAGAAGTCACGGCGGTAGCTGCGGCAGAAGTCTTCTTTCGGCGGAATCGATTCCGTCGCCACCGGTCCACCGCTGTCGCCCACCCGGTAAAACTCAATGGTCGTTTTCAATAAAGTCTTGTAACGGGCGTCGGGTGTCAGTTCGCTTTTGAAGTTGGCGACTTCCGCGTAGATCAGCACCTTCTCACCCGGCAGATAGTCGTCATCGGGAAACTTCTTATAGTCTCCGAAGCTGTTGATCTCTTTGCAGAAGTTGACGTTCCGCAGTTCGAGATTGGCTTCTTCCTGCAGTCGCTGCGACGCCGCCTGTAACTGGGTGACCGTCTGCGACGCGCGGGCCTGTGCATCGGGAATGGACTGTTGATCGAAATAGTTCGACAATGCCCAGAACAACTGTTGCCAGAATTCCTGGTTCGCCGGCTCCAACCCTGGAATATACTGCAACGACCGCTCTTCCTGATCGGACATCATGTAGAGCATGCGCAGGTAGACGTTCTTCTGAATGTAGTCGTGCCGTTGTTCGGGCGACAGCTGGCTCAGTTCCTGCTCGGTGAGCGAGATCAGCTGCGCGAGCAGCGCCTCGCGATTAAGCATCATGTCCGCGGGGAGCGTTCCCCCCTGTTGCCCTGGTAAGGAAGCGTATTGCTGGGCGTTGCCCTGCTCGTTGTTCTGACCACTGAAGGGCCGTGTGAGAATGGCGCCGAAATTTCGCAACTGCTGCGGTGCGTTCGTCAGGTTGCGGACGAACCCACCCGAGTTGGGATCGTTCTGCGCATCGGCGGGTTGACCCGGTGTCGGCTGAGTATTCGGCGCCGCATTTACGAAGGGATTGGCGTCCGCTGGCGTGCCGACGTTGTTCGTCGTGAAGTCCGGCTGAGTCGTCGGCTGTGTTATCGGCTGCGTCGCCGGTTGTCCATTCCCGTCGTGAGGTACCATCACCACCGTGTCCGCGGGTGGCAGCGGCGGTACGGAGACCGTTTGCTGCTGGAACGGATTCTCTCCCGGCATTCTCGTTCCCGGCGGATTCGTCGCGGGGGCGGAGGTCGCACCGTTTGCATCGAAGACGGCGCCGGCCGAGGGCTGCTGGTTGGAATAATCAAACGGGACGAAGGTCACCGGCTGATGGGTCGAGGGGCTGATGGGGGTTATTGTCTGCGGTTGAACCGGCGGCTGTAACGTCACCTGCCGTGGCACGAAGACAACGTCCCCGCCACCGTTTTGCGTCGCGGTTCCATTGGTTCCTGCGCCGCCATTGAACGGATTCCGCTCGGGGTGACCGGAATGACCGACTTCCGTGAAGGGGACCAGTCGCACTTCGTCGTCGGACTCGAAACCCGTTTCCATGGCGACGGTTTGAATGGTCCCTTCGGACGCCTCCTCCTGAAGTTTACGAGCCGAATCGGCCAGTCGCTCGACGTGGATGACCCTTTTGACGTCGGCGGGAGTGAGACCTTTCCAGATCGCCAACCGCTCGGAACGCACCTTGGGATCATCCGGGAGTTCGTTCAGTCGCTCGGTGATCAGTTTTTTCGTATCGGCGTCGAAGGGAAGATCTTCAACGCTGGCGATCGGTTGCTCCCCCGCGTTTCCAGCGGGTACGGAGGAATCGCTCTCATCAGCGGCAGTGCCGGCGGATTTGTTGTCGTTTTTCTTGAATGGATTCGATTCTGCTTCCGTTTCAGCGATGGGCGTAACAGCAGAGGACGGGACGAAGAGCGCGAACCGGGGGCTGTCCACCAGGGAGGTACACCCGGTGAGGCAGAGCGCCGTGAGGCAGAGGATTACGCTCTTTAAAGTCATTATGAACAGGTCCACATCAAACGGACGAGCACGATCGTGCGGGCGACTCGGAGAGAGAGACGGTCATCCCATAACGAACCCCGACCAGTGGCCGGGAAAGGCTGCGTTACTGTCACTCCGCGGGACGGGGGCCCGGGCGGAGGTCCGGAAAAGACGCGGAAAGTTATGCCAAACCCGAATTTGAATCAAGACCGAGTTTCGCCCGACCGACAAGGACACCGAGGTGGCCTCGCTCGCTGACAAGACAGGAGGTTTACATCATTGAGCGAAGCACGAGCTGAGGCGGGGCGCAAAAGAAAACGACTTGCGAATCTGATTTCGATTCGCAAGTCGCCAAGTTTATGATAATCCGCCGAAGAGAAAGCGTCCCTTCCCTTCCCGGGCTGGAACAGAACCTCAGGCCGTGAACGACAAGTTCCCCTTAGACGCCGGGAACATCAATCGGTTCTGCGGAGGCGATTTTTCGCAATTTCTGCAGGGCCCGAGATTCGAGCTGCCGGATTCGCTCTTTGGTCACGCCAAATTCACGACCGACTTCCTCCAAGGTTTGCGGCTCGGTTCCTTTTTCCAGTCCGTACCGGCTGACGAGAATACCTTTTTCCCGTTCGTCCAGACGTTCCAGAATGTCGAGAACCACACGCCGTTGCTTTTTGTGATCCAGTTCCTGCTGAAACGGGTTGGGACCCACGTCATGGGACTGGCTGAACATCTCGTCTTTCCCGGTGCGGTAACGCTCGCGGTGAGTGTGCTCGGCCGGGATGGAGCGAGCGTAATTCTTCATGATGGCCCAACTCGCATAGGTCGAGAATTTGAACCCTTTGGTGTAGTCAAATTTCTCGATCGCGCGAATGAGGGACATATTGCCATCGCTGATCATCTCGAAGAAGTTCAGTTCGGGTTTGACGTGCTTCTTCGCAATCGAAACCACCAGCCGCAGGTTACTGCGGGTCAGGAAGTTTTTGACGACCTGCGATTCTTCCATGCATTCTTCGATCTGATCCATGCGGCCGGTATCGAGATGCCGGACGTCGAGACCCTCTCTCAGTTTGCTGGCTTTGTATTTCAGGTAGTTCATTTTCCGGAAGTAATGCGCTTCCTCTTCCCGCGTCAGCAGCGGTACGGAGTACAGGCTGGCGAGGTAAGGGGGAAGTCCCGGCGGAACTTTGACCGTCGACTTGGGTTTATCCGGTTCGGGCGCCGGTCCGAGGATGACCTCATCGGCGTTCCGCGTTTCGAATTCCGGGCTGTCCATGTAGTCGATCGACTGATCGAGCAATCGCTCCGCGCGAACTTCGTTCAGGATCCGGTAGATCGAATTCCGTTTCCGGCAGTACTTGCGACTGAGGTCGGCGACGGAATCCCCCTGCTTGAAGCGACGATATATTTCATGTTTCTCATCGTCGGACAAGGCACTGTGGGCCGAGGGAAAGATCGCGTTTTCCGGGTTCTCGATATCGTAGTTTTTCAGTGTGTAACGAATCGCTTCCTGGGATCGACCGAGGCGATCTGCCAGGCGTTTCGAAATCTCAGTCGGGCAGCCTCCCACCCGGGCGAGTCGGCGGGCACGCTGAATGATCTCTTCCCGCTCTTCTTCGGAAAGCTGGCTGAAGTTCGATCCACGCTGAACTTTATCACCGAACTGGGAGACAAACCGTTCGACGGAAGACTTCAGGAAACCGATCCGTTTGCGATTACCGAATTTGAACCGGCGACTGACCAGTCCCTGATCGCGCCAGCGGTCGACGGTTTTCGTGGAGACGTTGTAGCGGTGGCTCACGTCTTTGACCGTCAAGACGGGCTCGCCGACGGATTCAACATTGATATTGGCCGAACCGGAAAGGTCCTCGATAAAGAGACGCAGATCGTGCGCCAGCTCTTCACCACTCAGTTCGAGATTCGGGTAGTGTTCGCCTTTATATCCGAGAACCCGCTCACTGACCTGGGGGTACAGATAGGTATTCTCGCGTTCAATCTCCGCCAGAAACTTTTCCGCGCGCTCCACTTGCTTGAGCCGCGCCTCGATAGGCGCGAACTTCACCTGTTGATCGGTGAGAAGTTTGATCGCGGGATGATGATAGCGGGACATAATTAAACCTCCTGGCCATGTGACCGTGGGTATGCCTGTTTTGACTCATTCAATTCTGATTTCAGATTCGGGAAGTCATATCCGTCGTGCTGAGCTGCGAAACTCGCCAGGTCAGACTTGCCGAAGGAAGAAATCGGCTCCTTGCGGGCGATCCTGACCAGTGCAAGATCAATGCCTTAATCGGAGAAAAGATGTCTTCCGGGATGTCAACCCCTTAGAAGGGAACGCTTTATTCGCTCCGGCGGCTCAAATATCCGAGGAAATCAGAAAAAATGGATTGTCGCTTTGGCCCTTGGGACAATCACTTCCGCAGCAAGGCTGCCATTCTGGCGTTCTGAGCCGTTTCAGGATCCCGTTGTAAGGGGAATAACCGTCCTCCTCTCTACACTACGCGAATTTTAGACGCAGCGATGAATAAAAAGTTCGCATGCAAACAAAATTCCCATCGAATGACCGTCCGTACACATATTGTGACCGTTTTTTGTACAATTTGCAGGTGCAAAATGAACCAGTGCAATACTTACGGCGAAGTGGCGTTAATTTTGTAACACATTTTTCTGTTTTTCCAGGATGTTTTCGAAATCCGGTAAAAATCGCGGATCCGACAGTCGGTCCGGTTGGTCTCTCAGGTAACAGCATGACCGCTCGGAGGTCGCTGTGAACAGCTTTCCCTGAGGGAGCCATCCATCGAGCACAAAAACGCAAAAAAAGGACGATGCTCCGTGAGCATCGTCCTTTTGATTTTTTGCAGTGTTGGAAATCAGTAGTTCCAGTGAACCCCGAACTCCCAGCCGCTGATCCAGAACGTTTCCCGATTCACGTCGATCTCCGGCGTCAGCGGAGCACCGTTCCATTGAATCGTCGCCCCAGGTCGGGCGACCTCCCAGATATTGGTGAAGTTGTATCCTACGCTTACGACCGCTTCATCGAAGAGGTCGATGTCCCGAATAACGGGGACGTGTCGGAGAATATTAGATTGAGCTTGAACCGAATGAGAAATCATCGGTGACAGATGTGTGTAGGTTTCGGTCTGATCAAACGGCAATTCGTCACCAGCCCAGCGACCTCTTTTGTAGACTCCGAAGCCCCGCAGTTTGATCAGTTCGCGGTTTACCATCAAGCCGGCTTTGTGCTGAGTGACGATGCGGAAGTTATCGCCGCCAATCACCATCGACAAGCCCGCTTCCGGACCGACGAGATTCGATGTGACTTTCGAATCGACAACAGTATCTACGGGCTGACTGACTCGTACCCAAATTGACTGCCCGGGAACGAGATCGTCTTCTTCCTCCTCTTCGTCGTCACCGTCGTCGCCGCCGCCGCCGCCGTCGTCATCTTCGTCGCCTGTCCCCGGTGTAATTTCTCCGTCGGGGAAGGAGACAGCGTATACGAGACCTGACTGGCGACCGAAGAGGCTGAATCCTTCCCGGATCCCCATGTACTGGACACCAAGAATCGGTTGAATCTGAAAGTTTTTCGCGTCGTAGACAGATCCCATGATGTGGTGCAGACCGCCACCGAAAGTCTGGGTTTCGTATTTAAATTCCGCGTAGACGTCGAAAGGGATGGCATCGCCGAGGGCGTTATCAGAGTCAAGTTCCAGAGGGACGCCGGTGTAATAAGGAATACCAGGATAAAAAACGTCCAGAAGGTAGTCGATCTCTTCGTCACTGGGATAGCCAATACCGGTTTCAGTAACACGTCGAATCGGGGTGGCCCCCCAGTCGACATTAAGAGCTTCTTCATAGCCGAACTGTTGGCCAGTCTGATAATTGGAGTTCCAGAAGCCATTCGCGAACAGACCCGTCGAACCCTGAGTGCCAATATTCATGAACAATTTGATACCACCCGCCGGGCCTTCGTCGTACATCTCGTCGACCGTCCGCGGTCCGAAGGGGTCAGTACCATCGAGATACAGGCTCTGTACAGTAGCGGGTCCAGGTGGTGTTTCAATGAAGACGGTCTCATTGTCTGCCGCGTCTGAATCAACTGCAAAGTGAATTCGCGTCGACACTCGGGGATCACCGATGAGAACGGAATCCGGACTTTTCGTACGGGTGCGAGTAAACGACGCGTTGATCTGAATTGGAAGATCCATCGGTGCGCCGAGGATCTCTTCGAAGAGATTTCGGTCGGGAAGTGGATCACCACCGTACCCCCCGGGTGCCTGCATGGCGTACGGGTTCGGAGCCGTTCCCGACGTCAAGGCGTAAGGCGGCGGGCATGCCGGATCACTTCCTGACAGACTGTTCTCGTAGTACGAGGTTCCATCCGGACCGACCACGCCTCCCTGATACTGGGACGCGACGTCGTAGCCGTTAACCGGCGTTACGGGGGCCGGATAACCACCGTACTGAGCGTACACGTTCGTCGCTGTCGTGAAGAGCAGCATACCGGCGATTGATGACAACCAGAGTTGTACCCGCATGAGTAAGTCCTTGAATAGAACAGTTCCAAAGCTGAGCCGAAAGAGTCCTCCTCATCCGAATGAGGGGTCTACTCTCTCAACACAGGCCTCTGAAATCGCTTCTCACAGCTGAATGCAGTTCAAAATGGTGAGTCTCACACTCCCAATATTTCGGGCGCATAAAACTTGACCTGCGGGTAGTATCGGTTTTGCCGATTGGCAATCTGTAGCGGTTATTCCGATCTTCTGGCTTTTTAGGGTTATCCGGATTGACACGCAAATGACATCGCGCCGGCCCAGCAGGATCAAGATCGCCGTAAGTGCAAAAATTTAAAAGACTTAGGCGTCACCCTGTTGGTGCAGTCGATAACAAGGCGGCATCAGGGCGGGGAGGCGCTGAACCGTAATCTCTTGTGGATCAACAGGTTGGCATGCCGGACGTGCGAAGCACTACCACTGCATCACCCCGTTGCATCACCCCGCTGCCTTACAGAGTGGGGCCGATGCTCCAGGGGCAGAACTCTTCGTCGCCGATGCCCTGAATTTCGCTCTTGGTTTTCTCCCCGCTGGCGACAGAGATCACTTTTTCGAAGATCTCGCGTCCGACCTCTTCGACCGAGGCGCCGTCGACGATTTTGCCTGCGTTTACATCCATGTCATCGCCGAGACGCTCATAAAGCGGCGTATTGGTGGCGATCTTGATACTGGGGACCGGTTTGCAACCGAAGCAACTTCCCCGCCCCGTCGTAAAGGCGACCACGTTGGCTCCTCCCGCGACCATTCCGGTGACAGACGCAGGATCGTAGCCCGGCGTATCCATCACGACGAACCCCTTGGTCGTGACCGGCTCGGCGTATTTGAATACGTCGCGGAGGGCGGTACTTCCTCCCTTGGCGATGGCTCCGAGCGACTTCTCGTAGATCGTCGTCAGGCCACCTTTTTTATTTCCCGGTGATGGGTTGTTGTCGATCTCTGTTCCGAACTTGCCGGTGTATTCTTCCCACCAGTGCATCAGATCGACAAGCTTCTGACCGACTTCCGGCGTAATAGCCCGTCGGGTCAGGAGATGTTCTCCACCGTAAATCTCAGGGGTTTCCGCGAGAATGGATGTGGCCCCGTGGGCAACCAGCAGATCGCTGGCAATTCCGAGCGCCGGGTTGGCCGTGATGCCACTGTAACCATCGGAGCCCCCGCACTCGCAACCGAGTATGAGTTCCGAAACAGGAATGGGCTCGCGGGTCGCCTTGTTGGCTTCCGGCAGCATCTCCTTAATCATGGCGACAGTCCGCTCGACTGTCTTCGCCGTACCGCCGGTTTCCTGGATCGTGAGGACAAGGGAGGATTCCTTCCGACTCTGGTCCGAATCCCCCAACTGGACGAGGTGTTGATCGTCGACGAGGAAACCAGGCTGCCCTGTTTCGCAGCCCAGCCCGACGATGACATACGCGCCGATATTTGGATGTTTGGCAAAGCCTCCCAGAACGCGGGAGAGTTGATGGTGATCTTCACCGTCGTACTGCATCGCGCAGCCCCCCTTATGCGTGAGGGCTACGACTCCGTCGACGTTCGGGTATTGCTCAAGAATCTCGCGGCGAATCTGATCGACGGCATACTTTGAAACAGACGCCGAGCAGTTCACCGTGCTGATGATCCCGATGTAATTTCGCGTGGCAGCGCGACCATCTTTCCGGCGGTACCCCATGAAAGTGCGCCCCTCGACCCGCTCGGGTTCAGGTGGGATTTCCGAGCTGAAAGCATAGTCGAGGCTCAGGTGACCCGCCGTCAGGTTGTGCGAGTGGATCCATTCTCCCGCTGCGATCGAATGGGAGGCGAATCCAATGATCTGACCAAATTTGCGGATCGGCTCTCCCTCGGCGATTGCCCGGCGTGCGATCTTGTGCCCCATATCGATCCGGGCAGTCGTAGAAACCTGGGGCGCGCCATTGGCCTCGGCAATCGTTTCGCCGGCGGCGACATGCCGCTTCGCGACGACAAGGTTGTCCTCCGGATGCAGGAGCAGAAAGGTGGAATCGTTGAGCGTCATGACCGTCTCGGAGAGTCTGGGCGGGAGAGGAGTTCGAAATTCGGCAAATCAGGGTGCATGCTACCACGACCACGCGGCGCACGGAAGCAGCCCAACAGAGAGATGAGTCTGAGAATCGGACGAAACCGGCTCTCCCGGGCGAACCGGGCGGGGTCAGAAAGTTGACCGATCTGAGTGGGAGAGCATTCCGACTCCGTTTCGCTTCAGCAGGGATCTTGGTATCGTCTAAGTAGAGACAGTGACAGGATCTGTCGCCATCCGACAGGCGATGCGTTATCGGATGCTGAAGTCCATTGATGTCTCCCTGAGGCCTGCCTTCAGGAGGAATTCTTCTTCCTGAGACTCGCCCCATCAATCCACTCTCGACAGCCATTCTTTTCTCAATCCGCATACGGCATCCGTTTTCAAACGGAGGCCCGACCGGCAAGTCTTCTGTGCCCGCCCGGAATTGAGACCGGCGTCGCGATCGAACACGTACACTTACGAATTCCATCCTCATTCACCTGCGGTCCGTTCCCGGTTTCAGCAGCTGTCTGAGGAGAACAAATTGATTGATTGACTCCGGAAAGCAATCCTTTCCG
>PABD01000230.1 GCA_002702685.1 Planctomyces sp.
ACCGAGCTTGTGCATGATGCGGTATTTGTGGCTGTCGATCGATTTGGTCGAGAGGTGGAGGTCTTTCGCGACTTCTTTCACGCTTTTGCCCCGGGCGAGCTGGCGCAGCACTTCAATCTGACGGGTGGTCAGCTTTTTCAGGTTATGCGGCGCGTCGACGGTGAACTTGCGGCTCTGGCGATTGAACTTCAGTCGCTGCTGCACCTCGTTCGAAAAGACCTGCTCCCCCTGGTGAATCCTGTGGATCGCTTCCAGAAGTTTTTCGAGCGACTCCTGTTTGAGCAGGTATCCGTGGACCTCCAAGCGGAGCGCCTGCTCGATGAAGATGTTGACGAGATTACTGGTCAGGAAGCAGATTTTGGTGGAGGACTGCTCCCGGTTGATCTCGTCACACAGCTCGAGTGTCCCTCCTGTGGAAAGAGTGAGATCGAGAATCAGGATGTCCGGCTGTTGTTCGGAAACAATCGATCTCGCCTCTTCGGTGGTTTCCGCCATTCCCACGACCCGGATGGAGGGATCATGATCAAAGCGAAATGCGAGACTATCGAGGAGAAGGCGGTGGTCGTCCAGTAGCGCGATGCGCACTGGCCCATTCGTCTGATCGGACATGGAAGACATGGAAGACATGGAAGACATGGAAGATCATCCCTGGCCCGAGAGCCCTTTGCATCTTCCCGAAGCGTAAAACTATACGCTTCTGAAAAACGACTCTCCAGGACGGATAGACATGGGCCGTTTCGTTACGGCCAATTCCAACCGGCTGAATACGTTTGTCGAAATTGAAAACTGATTTCGGCGGGAGATTCGTGTCCTGACGAAGCAGGCCCGCATGAATCACGAAACGAAGTTCGAATTCGTGTGTGCCACCATATACGGAAAACGAACAAAACAAAATTGTTCACGATGCGGTTTGCATCAGATAAGGGAAGAAAAAAGGAGCAAGTGGATCAGCTCAATAAGGCTACCAGCCCGGGGCACCTCAGACAGGTGTCCGGGAAAAGGTTGGGATATTTGAAAAGAGAGAAATTCCCGAACTGGGCAATATTGAGAGGAGAGATGATCGCTGATGTTCTTCCGAAATGCGGTCGCCTGTACAGCGATTGCGTTACTCAACTCTATTAAAATTGGTGACTTTCGCAAGCTAAAAACAGGAATTTGCAGACAATCACCTCCTTATCACCGGCGAGGTGCGCGCCTTGACCAAAATTAGAACAATCGGCGGACGGACCAGGGAAGCTGTTCTCAAAAGGCAAAAAATCCGGACACGTTGATCTTTTGAAATCTATCTTTTTGTAGCTGCCGCTTTCGTCGCACGATGAGAAAACCATTCGGACGAACCCGGCAGGGGAAAATAACGCTCGTTCTCCCCGCAGCCTTGTCTTCTATTCCTGCCGATCCGACATACCGCCAGTTTGGGCCGACTGTCCCGGTTTTCACCCCCCCCACCACCATACCGCGTGGAAGGAGAAAAGATGTCCACTGTTACCCGTCAGAGTTCAGAGTTGACGTCCGATTGCGTCAATCCGGTGCTTAATGCCACCAAATCTGTATTCGAAGCAATGCTGGGCTGCACTCCGGTGCGGACGGGGATTGCGCTGAAAGAAGATACTCAACCTCGTTACGAGATCAGCGCCGTTATCGGCGTAACCGGTCGTGCGGTCGGCACGATCGCCCTCAGTTTGAAAGCGTCTACCTCAATTGAGATTTTATATCGATTGCTGGGCATCCGGGCCGAAGAAATTAATGCGGAAGTATGCGACGCCGTGGGCGAGCTGACGAACATCATCGTCGGCAGCACGAAAGCCAAAATGGAAGAGTTGCAGCTGTCGATCAGCATTCCGAGCATCATTACCAGTAAAGGACATAATCTGCACTACCCCTCGAAAGTACAGCCGATCTGCATCGAATTCGATTCGGAAATCGGTCCGTTCGCCATCGAGGTGGGCTTTGCGAGTAACGAATAAAACCGGTCGGCCTGTGGCCGACAAACGATGTCCCCGAATGAAACTTCCCTGGTAACGATGTTTGGGTAACCAGCAAGAGACCCAATTCTTCAAGTTTTGGTATTTGTAACCTGGAGTCAAATCTAATGAAGGTTCTGATTGTAGACGATTCCGGCACCATGCGCACGATTCAACGTCGCTGCCTGAATATGCTTGGAATCACAGAAGTTGCCGAAGCCGAAGACGGCGTGCAGGCGCTGGATATTTTCGAACGTGCGAATTTCGACATCATTCTCAGCGACTGGAATATGCCGAATATGGACGGCCTGACACTCCTCAAGGAGATCCGTCAGCGTGACGCTAACATTCCCGTGATCATGATCACGACGGAAGCGGAGCGGGCTCGCGTGGTCACCGCTATTCAGGCGGGCGTATCGGATTACCTGATTAAGCCGTTTACGCCGGATGTACTGAAAGAAAAAATGGAACGTTGGGTGACAATTCCCTCCTGATACGAAAACTCCGTTTATGATTTAGACGTTGCGTTCAGTAAACGTACCTGCCCGAAACTGTTTCCTCAGGTGAACCCCTGCCGGAACACGCAGGTCACCGGCCCGTGGAATAACTAGCCACCGCACAGGCCAGGGTTCGAATGACGGTGCCGACCCCCTGGTGTTATTTTCAAACCGGTAATTGATATACAAGTCGAAAGTGTCTGGATGAGCTTTCGAGTTTCTCCCCGCTGGCCCAGACCAGCCGGAGCGATCGCCGCCTGCCTGACAGACGCCCGGCAGTCGGAACACACTACCTGAGTCGATGATGAGCACATCGATCCCCCACCCGGTTCCCGGGGATACGGCGCTGGGGATCAAGGAATACGAAATCAACGGAACGACCCAAGGACTTTCCCCAAATGATCGACCCTCAGAAAATCTGGTCCTCCAGCAGTCTGCCGACATTGCCGACGGTCGCGATTGAGTTGTTGGAACTGTCCAAAGATCCGGATTCTGAAGTAAGCGAATACATCAGCCGCATCAAAACCGATCCGGCCACTACCGCCAAAATTCTGAAGGCTTCCAATTCCTCCTTCGCCGGATTCAAAAATCCCATCACCAGCATTGATCGCGCCGTCCCCCTGCTCGGCACGACGGTTGTCACGTCGCTGGCCCTCAGCTTTTCCCTGTCCGACTCCGCCCACTCGGCGGGCACCATGGCGACTCATTTCCGGAACTACTGGAAGTCGTGCGTGGTCAAGGGAGCCGCCTGCGAAGTGATCGCCCGTGAATTTCATCCGGGGCTCGAAAGCGACTTCTTTCTGGCCGGCCTGCTCTCCAGCATCGGTCAGCTCGCGATGCTCAAGACAATTCCTAAAGAGTACGAGGCTGTTCTGGAGCGCTTCAAAGCGTCGGACAGCAAACTGCTTTATGTACTCGAGACCGAGATGCTGGGAGTAAACCATATCGAAGCGGGTCTCAACCTCATGACGAACTGGAAACTGCCACCGACGTTCCGGTTGTGCGTTCGTCATCAGGCAGATCCAGTCGATGAGATTGACTTGATTGAGTCTCTCAGTGATCGCGACATGGTTCGCGCTGTCGCTATCGCGGCAGCCGTTGCCGATTATTTCTGCACACATCAGAAGGGGGTCGCGCTGCAGCGATTGCAGTTACTGGCGTCCTCCTTTTATGGCTGGAATGACAGTGAGCTCGAAAAACGCCTTTCCACCATGAAAGATCGCATCGATCAGGCGGCCGAACTCTTTGAAGTCGACTCGTCGGAAATCGAATCGCTGAGCGACATCATGTCCCAGGCCAGTGAGCAACTGGCGATGCTGGCCGTGCGGGCGCACGTGGTGAGCACACAGGCGGTTGTCCGACAGCAGATGGTCGAAAAGGAAAACCAGGAGCTCGAACAGCGCAATCAGGAATTGACCCAACAGGCGGTCCGCGACGTACTGACAGGAATCTACAATCGAAAATTCTTCGACGAGAGTCTCCACAAGGAAATCGCTCGTGCCGTCCGGTCCGCTTCCACTATCGGTGTGATCTTCATCGACATCGATAACTTCAAGAAACTGAACGACACCTACGGGCATCAGTTTGGTGATGAAGTCCTGAAGAAGGTGGCCGCACTCGTCGACGAAACCTTGCGCACGACGGATGTGCTTGGGCGTTACGGTGGAGAAGAATTCGTCGCCCTCATCACGCAACCGACAACCAAGGGGTTGAGCATCGTTGCCGAGCGACTTCGCGCGGCGGTCGAACAGATGCATATCCTGTTTAATGGCAGACATGTCCCCGTCACCATCAGCGTGGGCGCCTGCATCGGCATGCCCCAGCGCAGCTCCGAAAACACGGCGGAGCGGCTGGTTACGGAAGCGGACGCGGCGATGTACGATTCCAAACGAAACGGGCGTAACCAGGTCCACATCCGTTCGATCATCGATCCTCAGCAGGAACGACTTACTCAGCAGAGCAATCAGAAACGATTCAGCCGCTGGCTGGTCCGTCATGAGCACGCCCGGATCGAGGACGTCTCGAAGGTACTGCTGCATTGCCAGGCCCCCCATGAACGCATCGGCGTGCTGGCCCAGAAGCTGTCGTATCTCAACGCCAACCAGGTCGACCGGATTCTGGAAACGCAGAAGCAGAATAACGAACGCTTCGGAATGACGGCGATCAAGATTGGACTGCTGAACGAAGAACAGGTCGCCTGGCTGCTCGCGATGCAGCTGGAAGATGCCACACAGCTGGGGCACGCCCTGGTCGCCAAAGGCATCATAAACGGCGAAATCCTTCCCAACCTCATGAACATCTATAAACATGAAGTTGAGCCTTCTCCGCACGGAAAAAAAGACGCTGCTGGCCAATCCAAAACCTAAAGTTCAGCAGAATCTCCGGCAGGCCGTGGGAACACGGTCAAACCTCCGGTGGATTGGATTGAGAAGCCCCTTTTCCTATACTGCATCGAGGATCCTCCTCCGAAAAGCCGTTTTTCCACCCCGTCATGACCAGTTGGATCTAATCCACGACGGTGATTTTGACGTAGGAATGGAGAGGCATTTCGCAGGTTGCAGTCTGATTACCATCCACGCGAACTGACACCAATTGATGCACTGGCCCCCCTGGCGGGCCGCCCTGATCCGGGCTTCTCGAATTCGGGACACGGGAATATGATTTCCTGTTTCCGGAGATTCGGACCGCGCTTCCTCGAAGAGCGGTTCCTCCGACCGTTAAGCCGGTCGACATCGGGTCGCACGACCAGATGAACATCCTGTCTCCTCGTCCACCCTCCGCCTCAAGGTTTCCGGATTGGGAAAAGTCAGTACCACTCTGAAATCAGCCAACGATGGATCCAGAAGTTATGACGGACATTTCTGCAGTCTCCAGCCACGAACAAAAAATTTCCCGACGCTACGCGTTATCGATGATTGCGGCGATTGTTCTGTCGTTTTTCGCCTGGCAGTTCCTGCATCACGACACGGGCGCTGATTCTCACGCCGCGCAGTCGCACGCCGCGGAACATTCCGTAGAAGCGACCGCCGCCACCGCGCACGATAGTGCTCACGGCGGTGAGAGTCATCATGATGTGGCTCCCGCGTTTTACAGCGTGATCCCTTTTGTCGCCCTGCTGCTCTGTATCGCCCTGCTGCCTCTGTTTCACAAAACGGAACACTGGTGGGAACATAACTGGAACCGATTTGTCGTCGCCGTTTCTCTCGGTGGCGTGACCTTGCTTTATTACGCCTTCCTGTATGGTCACGGTGTCACGGATCACTCCACGCACGTCACCTCGCATGAGGGTTTCGGGGCGGCGGTGACCGTGCTGAAAAACGCTCTCCTCGTGGAATACATTCCCTTTATCAGCCTGCTCTTCAGCCTGTATGTCATTTCGGGCGGTATCGCGATTGAGGGACACCTGGTAGGTAAACCGAAATTGAACGTCGGCCTCATCGGCCTGGGGGGCTTGCTCGCGAGCTTCATCGGCACGACGGGCGCCGCCATGCTGCTGATCCGCCCGCTGCTGCGTGCGAACAGCAACCGCGATTATGTCGCCCATACGGTGATCTTCTTTATCTTCGTTGTGTGTAACACCGGGGGGTGCCTCCTGCCGATCGGTGATCCGCCCCTGTTCCTCGGATACCTCCGGGGCGTCCCCTTCACCTGGACGCTCGAACTGTGGCCGGAATGGCTGTTCGTGAACAGTCTGCTGGTCGCCACTTACTTTGCGTGGGATTCACTGAAGTACAAAAAGGAAAACCGCGAAAAAGTCGAACGTCGTCCCGAAAATCCGGAGCGATTCGCGATTCGGGGGGGAATCAACTTCGTCCTGCTCGTGGGTGTCATCGTTTGCGTCGCGCTGCTCGATCCGAGCAAAGCGGTCCCCGGAACCAACTGGCACGCTCCCGTCTATTTCCGCGAAGTCATGATGCTGATCCTCGCCGGACTGTCACTGCTGCTCACCTCGGTGTCGATCCGCGAGCAGAATGGTTTCAACTACGACGCGATCCTGGAAGTCGCCGCCCTGTTCGTCGGTATTTTCATCTGCATGCAGGCTCCGATTCAGATTCTGAACGTTTACGGTGCTTCGCTCGGTTTCGACAGTCCGACGAAATTCTACTGGGGGACAGGCATCCTTTCGAGTTTCCTCGACAACGCCCCGACCTATGTCGTCTTCTTTGAAACGGCGAAAACAATGGAACCCACGGGACAGGTCGTGGCCGGCGTGGGCGAATACATGCTCGCCGCCATCAGCCTGGGTGCGGTCTTCATGGGAGCCATGACCTACATCGGCAACGGCCCGAACTTCATGGTCAAAGCGATCGCTGAAAAGAACAACGTTCGCATGCCTTCCTTCTTCGGCTACATGGCTTACAGCTGTGCCGTCCTGCTGCCGATCTCGATCCTGATGAACATCATCTTCCTGCGATAGATCATCGCCTGAGAAGATATCGATAACGAAAGAGGCCGTGAGCAGCAGTTGCTCGCGGCCTCTTTTCGTTGTAGAACCATGATGATAGATAATCCGTGTTCTGGACGGTCTCTGCTGGTCTGTTCATTTAACGCTGTTCTTCTGCGTGAGTGAACTCCGCTTGTCGCTCCGCGACCCGGACGACTCTTAACGAGATCGTCCGGGCTACCCTTTTGAATGGCCTTTACGGTGCTTGGCCAAATTTGGAGCGATTGACTCTGCCATCTTGAATTCAGTTCATTGACTCAGATCTCTTCATCCACCAGTACGACGTGACGCAGGTATTGCTGGTCTTCCAGCGAGGCCCCGAGTGCTCCGATCAGGAGCGCGACGGATCCGACGAAGGTGGCGAGGGAGAGGTATTGTGCCAGGCCGATCTCGGTGACCGACGCCGCCCAGTTCTCCACCACCGAGCGTTCGAATAACATCAGTTCCGCCGCCAGGCTCGCGATGATGAGGACGACAAAGGTGGTAAAGATACCCATCAGCACAATCACGGGGACCGAGATCAGCGCGACGACCCGCTGCTCGCGCGGTTCGTGCGCCCCCCGGCTGACGAGCAGGCGCTGCTGCACGATGATGTAGCTCGTGGTGACGAACAGGCAGAAGACGCTGAGGAAGAAAGCCGTCTGTCCCGACAGACTCATCCCCAGTTCCCACGCCTCGGCTGTCATCAACAGCACGAGCAGGGCAGATACGGCCGCGAAGGCGACGCGGCTCAAGCGGACCGGCAGCAACCAGGGTTCCGCCTTGATGACGGCGCGCAGCAGTTCGCGGCGATTGATCCAGGCACTCCGCAGATAGAATCTCAGCGAGGACATCTGCTGGTACTGCGTCTGTTCCTCCAATCGTTGATCGGCAATCTCGCGGAGTGAACTCCGCATGGAATCCAGCTGCTCGGAAGTCAGTCCCTGCGACTGGTCGAGTTCCTCGACCGACTGGTAATACGACATGCCGTTTTCGGGACGATCCTCGTGCTTCAATCCGGTGAGGTGACCGATGCAGTGCATCGCGAGCGCTTCCATGCGTTTCGAGGTCAGATTCAGGTTTTCCTCGCTGGAACCGCCGGAAGGTGAGGTTCCGGCGCGCAATCGCGCGGTGGAAATCACCACGGCGCCGAGCGTCGTGGAGAAGGCGGCCCACGGCGTGGGCCTATAATGTCCGACCAGCGGGACGTCGGTCACGACCACGGAAAAATCCCAGGGCCGGACATCGCGTTCCATCCCGGCATAGTCCAGCAAGCGAATCGTCCGCCCCTGCAATTCCGGAATGAACTCTTCATTGGTGACGAGGGTAAGCCGCCAATCGAACTCCGGAAACACGCGCTGCAGATACGCGGACAACTGATCTCTCGTCCGCAGTGCCGCCTGCAGATCCGGCTCCCCCATCCGGCCGACAATCACCCAACCGATCTCCACGATCTCCCGTGCTGAGTCGGTGCTGTCTTCGGCCGTAGTCATGGATTCGTTCCTGTCGTTCGTGATTCTTCGTGAGGCAATCGTGTGTCGCGTGCCGTCATTATAAGAAATTCGGCGCACAACTTCTCTGTTTACTTTTTACCAGCGGCGGGGTACCTTGAGAACGGAACTGTGTTCCCTGACATCCATCTCCACCGAGGAATTCATTGATGGCCATCACCCACGCGCGCACACAGGCATTTTCTGACGAGGGAACGTACAGCCACCGCTGTCAGTCGCATCCGGTCCCGTGTTTTTCGGCATCCACTCTCGTGTGGGCCAGTTTGGTGTTCCTGTCCATGTTTTTCAACGCGGTATCTGCGGATGAATCAGAGTCGGGTGGAAACGCTCCTGTTGAAGCAACGACGGTTACCGACCTGACGGAAGTGAAGGAAATGTTGTTGCGCATCTCCGACGAATATCAGAAGAACGGCTTTTACCGTCATGGTTACCGCATCTCGGGCAGCATTAATCCAAGCGAATGTCCCTTCGAACTTGTATCCCAAGGGGGGAAATACAGGTTCGATATGAGTCCGGGAGTGGGCTCCGACGCCATTGTACGGAATAAAGTTGTCCGAATGTTTGATGGAGAGAACTACTATGCCATCAATGTTGACGGTGTTGGCATCCGTGGTCCGGACGACTTTCCCGAAAGCTGGCGAACGGACATTCCTGCCCAAGTCGAACAATATTTTCTCGTTGACTTCGATGGTCTGAAAGATGTCGCCGAGTGTTGCGACTTTCTCATCCGCAACATCGACGGGCAAAGGGCAGCTTTTCAGGATTTATTAGAGAATGGCCACCCGTTCTTTACTGTGTATGAAAGCGATACGAATTTCGTCATTGAACTCAAAGGCCCCGAAGCGGAGGATGGCTCCGGGTGCATCGATCATAGACGTGTCGAATTAAGTCGGGATTTCGGATGTCTGCCGGTGCAGATTCAACTGATCGAAATGCCGTCAAAAGGAGCGTCCCACTGGAAACGGACAACCACATATCGCTCAATTTACCGGAAAGACGCAGACGGCGTTCCGCTGTTGGTTTCCGGAGAGTTTACACGCGTTGCAACGGGGAAGAATGAAGAAACGACGACATTCTCCATGCAGGCCGAGCAAGTAGAAGTTGGTGAAATCGAAGTCGGGGATGAGCTATTCGACGTCGACACCATCGATATCGCTCCGGGGTCCTACGTGCACGATACTCGTTTAACACCTCCTCTCGAATTCACTTACGAAGGAGGTACTCTGGAAGAAGCCACGCTCGTGGCGGCCGCCATCCGAATGAACGGGCTCGACGAGGACTCTCGTAACAAGAGAGTTCCGGCGAAGACAACGCTCGAAGACCGGCCAGAAAAACCGTATCCAACAGGCGCCATGCTTGGGCTGGGTGGCGCCGTGCTTATTCTGGTAATCGGGGGGGTGCTGTTTCGAAAGTATTTCGGAAACAGGACGGACTGACTGGATTCCGAATCGCGTCATGCGCGAGTATGTCGGCTCAAACCGCTCTCTGTTTACTTTTTACCAGCGGCGGGGTACCTTGAGAACGGAAGCGTATTCGTCAATTCACATCTCCACCAAGGAACTTGTTCATGGCCATCTGTCGCGCGTGTAAACAGGAAATTCCTGACGGGGCCACGAAGTGCCATCTCTGCCAATCACACCAGAAATGGTATCAGAGCCCACTCTTCCTCAGTCAGATCTTCACACTGCCGATGTTCATCGTGCTGTATTTCGTCATTCTGCGACCGATGTACAACAAGCGGGACTTTGAAGATTACCGGGATCAGTTTTCGGTGGAACGCGTCGCGACGACAGATTCTTCCGATCAGCATTTAACCTACCGGATTACTAATAACACCGACTACAAGTGGGTGGACATCTCCTTCGAGATCACGATGAAAAAGGGGGATGAGTTGCTCTCCGTAGAGAACGACCAGGAATACTCCTGGGTTATCAGACCTCACGGACAATCGCTGGTGACGGCCTATATCAATCACCCCCCGGACGGTGCGGATACGTTTGATTTCCGGATCACGGATATGAAAACGGAGAGGTATTAGATCACCGCGACTACTCCAACTCCCGCACCGGCGGCAACTTGTCTACGAACCCGGCCTGCGTTCGTTTTAACTCCGCGATCGCTCCCGCGCGGAGTGCTTCCAGTTGCGGACGGAGATGCTTTTCTTTCACGAGGTTTGTCAGTTCTTCCGGGTCTGCTTCGAGGTCGTAGAGTTCTTCGAGTTCGCCGGGGATCATCGAGCGGATGTATTTGTACTTACCGTCGCGGAACATCACGTACCATGGGATGTTCTGTCCCCCCATGCCGTCGGCGGGAGGCGTGTCGGTATTGGAACCGTATTCGCGCCAGGTGTTGGCGATGAGGACGGGGTGATCCCACTCCGCCTGGGGGTTTTCCATCAGTGGCGAGAGGTCGTAGCCGTGCATCGAGTCGGGGATTTCGAGACCGGCGATGCGGAAGAAGGTCGGGGGAATGTCGACGCCGCCGACGGGGGTCTGGCAGACTGTTCCGGCGGGGATGCGACCCGGCATGCTCATGATGAGCGGGGCCCGCAGGTTGGCATCGTAACCCGCCAGTTTGTGGCGGAAGCCATGTTGTCCCCACGCGTAGCCCTGGTCGGCGGTGAAGACGATCAGCGTATTCTCGCGCTGTCCCGATTCCTCGAGCGCGCGCAACAGGCGACCGACGCCTTCATCAATCGCGCGGACCGCCTGATGATATTGCCGGACTTGGTCGTAGTACGATTTGTTTTTGGTGTAAGGGAGACCATCTTTTCCCTTCTCCCAGACACCGAACTCCGAAGCCCACTCCGGTTTCCCCGGACGGGGTGGAAAGATGTCGGACGGAATGCCGATGTCGACCGCTTCATAATCCGCGAGATGTCGATCCGCCGGCGTATAGGGGCCATGCACGGCGCCATAACAGAGCCAGAGATACCACGGTTTGCTTGTATCGCGGCCGTCTCCCTTGATGAAGTCGGTCGCCCAGTCGGTGTACTTGTCGGTCGAGTATTCCTTGATGGTCTTCGTTTCGCCCCCGTGAAACGTCACCGGCTGATCGTAGTAATAATGGCCGGAGGAGCCGGTAAACTTCGGTCGGTTCCAGACGAGTTGATAATCCCAGTCGCGCCCGAACCCGGTGTCGGTTCCCGTATGCCACTTGCCGATCTGACCGGTAAAGTAACCCTGCTCGCGAAATGTCTTCGGCCAGAACGGGCATTGTTCCGGATCGTATTCGCTACGGGGATAGGGCCCTTCCATTCGCATCGATTCGATACCGAACTGATGCCGCCCGGTCAATTGCGTCGCCCGCGACGGCATGCACCACGTTCCGATATACGCGGCATCAAACCGCATCCCCTCTTTCGCCAGCTGATCGATGTTCGGCGTCTGCACCCATGGATGCGAACCGGGATAACAACTGATCGCGCGATACGAATGATCGTCGGTGTAGATGTAGAGGATGTTGGGCCGTTCTTTCGACGCCACCGTGTCCGCGGCGAACGCCACGGAATCATGCCCCGCGCAGATCAAACCGGGAAAGAATGCCAGCAAAAGCAGCGTGCGAAGCGGCGAATTCATGAGAGCGGATCCCGGAAGAGTAGAGAGGAGTCGACCGAATCCAGTCTACTCGCGACGAATACCACTCACAACCGGGGACGTTGCTGGGGCGGCCTCGAAACATGAACCCGCGTTCGATTATGGCTTTACGCTGGACGAAATCAATTACGGTACTTTTAATGGAGTCTGACTGCCCGGACTTGAACAACGCGGAGGTCGAAAGCCGGTGTCGGCGGATTGGCCGAGGCGTATTCAAGTGGCACGCTTTCACACGTGGTAAATGACTTTCTTGAACGCACCGGCTGCGGTCGTCCGCCTGCTCGAGAGGGGCCTTCGTCGGGAAAGAGGTCTTCGATCAAAAACCCTTGCACATCAGTGCGTTCGGTATCAGAGTCCGCCCTGGACGCTGATGTATATCGTTCGAGTGAGGGATACCATTCCAGCGACATTTGCATTTTCGAGTCTCCTTTCCTGGGACACAACAATGCAATCAACAGGCCAAACTGTTCAGTAAGTTTACGGTTTTGAAACTGGCTTTAATACAACCACTTGGGATCACATGTTTTCGTCGTCGGCTGAATATTTTTACGATACGCGATCAATCCCCACTACATAATCAAGCTCTTTCGCCAAGCAGTTAACAACCATTTTGTTAAATGAGTCCATTATCTCAAAGATTTTTCATCTGAGAAATATCTAGCCCAAGGTATTTACGCCAAGTCTCTGCATTTTTTCCAAAGGGCTCCAACCCACTGGTTGGGCCGGAGGTAAACTCCAAAAAACAATCTCCCTCCCAATGAGGTAACCCAAGTAAGAAGAGTCTGTTGACTAACTCCATAAAGTTTTCCGCGAGTAAATACTTATGAGCTGGATCATCCATCCTCATCCCTAAGTGATAGATGGCCCCCACTGAATCTCCTTCAATTTCAATCGCAGTAATCCCACCCCCGTTGTTCGTGTGGATCGGATATAACGAGCGAGATTTATCCCAGAAGTCATCGTTCGAAGCCCCGGCCTGTCTCCACATCTCTTCGAATTCCAGGATGGTCCTTACTCCCCACGCCAGTCGTCCCGAAAAAACATCAGGAAAAGGTGAGGCACTATCGTCCTTTTCATACGAAAACCCGATGTTAAAATAGCCACTGACATTCAATAAGATGAGCCGGTAAGCCTCCGGAATAGTAATCCCCAGTTTTAACTCGACTTCTCGAATTTCATCTTCCTGGGCAACAGGTTCGTAGTAGAAATAGTATATTGTTCCTCCTCTAGCTTTGATGACCGTCCGAAGTATTTCCAGATTATTGTCGAATTTCTTTTTTTCTTCCCTCATGAAGATTCCTACTGATTAGTAGAGCTGCCAGGAATACCAGTAAATCGCAGACTTGGCCAGATGAAGCGAATTCACTGGGTGCCAGATTGCCCAGAGCGCTGTCGGGTCTTTGAGTATTGTCATCATGACGCCATGGGTCAATCTTGGCTGTCGCATCCTTTATTGAGTGGAACTCCTTTTCATTCAGGTATTCACTCCGAACGCGACCGTTGAATGAATCAATAAATGCATTATCTGTAGGATTTCCAAGTCTGCTGAAATCCAATGTGACATGATTCGCGCAGGCCCATTGGTCCAATCATTGCGAGGTGAACCCGGGGCCGTTGTCCACGTGAATCGTTCTCGGAGGGGACGATCCTTCTCGATTCTCCGCAAAACGTCTACTGAAACTGATCCTGAAACACTCTGATGGGTTGCTTCGAATCTTGCATTATAGATTTGAGAACAGCCACAACCGGGTTTCAGGATGGATTCTAGAACCTCGTTGGGCAACTTTCAGTGAGTTCTTTCAAGACTACTTATTCCCTGACTTCCGCATCACAATTTCCGCCCGCTCAACAATCCTTAAACACAAACCCGCCGTCGACCTTGATGTTGTCGCCCGTCACATAGTCCGATGCCGCGGAGGCGAGCCAGACGGCGGCCATGCCGATGTCGGCGGGTTGGCCGAGGCGTTGCCAGGGGAGTTTTTCGCCCGCCTCTTTCATGACCTCGGAGCCGAAGGCGCGGTGTTCGCCGGGGGTTTCAATCCAACCGGGTTGGATCGTGTTGACGTTGATGCGATGCGGGAAGAGTTCGACCGCGATCGTGCGGGCCATATGATCGAGGCCCGCTTTGGCGGCGTTGTAGGCGACGCTCAACTTATACGGCATGCGCCCCTGCACCGAGGATATCAGAATGATCTTACCGGGAGATTTGCGTTCGACCAGATGCCGCGCGACGAGTTGACTCATGTGGAAACCACTGGTGAGTGTTCCCTGAATCGTCTTCTCGAAATGGGTAGGTTCATATTCAAGGAAGGGCTGGCGGACACTGTAGGCGGGATTGCTGACGAGGATGTCGATCTTGCCGGCCTGTGCTATGGCGTTCGTAATCAGTTCCTCGCAACCAGATCGCTCGAAGACGTTGGCTTCGATCGGCCAGCACTGGCGACCGAGCGCACGAATCTCTTCCGCGGCGGTGGCGAGCGTCGAACTGCCGGGGCGATCGTTGAGCACGATGTCTGCTCCCGCCTTCGCCAACTCGAGCGCGCAGCCGTTGCCGATCCCTTCGCCTCCCCCGGTTACGAGCGCGACTTTGCCAGTCAGATCAAATGGATTCATGTGGGTTACTCTCCGTGTGGGGGGGCTGTCGGGTTAACTTGAATATCGAATTTGAAAACGCCTCTTACGATAACGGAATTGCGGCGAATTGAAAGTGCGCACGACTGATGCGAGGACGGCGAGTGGGGTTCCAACAGCACCTCCGGATTGTCCGAACACGCCCGGATTTATCTGGTTTTATGGTAGGCATCGCTTTTACGACCGGTTTAGAATGAAGGAACCCGATCGGCTTCCGTTCGGTTCCCACCTGAGTTCACCCACCTGATCTTCCCCCCTGCCTGACTCTAATCGAGGTTTCTCCCATGCCCGCTTCGCACTCTTTGATCCCGTCGCGTCGAGACTTTCTGAAACAAGGTACGCTGGCGGCGGCCGCGGGGTTTTTGCTCCCTTCTTCGCTGTTGAGTGCGGCGCAACCGCAAGGCGACAAACCGTTGCGGGTGGCGGCGATCTGTACGGTCATGTTTCATCGATCACACGCGCATGTGATCCTCGAGAATTTTCTGCAGGACTACCTCTTCAATGGCCAGCGCGTCAGCCCCGGTGTTGAAGTTGTGTCGATCTACTTCGATCAGCGCCAGCCCGGCGACATCGTCGATCAAGTCCTGGAGCAGTATCCGATTCCGCTCTACAAGACGATCGGGGAAGCCCTCTGTGCCGGCGGCAACGAACTCGCCGTCGACGCGGTGCTGAATATCGGCGAGCATGGTAACTACGCTTACAACCATCTCGAACAACATATGTATCCGCGGAAGCGATTCTTCGACGAGGCGGTCGCGGAGATGAAACGGGCAAACCGGTTCGTGCCGGTCTTCAACGATAAACATCTCTCCTACAGCTGGGATGAAGCGAAAGAGATGTACGACACCGCGCAGCAATACGGCATTCCGTTGATGGCGGGAAGTTCGGTTCCGCTCGCGCAGCGTCGACCGCCACTGGAGCTGGCACCGGGGAGCGAGATCAAGGAAGCGGTTTCCATTCACCTGGGAGGCGTCGAAAGTTACGACTTCCACGCGCTCGAGGTGCTGCAGTCGATGGTCGAAAACCGTCAGGGGGGTGAGACCGGCATTTCGAAAGTCGAGTTCCTCGATGGTGACGGCATCATGAAAGCGGCCGAAGAAGGTCGATTCGACTGGAGCCTGGCGGAAACCGCGATCCAGGCCGAGTTACAATTCAAACCGGGTGTGACGGCCTCGAAACCCTCGCACGGGATTCTGCTCACTTACAAAGATGGCATGAAAGCCACCATTCTGAGCATCAAGGAAATTGAATGGGGATTCGCCTGCCGGATGGGGAACGACGAAGTGAAAGCGACTTCGTTCTACGTGGGCCCATGGAATAACCGCAACCTGTTCAAGGCGTTGTCGCACGCGATTCAAACGCACTTCAAGGAAGGGGAAGCCCCCTACCCGGTCGAGCGAACCCTGCTGACGAGTGGCGTCCTTGATGCCCTGATGCACTCCCGCAAAGAGGGCAAACCGGTGGAGACGCCTGAGCTGGAATTCAGCTACAAGGCGAAAGACTATCGCGCGATGCGCGAGATGGGCGCGACCTGGAAGATCATCAACGAAGGCATGCCCGAACCCGAACTGATCGTTCCGCATGGACTGTAGAAACAGCGCGACCATCACCGATGGCAAGTCGTCGCACGTTTTGGTAGTGTGAAGCTTCATCTCCGGTATTGCGTCGTCCCCGGAACCGATGAACGCCACCGCTGCATTCACACTCCCGGGCAGATCGAGAGCGATCTCTTACCGCGTTCAGAATAGAAACAACAATGGCACAACCGGTTGGTACTCTCGTCAAAGCGATGTCTCTGTTGAATGCGCTGGGCGAAAAAGGGCCGATGGGGGTCATGGACCTCAGCCGCTCACTCGACCTCGACAAAAGCGCCGTCTCCCGGTTGCTGACAACCCTGCGATCGGGCGGCTTTGTCCGGGTCATTGATGACGGCCGGTATGACCTCGGTCTGCGGTTGTTCGAACTCGGCGTGTATTTGCAGAATCGGATGCCAATCCGCAAGCTGATCATTCCGTTCGTCGAACGCCTGTCGCGAGAAACGGAAGAGACCGCAATCGCCGTTCACTCCGATCAGGGACAGATGGCGTATCTCTACCAGGCGATCTCGCCGCATGACATCCGATTGGAAGAGCCTGTTGGTCTGCGTTGCCCGCTCTGGAATCACATCGCCGGGCGACTTCTGCTGTCGCATTTTCCCGATGACTTCATTCAGCAGATCTGGGAGAACGATCGCAAATCGGGGCTGAACCCACCGGACGAATGGGAAAGTTTCAGTGCGGAATTCAACAAGTACCGGACGCAGAATTACGCGATCGAACGGGGCGATGAAAAAGCGTACGTGGTCGTCCCCATGCCGACATCGCCGGAACTCATCGGCAGCAGAAAGATCAGCGCGGCATTAATGGTGGGGGGACCGACTTACCGCCTCAGCCAGAAACGCCTGACCGAAATCGCCACGCTCGCCCAGGGCATCGCCACCGAAGCCGCCATCGAAGTCGGCTGGTATTCGAAATAGGGTGTGTCAGCAGGCTGGCCCAGACAATCTCATCAGAGTTGTCTGGGTTGCGTCAGCAACAAGCGGAATTAACGCGAGTTTTTTGTCCGGTTGGAACCACAGATGAACACGGATATACACAGATTTTTTGTGTGATATCCGTCGACAAACTTCGCCCTGTTGAGTGAGAGTCTCTCCTTCTCTTGGTTACTGGCGAGGTGAAACGATGAATTCTCCGTTTGTGGACTGGATATTGCGCGGGTTGGTGGCCGCTTTATCGGCGCTCGTCGCTATCGGTGTGTTCTTATCAGTACTCGAAGGTATCGACATCCTGTTCAATCGGGATGGCATCCTCTGGGTGTTGTGGATGACGTCCATACCGGCCGTGGCAACTTTGCTGATCTGTCATTTCTTCGAAGAGCTCCGGCCTTTTACGAATCACGCTATTCTGCTGGCGACCTTGGTGCTCATGTGCTTCTGGGGCGTGAACTACTGGTACGGCCGGGATTCTTCTGACCCCGTTACCGAGATCGTCACCATCGGAGGTGGCGCCACATTCGTTGGAAGTCTGGCCGTATGGCTGACGTCGGTGATCTGGACGAAAATGCGGAAACGGCATCCTCTCAAAACCGATGATGACGGCGCAACATGTCAGCGATAGGCCACTTGCAGGCGTTGCAGGATATCCTGTTCGAGGGCGAAGTCGCGGCCCTTGGAGATCCAGCCGGAGGGGGCGGATTGGCCGACGACGAGGCTGTAGTCGCGGCGGAGTGGATCGTTCTCCTGGAAGGTGGCTCCACCTGCGCTGTTGGCGGCGAGTCCTTCGAGGTCTTCGATCTCTTTGTAGGCTTCGACATCGACAAAGTAGCCCGCGTTATCGCGGCGGACGTTGATGACGACCTTACGGCGGATCGACTGCAGCGAACTTTCGAGGCGGGCGTCGTGGCCGATCGTTTCTTTATGCCACGGTTCGAGCAGCCCCGACCCGACTTTGTATTCCGTTTCGATCACCCCGGCGAGTTTGTTCTCACGGGCGACGTAGAACGGATACTCGTGCAGCACATCGACGGCCCGTTCCCAGACCAGCTCTTCGTTCTGCGTCGAGACAAAAACAGGCCCCATCGTGCGCGGATACTGCGTGCTGATCGGTGTCGTCGCGCACCCACCCAGCAGGCCATAGCCCAGAGCGAGGGTCAGAACTGTCAGGAGACACCAGCGCATACGGAAACTCGAAAGCACAAGACGAACGACCGGGGCATATTTTCACCCCACGCAGGGGACCTCCCCGCGGGCGGAAGTGTCGCGGAAAAGCCCATTTGCCTCAAGACGAATTTCGGTAGCGGGAAAATGGGGTTCTGACGCTAAATCGAATCGCCGCAAACACAGTTCAATAAGCAGGTTACGCCGAACGCACATCCACTACTAGGCGAGCCGGCAGTGCAAGGCTGCGGGGTGCAAGCCCTCGGCCATTCATTTGAACCACTGATGGACACGGATTCACACAGAGAAGTGCATCGACTTAAAAATGAATCAACGAGGGATCGCTTTCCGGTTTCCACAGATTTATTTTCGAATGCTCCCTCCAGCGACGAACAACAGATCGGCCTCATCTGTGTCGATCTGTGTTCATCGGTGGTTCCAACCTGAGAAACCATTCGACTCGTTGCGCGCGCAACCAGAGAACGAGATTGTCCGGGCTAACCTTGCGTGGGCACTAATAATTAATCGGTTGCGAGGATCGCAGGTAGGAGAAGAGGTCGCGGATGTCCTGTTCGCTGTAGTCGTTGAGGAGGCCTTCGGGCATGATCGATTTTTTGGAACCGAGCATCTCGTCGATCGCATCACGTTCCAGGGTGATCTTCTGGCCGTCCGCGCCGCGGAGCACGATGACCTGGTTGTCCTGATCGAACATGAAACCGGTCACTATGCGGCCATCTTCAGTGATGACGGTGAAGGTTTCGAAACCTTCGCGGATGTCGGCGCTCGGATTGACGATGTTGATCAGCATGTTGAGCCAGTCGTCCCGCTTGAAGTGAGTCAGTTCCGGACCGACGCGGCCCCCTTCGCCGAAGAGGATATGGCATTTGCCACACGATTTCATGTACAGCTCTTTGCCATGTTTGCGATCGGCAGAGTCGGTCGATTGAATCGTACCGGAATACTTTTCAATCGTCGCTTTCATTTCATCGGAGGAGGCGCCTTCGACGGATTCCCAATGAGTGGCGATCAACAGCCCGATGCGTTTGTCCTGGTGAATCGACATCTTGCGAACAACCGCCAGCGGAATTTCTTCCGCTTTGATCTCACCCCGGTCGATCGCCTGCAGAAACTGTAATGTCCAGATCTTGCGGCTGGCGAGCGAAGTCTGCGCGACTTCTTTGACGTCGTTCGACAGGGAGTTGTATTTCTCGATGACGGCATCCGGAATATCGGGGGCGTCGTACGACATTAACGACGTCAGCAGTTCCTTCTGCAGTTCAATGTCTTCGGTGACCGTCAGCAGTTCGAGCATGACAGGAACGGCCGCCGCGACTTTGCTTTCGCCCAGCAGGCGAACGTATTCCAGCTTCTGCGCCGTCTCGGTGTCGGGTGATTTAACGGCGGCCAGAACTTCTTTCACCGCTTCCGCGTCCCCTTGTCGAAAACGGAGGGCAACGGAGCCGCCGCCGGCATTTGCGAGGGCATCAACGAGTTCCTGCGGGAGTTCCGTCAGCGAACGGCCTTTGAAAGCTTCTTCGAAACCAGCCATCAAAAGTTCCGCGGATTTCTGATCCGGAGCGAGTGCGAACAAACGGGCACAGGTGAGCAGGTCTTTGCGCGAACCCGATTGTGCGTAACGCCGCATCAGTCGCCCTGCGATATGTTCCTGGAAGAGCGGTTGTGACCAGATCTGATCCGCGTCGAGCCAGGCAAATATCGTTTCCTTGTCGGACTCGGCCTTGTCTTCGATCGCCCACCAGATGAGTAGCGGAAGATGAATGTCGTCTTTATCCTCTTCATGCTGAATCAGCTCATGCACGATGGGAATCATCTGGGCCGCGGAGATCCGTCGCGCGGAACTGGCGAGCTGACTGCGAACAAAGACGTTCTCTTCCGTCTGCGCAAGCGCCGTCAACTGGATCGAGGTCTCGAAGCCGATCTCGCCATCATCACAGAGAAGGCGAACGGTCCACTGACGGACGAATGGATCGAGATGACCCAGCAATGTCACGGCGTACTCTTCGTCGAGGCCGCCCAGTTGATAAAGCGCCCACAGCTGTTCCAACGCGAACTGTCCTTCGCTGGTCGGAATCTGTTCTTTCAGTTGGGGGATGGTCTCTTTGTCCTGCCGGTCTCCGATTACTCGAAGCGCCTCCTGGCGAAACCATTTATTCGGGGACTTGAGTGTCTCAATGAGTTCAGCGGACGATTTCTTGTTGAGATTGAACATGAGATCCGACTTGGCTCCTTTGGCCGCCAGTCGGTAAACACGCCCGTTACTGTTATCCACGCGTCCTTCGAAATGCATCAGGTGCGCGATCTGCGGTTCGTACATGTCGGAGACATAAATCGCACCGTCGGGACCGGCGATGATATCAATCGGACGAAAGTTCGGGTCTTCAGACTTGATGACATGACCGATGTCGCTGGTCTGGAACGATGAGCGGTCTGGTTCAAAGTCGCAATAGACGATCCGCCCCTGCAGTGGCTCGACGCCGTACAGTTTTCCGTCGTACTCTTCGGGAAGGGCGTTCCCTTCATAAATGACGAAGTCGTGCGTGAACCGTTCGACATCGTGACTTTTCATCATCGGAAAGTACCCGAAGGTGAACGGATTCGAGAGCGGTCCATGTTTCTCGAAACCTTTGTGATAGTACCCACCCTGCACGTAATGGAAACCGCGGGTATTGGCGCCATTGTGACCGGAGTAGAGTCGCCCCTTGGAGTCGAACTCCACCCCGAAGGCATTGCCTCCTCCTTCGGCGAAGATCTCGTATTCTTTCGTTTCCGGATGATAGCGCCAGATCAACTGGCCCATGGAACGGATCGGTTTCTCGTCGACTCCATAATGTTTGACGTTGCCGCTGACGGTACTCCCCTGGGCGCCGTACAACCAACCATCCGGTCCAAAGCGAAGACTGTTCGCGACCGAGTGTGTATCTTCAATGCCGAATCCCTCGAGCAGCACTTCGGGATCTCCGTCCGGCACGTCGTCATTGTTGGCGTCGGCGTAAAAGGTGAGATACGGGGGGTTCAAGACAAAGAGTCCACCTCGACCCCGGGCGAAAGAGCTCGCGATGTTGAGCCTTTCGAGGAAGACCTTGTGATTATCGAACTGGCCATCGCCGTCTGTATCTTCGTGGATTGTGATCCGGTCGAGCCCCTTGTCGTGATTCGGCGGCGCGGGGGGAACTTTGTCATAGACAGCCCGCCAGTACTTGTCGCGACTGAGCATCTTGAGTCCCGCGGGATACGGGTATTGCTCGTAGTTCATCACCCACAGGCGGCCGCGTTCATCGAACTGCAGGTAAATCGGCTGCCGGACTTCCGGTTCGGAGAGAACCTGTTCGATCTGCAGGTCGTCGGGGACTTCCAGCGCGGCGGTCGCCTCGGCGGGAGGTAGCAGGGGCTTCTCCGGCTGCGCCACGTCCTGGCTGAAAAGAGTGCTGTTGAACAGAATCAGGACGAGCGCGGAGGCTGACAGAGTGAGGCTACAAAGCAGGCGCCGGGGGAAACTTTCGGACAATCGCATGGTTCCGGGATCTTCCAAAATCGCAATAAGTGCATACATTCAAGGTGGGAAAACGCTTTCCGATGGAGAACGGAAAGCTGGCAGGAAAGTCCAGTTTCTCAGGACGTGCGGTTAAATACCAGTCCAAACCTGTCACCGGCTCAAATTTCAGGTCTCCCCTCTAACGAGACATTCTGTACTCACTTTGAGAAAGTTCTTCTTTAAATTTGCCGAGTTCGAGAATCGATTATGGTTCGCTTGCTAAGTGTCGAAGGCCGTTTTATTTTGTGTCGCATCTTGAAACCCGTTCCCGATAGTTCACAATAGATGGAACGGAAGCATTCGAACCAACTCGCGGGTTTCAGGATAACTCACCCACTTTGGAGCCCGACTCCAAAGCGCTCGCATACGGCTCCCATTCCCTCGGAGCAATTTCCTTCCTGATTTCCCGCTCCGACGAGGGATTTATACCGATGCTGTTTCGCCGTCCGTCTTTTACTCCGCCCGGATCCTGTCCTCTGCAACTGGGGCTTTCACTGATTTCCTATGGCCTGTTGATCGTGGCGGTGGCCACGGCAGTCCTCGTGGGAAGCATCGAGCTCTGCATTGGCTACCTGCTGATCTCCTTAGCGGTGCAGGGCCTCTCGCTCAATCACGCCTGATCCGGCGCCCTTGGTCTGGCGGTCACCTCTGGTTGGGAATCGTCGCTACCGGGATGTCGCCGTCTCCGGATGTTGCCGTGACGCCGGTTGACCTTCCCCCCGCCGGGGTTATATTGAACGTTGTCCCCGTTCTTTTGACTGTTCAAACTCTCTCCGCTGGACTTCTTACCTCAGCGGGAAAACGCGCGTCATGCCCTCCTCCGAGCTGATTTATCTCGATAACAATGCCACCACACGCATTGATCCGGCCGTGCTGAAGGTAATGCACGAAGCCCACGCGACGGCGTTCGCCAATCCCGGCAGTCGACACGCGGCAGGCAGGCAGGCGCGCCGTCTCCTGGAAGATGCCCGCGAGCAGATCGCCTCGATCGTCGGTGCGCATCCGAATGAAGTGATCTTCACCAGCGGCGGCACCGAATCGATCAACCTCGCGATCAGCGGCCTTGCCTGGTCGCCCGATGGAATTCTGCTTTCGCTGCCGGGAGAGCATCCGGCGACGGTTGCCGCCATTCGTAAGATGGAACAACTCGGCTGGAAGTCCGCTCATTTCCCGGTCGACGAACGAGGCGAAATTCTCTCGGAACGGCTTCCGGACCTCGAATGGAACCACGCCCGCATGGCGACCGTTCTCTGGGCGCACAACGAAACGGGTGTCATTCAGGACCTGGGTCCGGTGGAAGAATTGTGTGAGCGGAACATGATACCGTTGCACATCGACGCCGTGCAGGCGGTCGGGAAGATCCCGGTCAATTTTCGCGGGATGCGGGTGACGGCGCTCAGTTTCGCCGCGCATAAATTTCATGGCCCTCGCGGTATCGGGGCGTTGCTCCTGAAATCTGGATGTCAGCTCAAACCGATGCTGGTCGGCGGATTTCAGGAATCGGAACGCCGCGCGGGAACCGAAGCTGTTTCCCTGATCGCGGGCATGGCGAAAGCGCTCGAACTGTGGAACGCCGACCGCGAACTGCGAATCGCTCACCTCGAACAACTGCAGTCAGAATTTGAAACGGAGCTCAGAAAGCTGCTCCCGTCGGTGGTGATCAATGGCGAAGGCGCGCCGCGCTTGCCGTCGACGTCGAACGTCGCATTTCCCGGAGTGGATGGGGAAGCGCTCCTCGTTTCGCTCGATCTTGCGGGCATCGCCTGTTCGATGGGTTCCGCCTGCGCGAGTGGTTCGTCGGAACCTTCGCCGATTCTGGTCGCCATGGGACTACCGTCCGATGTTTATGAGGGCTCGCTGCGATTCTCCTTCAGCGTGCAGAATACGCTCGATGAAATTCACACCGCGGTGAAACGTGTCGCGGATGTGGTCCGGCCGCAGCTCGATTCCTCGCTGTAGGCGAGTGAGCATAAACATTCGCACACATCATTATGGGCTTGTGCAAGTCTCGTAAATTTTTCAGGTACTTTCGGCAAGTGAAGTCGTATTGCGGGTCGGACGGGTTACGATATAACCAGGAAAACTTTTCACTGTTTAAGTGAACCTGAAATCCGCTGATGGGTTGCATCGATTCTGGAATTACAGATTTGAGTACAACCACAACCGGGTTTCAGGAAAAGGTCTACTGTTCATTGCGTCTATCGGACCGGAATCCAGCCGGAGGCGCGCCCCTGGTCCGATCAACAGGAATCTCTCCGGAACTACTTGCGGCTGATGTCTCTGCGAGCCCGGAATCGATGAGATGGCCAAGTCCCAAATTCCACTGCTGATCGTGGAAGAAAATCGACTCTCCTTCACCGCCGTCGAACGGTTGCACCGTCGCGAGGGTTGGACCGGGTCCGAGTTGCTCTATCTCTACGGCGCGGCGGGGGACGGCAAATCAACGCTCGTCCGGCATTTCGATCACCTGGAAAAGAAACTCCGTCCGAAACAGCGCGTGGTTCAGGTGACGGCGGCAGAATTCTCCGCGGAGTTCACCGAAGCCGCGACGATCGAACGAATCGACGACTTCCAGGCAAAGTATCATGAGCTTGATCTGCTGATCTGCGAAGATGTCGGCGCAATTGATACCCGCCCTGAACCGCAGAAACAGTTGATACTGGCGATGGATGCAGTGCTGCAGCGGGGAGGCCGCGTCTTTCTTACCGCGAACCGCTCGCCCGGTAGCCTGGCGGGCTTTTCCTCCCGGTTTGTGAATCGTTGCCAGGGAGGTCTGACGGTCGGAATCAAACCGCTGGCCCAAAGCAGCCGGGTGAAGATGATCACTCACCTCGCCAGCTGTCAGCAGATTCTGATTCCCCAGGAGCAGGTTGAAAAGCTGGCCGTTTCCATAAAAGGGTCGGTCCGGGATCTCTTCGGGACGGTGAATCAACTCGACGCCATCGCCCGTTTGCAGCAACGACGGATCGATGCCGCCCTGTGTGGCCAGTTCCTGAAGGGGGATATCGAAGTACCCGCTCCCGAGATCAAGGTCATCACCCGGATCGTCTCACAGGAATTCGGCGTCAACATCGGCGAAATCCGGTCGTCGGCGCGGGACAAGAAACTGGTCCTCGCGCGGCAATGTGCGATGTACCTCGCCCGGGAGGTGGCGGGGAAACCTCTCCGCGAAATTGCCCGGTATTTCGGTGGCCGGAATCACAGTACCGTCATTCACTCCTGCCGCCGCTTCGAAGAGCGTTTATCTGATGACGCCGCGCTCGGCAAAGAGCTCAAAACAATCCTGCATCGACTTGGTCTGCCGGCCGACAGCGTGTTGATAAGTTGTTGATTGTCTGTTGAGATTCTGTTGGCAAAATTGTGGGTAACCTGACCCCACAAAAGGGACGTTCAAAACCCCCACATTTCTCCGCGGGGATTCCCCATATTTCCCGCCGATTCCCCACAAGTTATGCACATCTCCGCGATTGTCGGCAATTCACATAAGTACTTGTGAAACATTGCCTTAACTGTACCACTCCCGGCGTTTCCCACGCCAAAACGGCCTGCGTATAACTAATACTACTATTAATTTATTTAATAAAGGGAGGGGCGCGGGAGGAATCGAAAATGTCGGGAAGCGAGTGTATGCACTTGGTGGTACGGTCCTCATCCGGGAGAAAAACGTATTCTCTGTCTCACCCTGTTCCCAGTACGGAGCAGCCCCGAAAGCGGACCGAAATGACTTCTCGAAAAGCCGCCGGAAACGACCCCCGTCAATTCAAAACAGGTGGCCATTCGGATATAATGCGGAAGACAAAATCGGCCCTCAGAAACCATGGAAATCGAGGTCAGCCACGAGGCCGATCCAGCTCTGACAAAAGAGCATCACACCTATCGAACAATTCTGGTTACAGGTATCCATTTTTCCCCTCTTTTCCTCTGCTCAGTTTTTCCTTGTTGTGGAGTAGGATTCACTTGGCGGGTCCACAGATGGTGGACGCAACGACCCATCGGATGGGGGTCTTTCAGGGAGGGGATTGCCCCGAGTTGAACTGCGTTGGCAGTCTTTCCCGGTGGCGGGTTGCCCGGTAACGGAGTGAGGAAAGCGAGCGTAAAGTGGTAAGAATTCGCTGTAACCGGCCTGTGCTGGCGAACGCCTTCCAGATCGTGGATGCGGTCGTCCCCAGCCGGACCCCGAAGGAAATCCTGAGAAACGTCCTGCTCTCGGTCGAAGAGGGCAAAGTCACGCTGAT
>PABD01000231.1 GCA_002702685.1 Planctomyces sp.
CAAGGGCTACGGGTTCCTCCGTGACCCTTCGAAGAACTACGCGGCCCAGGAATCGGACTCGTTTGTTTCCAGCTCAATCATTGAAAAGTATGGTCTCCGCGAAGGCATCCTGATCGAAGGTGATGTCGGACCCGGCGCTAAGGGACAGGGACCGCGACTGAAAGAGATCGTTTCGATCGATGGTCGCACGGTCGAAGAATACGCCCAGATTCGTAACTTCGAAGAACTGACCCCGGTGAACCCTTGCGAGCAGATCATACTCGAAACCGGACCTCAGCCGGTCACCATGCGTGTCATGGACCTGCTCACTCCGATCGGAAAAGGTCAGCGGGCATTGCTCGTTGCCCCCCCTCGTACCGGTAAAACGATGTTGCTGCAGGAAATCGCCAACTCCGTTTCGACCAACCATCCCGAAGTCCATCTGATGGTATTGCTCATCGACGAGCGACCGGAAGAGGTGACCGAGATGACCCGTCGCGTGAAAGGCGAAGTCGTTGCTTCCTCCATGGACCGCGATGTCGAAAGTCATGTCCGGATCAGCCAACTGATCATTGAACGGGGAAAACGTCTGGCGGAAGCGGGACAGGATGTTTTCATCCTGCTCGATTCGATCACTCGTACCGCCCGCGCGTTCAACAAGTGGATCGGCAATACCGGCCGCACGATGTCGGGTGGTCTCGACGTGAAAGCGATGGACATTCCGAAGAAAATGTTCGGTACCGCCCGCCGCTTCGATGAAGGGGGCTCGCTGACGGTTGTCGCGACGGCCCTGATCGATACCGGCAGCCGGATGGACGAAGTCATCTTCCAGGAATTCAAGGGAACGGGAAACATGGAACTCGTTCTCAGCCGCGACCTCGCCGATCGACGTATCTGGCCGGCGATCGACATCACTCGTTCGGGAACGCGGCGTGAAGAACTCATTCTGCCGCCGGAGACCATCGATTGTCTCACCATGCTGCGACGCAGTCTGATTCAGTTGAGTCCGGTGGACGCGATGGATGAACTGACGCGACGACTTGCCCAGTTCCCGTCGAACAAAGAGTTCCTCCAGAAGATCAAAAACATTCTCTGATGGAAATCGGTCTTCGCCGATGGGAGTCCTTCACGTCGACCGAACGACAATGACATACAAAAAGCCGATCCTCGTTCGCATGGAACAGGGATCGGCTTTTTTAATTGGAATTGAACGTCGGATATCGGCCGTCGTGCTCAACCGATGGATTAGTCGGTCAGGGTATTCGATTCGTCGAAGTCCCGGTAACTACGGGAGGGCTCAATGGGCTGAGGCGCCTTAACAGGCTGACCGTCATGCCAGAGATATTCGGTATGGGGTTCGTTTGTGACGAAGACTTTCGTTCCCTCGGGAATTTCAATTGTCATATTGAGGTCGTCTTCGGAGACCTCCTGACTGAAATCACTGAGATCGTATTCGAATCGAGTGTTGAATTCCGAGTTGTCGGTGTAGACCCGATTCAGGGTGACATCGAAGTCGTTCATCACAAAGGTATCGCCGATCGCCTCGATTTCGATCTCGTCCACGGTCACAATCATCCGTTGGTAGGACAGGTTCGGCCGACGATCTCCCGGATCGTTATGCGGCAGAATCATATCCAGCGGCCAACCATTGAAGAGGTCGTCGCGCTCTTTGATACATTGGATTTTTCTCGGCAGATATCCCGCCTCGGGATCGAGCCAGACAGTATGAGTTCCGTAATAACCATCGGACGTGACGACGACGGTCGCATGTCCGTTGATGACTTCCCGACCGGAGATGCGGGGGTTGTAGGCCTTCATCAGATCGGGCAGCTGGCGACTGGCGTCATAAGGAAGATATCCCAATACCTCGAGATTGGAATTTCGGTTTTCATTGATACGAGTCTGAGCCGAGGGACTGCCATCATCACGCGTAATGCTGCTGCAGACGCGCCACAGATCTCCTTCGGGCTGGCTTTCGGGGGTCATCAGTTCGTTGGGCGTGGTAAACGCGTGCGAGAACTGCGCGTAGCCCTCCTTGTTGAGAATCTGCTCACTGGCGCCGAAGACCGGATAGAGCTTGCCCTGGTAGCCGTTTCCAATGTACTTGTAACGGTAGCGCCAGTATCCGTCGCGGGCGAAGAAATCCCCTTTGTGTTTGTAACGCCAGGTTTCCAGTCCGAAGGCGCCCCCCTGCTCCAGGGTTTGCCGCTCGATATGGAATTTGAGTGTCTGCATTGTCTCGAGTGTCGCCTGGTATTTATTCAGGAGCCGCGTCGCTTCGGCGGCTTCCTCGGGAGAGACGGTGATTGTGCTTCCCTGAGCCACCGATTGGCCCCCGTCGCCATTCTGGCTCAACCAGAACCAACCGGCGAGTCCACTGAGGCCGAACATCACCGCGCAGCTCAGTCCCACCTGTTTACTGGCGAGTTTCGAAAACAGACCGCTCAGATTCGTGGAACCGGCAGATAAGGTCGCCTGTCCCGCAGATTGTGTCAGATAGGCGCTTACGGCATTCTCTGCAAGTTGTTGTCCCCAGATCGCAGCAGACGTCTGGCCCCCTTCCCAGATTGCCAGAACAGCGGTCAGCGCCACGCCCCGTTTCAGCAGCCGCTTCCGCAGCAATTCGCGGCCGCGCATCAGGCTGGCTTTCACGGAAGCATCCGTGGCTCCCAATGCCTCGGCCGCTTCGAGCCGTGATTTCCCCTCCAGAAAACAGAGGATGATCGGGCCCCGATATTTTTCCGGCAGCTGGTTGAGTTCGTCGTGTAAGAGGTCCATCTGCTCCTGCACCGACAGCATGGTGTCGCTCTCAGACTCGGGATCGGTCCCCACGTCGGTGGATTCGCTGAATTCGGTCGCTTTGCGACGTTTGCGATTCCGATGAATCTGCATCGCTTCCGCCCGGGCGACGCGATGCAGCCAGGCGGCCAGACTATCCCGATTCCGGATCGATCCCGCTTTTCGCATCAGTTTGAGAAAAACGGACTGGCACGCGTCTTCGATATCGTGGCTTTCGGGCAGCAGATTGGCGCAGACACTCAGGACCATCGCCGAGTGGCGGTTGCACAGGATCTCCAGTGCCTGACGATCTTCGCGCTCGACAAAAATCGTGAGCAGTTCCGCGTCCGTGAGTTTGTCAGTGGCAACTTTTGAAGAGTGGGCACGGTGCGTTGAACTTCTTACACTTTTCGAAAAAAGCGAGGGGCGTTCCAACAGACTCATTTTAGCATTCCAGGTGAGTGGTGAAGTTCGTGACGTTCTCTGGCGGGGCGTGGTGCAAGAAAAGTACCAACAGGCTCCGAATGGAGAAACCTCGACAAAGCGAGTCACTAAAGAGTTCGACTTATTCTCCTGAAATCCACACACCGTACCGGAGCATTTCTTTCAGCAGCGTCCTCGAATTCTTTATGCCTGTTATCCTATCCATTTTTAATTCGAATTGGGTAGCGCAATATTGAGAAGTGCTGTAAAAAGCACATGTTTCTGCGCAACATCTTAGAATTCAGGCTATTCTGACAGGACTGGCCAGAGCCTCAGCCGGCTGGAACGAGGGTAATTCCGGCTTTAGGCACCGGGGATCAGCCGATAACAGCTTTCTCGACGATCAGTTTTTCGAGGCGTTCGAGGTTCGGCTCTGGCAATTCGTCAAACGCACGCACCGACGGCACCCCTTCCGCGTTGCGGGAGAGTACCACTGGCTGGTCGCTCAAATCCTGACGGTAGAACCGGTCGCTCGGAAAGATGTCGGCCGGATAGGTGAAATTGTCAAGCATCGACAGAGCGATACAGAGCCCGACCCCTGTGGCGCTTTCAAGCATGCCGCCTACCCAGCAAGGGATGCCCGCCTTCTGCATGGCATCGTGGATGGCTTTGGCATTTGTCAGACCGCCGACGCGGGCCGGTTTGATATTAACGTAGCCGCAGCTTCCCAGCTCCGCCGCCTGTTCCGCGATCCGTAACGTCTTGACCGTCTCGTCCAGGCAGATGGGCGTCTTGATCTGTGCCTGCAACCGGGAGTGGTCGACTATGTCATCATGCTGCAGCGGCTGTTCGTACATGGCGAGGTGATACTCGTCGAGCTTCTGGAAGAGTTCCGCATCTTTCAGGCGATAGCCACTGTTACAGTCAATGTGAATGCGGGCCTCGGGAAATTCCGCGCGCACGGCCTGGATCATTTCCAGTCCCCAGCCCGGCCGGAACTTGAGTTTGACGCGGGGAAACTTCTGGTGGAGTGCCTCGCCAATGTCGTCATTCAATTCGGAGATCGAATCGGTAACTCCAAAATCGGCGCCGACGACGACTTCATCGCGGGTCGCGCCGAGCAATCGATGCAACGGTTTATTCTGCAGTTTACTTTCGAGCGCCCACCAGGCGTGATCCAGAATCGCCTTGGCGAAGGGGTTCCCCTTGAAGTGACTCAGCTGGTTCTGCAGCTCTTCTCCACTGGAGATCTCTTTGCCGATTAATTGCGGGGCGAACCACTGGCGGCAAAGCGCGAAGATCCCTCCGCCCCAGTCCGGGCTGTAACAGGGAGCGGCGAGCGAACAGCTTTCTCCCCAGGCATCGACGGATCCGCTGGTCATCCGGCAGAGGACGGAATGGACTTCGGCGTCTTCCCCATAGGCTGTCCGCCAGGGAGTAATGAGGGGCATGGCGACATGGAACAGTTCGATGCGGTCAATTTTCATCTTCGATCAATCTTCCGTGGAGAGATACCTGGAACAGATTGATTGAAACAAGCCCGCAGTCGATTTACAAGTAGTCCGCCTGACCTCATTGGGGGCGATTTATTTTTTCGGACGTTTGGAGGCCGTTGAATCGCTTCGTTTGCGACGTCGGTACCGCGTCTGCTGGTCCTTGATGGCCTTGGGGACTTCGTACTCTTTGACCCGCACCATCGGATTGCGGCACTTGATGCAGTTCCCCTCTTTGTCGAACGGTTCCAGGCAATCTTCGCATAAGGGAATCGGCATTGCCTGGCTGTGCATCTTGATAATGCTGCTTTGAGGTTTGTCTTTTCCCTGCACGGCGCGTTCAGCCGCGATAATGGCCAGTTCCATCGTATCCAGCACATCCTCCGAGTGGGCACGCTCCGGTTGAGGTGGGCGTCGCCGCTTTGCAGGGCGTGTCGACGTGCGTCTGTCGGTGGTTCGTTTTACCTGTAGATCATCCAACTCATTCGGCAGAGGTGGGGCCTTGCGGAGATCCGAATCCGATAGGGGTTTGCGTGGAGGCAGGAGCGCTTTGTCGAACTCCAACTGCTGAATCACATTACGGGAGCGGCTGATACGCATTCGGGAACTCAGGCTGGATTCGAGCACCCGCGCCGAGACTTCCAGCAGCGCCTGATGATCATACTTCATGGTGACAAGTACTTCCGTTCCCTCGGGCAGATCGGGAGGAAGGTTCTGAATGCGGCAGTCACCGAGATGAATCAGCGATTGGTCGGTCTGGGTGCCACTTTCCACGATGGGAATTTTGATCATGTCCTGGTTGGCCCGAACCGTCTCGAATACTTGAGAGACCTGCGCGGGCAGCGGCGTATTGGCGGGAATCAGGTAGTGCGGAACCCGGTTCTTGTTTTCCTGCGTACGGACCATGATGCCGAGGGCGCGGGAATTGACGGACCGCTGCACCATCTGAGAGAGGCGTTGTTTTGCGGGCTCTTCGAGAATGGACCGGGCGAATTCGTCGTTGCTGGAGAGCATCCCCGCGAAATACGCTGCTCCGTGAGCGATGGACATGTCGGGCGAGAGCGCGCTGTTGAGTGTGCGACCGCTCAACTGCTTCATGCTGCGTCGGATCATCGGCATTCGCGACGAACCGCCGACGAGCAGGACGGCGTCGATATGTGCCCATCCCATATCGTGTTTTTTCAGTAATTCCTGGGTAATTCGCCGCGTCTCTTCGACAAGGGATCCCGTCAGTTCTTCGAAGGTCTGTCGACTCACTTTGACTGTTTTAATTTCGCCATCCAGTTCGCAACTCACTTCGACCCGGGGCTTCTGACTCAGCGTTCGTTTCGCCTGTTCGGCTTCGGTCACCAGTTGCTGCAGGAAATGCGGATTCTGGGTGACTTCCCGTTTGAACTCCGCTTTGAACTTCTTGCAGAGGTGGCCTTCCAGACGATGGCTCCAGTCAAGGCCACCGAGTCGGAGATGGCCTCCCCCACCGACGACTTGAACTTCGTTGGGGGAGTATTTGACGATGGAGAGGTCGAATGTCCCGCCGCCAAGGTCGAAGACGAGAATGTGTTGAGTGTCGGCGAGTTCCGTGAACCAGAGCCCTTCTGTTCCCAGCACGTGGCACAGCGCGGCAGCGACAGGTTCGTTGATGATATCGACCGTTTTGAGGCCGGCCTGTTGCCCGGCAGCGACGATTTCCTGACGTTGTATCTCGCTGAACTGGGCGGGAACGGTGATGACGGCGGAACGAATGCGTCCGACTTTGCGCTCGGCCTGGTCGAGCAGTTTGCGGATGATAAGCGCGGCCAGATCAACCGGCGTATAAGTCTTCCCGTGCAGATACCACTTCTTGTTGGCCTTGCCGATTTCCCGTTTCGGATAGAGCACGACTTTTTCGGGATGTTCAATCGCCTGCGCCAAGGCTTTGTGTCCGATGACCACGTCTTTCCCCGGTTCGAACAACAGAGCCGAAGGGATGGCCGTTTCCCCGTATTCATCCGGAATGACGATCGGCTTGCCATGCCTGTTCAAGCAGGAGATGGAGGAATACGTAGTACCGAAGTCGATACCGACCGCGTGCCGTTTCGGTGCGGGAGAACTCTGGTTCATGGAAGATTACCATTCTGGTATGATCGACGCCCGGGCTAATGATCAAATCCGACCGGGTGGCGACGATTGAGTGTGAATAATTCTATTATGAGCAGTGGACAAAGGAATGAACATATGGGACTAGCCGCTCGCGATGATATAAAAAAGATGCAGGGCAGAAGTCGGTTTTATCACTTGATTGGACGGCACATGTCGGTATATCTGCGTGTCCTGGGAATGGTATTCAGCCTCATCGGTCTGGCGGGTTATTCGCCGTCATCTCTGGCTGCTGAGGGAGACAAACTCAACAACCAGGAGTATCTGGTTGGGGATTCGCTCTACCGACAGTTACAGTCTCCATTAACTGTCAGCTGGAAACGTGTCGAATTCCGTCAGGTTCTGGACCAGCTCAGTGAAACGACGCATATTTCGCTGGTCGCCGATCGCCAACTTGATCCACGGCGTCTGATCACTCTCGAGGCCGACCAGAAACCGCTCTACCTGATTTTGTTCGAAGTGGCCCGCCAGTCGGGGGCGGAGTTGTCCGTTCAGGCCAATTATGTGTTCGTAGGAATTCCGCGAAATGCCCGCCTGTTAAGAACGATGATCGCGCGGAAACAGGAAGAGATGTCCATGCCGGGGTTGGAGCCCATAGCGGGTTCCCGGGAAAGGAAGGGACGGACGGGCGACCTTCAATGGGAAAAACTCACCACACCGCAAGAACTATTACGCGAAATCGGCGCGAACTTTACGCTCGAAATGACGAATCCCGAAGAGATTCCGCACGATCTGCTTGCCGCGGGCTGTATTCCCCGCGCGAATCTCGAACAACAGTTGTGCACGCTCCTCATTCAGTACGATTTCAGCTACGAATGGGTCGAACCGGGAAAAAAAATCAAGATCGTACCGTCACCTCGCAATTTCACCATTGAGCAGATTCATCGGGTGCCGACGACGCGTCGGGACGCACTCTCGGCCGAACTGGGGGAACGAGGTGTAGCCGCTTGGGAGTGGGTCGGTGAGAACCGATTGAGGGTGGTGGGCCGCGTGGAAGATCACGAATGGGTGACATCCCAGACGAAAGCCCCGCGAAAATCGGATACGTCGCCGACTGAAAACGAGATGGCTCTCGGAAAACGGCGGTTCACGATCAAGCAGGAAGGGGTCGCGGTGATGTCCGTGATCGAACAGCTGCGAAAGCTGGGGATCGAAATTGAATTTGACCCAGCCGAATTCGCTGAAAACCTCGCCGAGCGGAAGGATAAGACCGATCTCGATCTACGTGAGGCGACGCCGGAGGAATTGTGTGCCCAGCTGTTCGCGCAGTCGCCCGTCCAGTATGAGGTGCTCCGCGATAAAATCGTCCTTCGACCGGCGGAATAGGGGAATCGGGCGGTTGTGACCGGGGAATCGTTGTTCAGGCTGAATTCGGCCTCTCCGCTGTTTTGAATTACGCCCCCGGTTCGTTTAGAATACGCCGAATCCGCTGCCGCGGCGGCACTTATTTTGCCGCCGCCGGTTCGTCCCGACTTCGGGGCTGTTCACCCGTGAAACGCTCCGTGGGCCAAGGCGATCTCTGAAATTGAAAACTTGTCATTGAAAACAGGAAACTTCTCGTGTCGACACCCAGGAATCTTGTCGTCGCCCAGTCCGGCGGCCCCTCTCCCGTCATTAACAACACTTTGCGCGGCATCGTTGAAATGGCGCGTGATCTTCCGGAGATCGACAAGGTGTACGCGGGATGGCACGGGATCGAAGGTGTCCTCAAGGAAGAGTTGATCAACCTGAGCGATCAGTCCGCTGAAGAGATCGCCCTGCTCCGCACTACCCCCGCTGCCGGTTCCATCGGAACCTGCCGCTACAAGTTGAAGTCTCACCAGAATGAAGACTTCGACCGGATTATCGACGTCTTCAAGGCCCACAACGTTGGGTACTTCATTTACATCGGCGGTAATGACTCGATGGACACGGCCAACAAGGTCGCCAGGCTCGCTCAGGAACGCGGACTCGACCTCATTGGCATCGGTGGACCGAAAACGATCGACAACGATGTCGGAGACAGCGAATTCACCCTCATCGACCACACTCCCGGTTACGCCTCCACCGCTCGCTACTGGTCACACATGGTGCAACTGGCGAATGAAGAAAACCGGGGCAGCTCTCCTGCCGACCCCGTGCTGGTGCTGCAGGCGATGGGGCGTCGTATCGGCTTTATCCCAGCCGCCGCTCGACTCGCGGACCCGAAGCGAGAGATTCCGCTGCAGATTTACCTCGCCGAACGGCCGACGACGCTCGATCAGATTCATGAAAACGTTAATAAGCAACTCAAACAGGCAGGCCGCTGTATTGTGGTGGTCAGTGAAGGGCTCGACCTCGGCGACATCGGTGAAGTCAAAGACTCGTTCGGCCATGTATCGTTCAGCGCGAGCAAAATGACCGCAGCCCAGCTGGTCGTCAATGGACTCAACGAACGGGGACTCGCCGTCAAAGGCGCCGCCCGGTACAACATTCCCGGCACGGATCAACGTCACAATATCGTGTACGCTTCAACGGTCGACCTGCAGGAAGCCTATATCCTCGGCCAGAAAGCGGCCCAACTGGCGGCAAATCAGGAGAGCGGTTACATGTCGACGATTCTCCGCGAGCCCGGCCCCTTGTATAGCGTCCGTTATGACAAAGCCCCGCTCGAAAAGGTCGCCAACAGTGAACGGCACTTCCTCGACAACTGGATTTCTGAATGCGGGACCGACGTGACGGACGAATTCGTCAACTACGCGAAACCGCTCATCGGTGAAGACTGGGTCAGCGTGCCCATGATTGATGGCCGGATGCGGATGGCGCAGCTGGAAATGAACTTCGCCGATCAGAAACTGGCGAAATACACTCCGCAGGCAGATCGGGACGGTAAGTAGTCAGTAACCCGGCCCGCGAGCAGCAAAGTTTCACTCAATACTCATCTCTGCCGAATGAGCAGAACCTCATAAAGGACAAGACAACGTGGCGGATCATCCTCTGGACTCCTTCGAGAAAAAACATGACTTCGTAGTCGGCATTGATTCGGATGGCTGCGCCTTCGATACGATGGAGATCAAACACAAAGAATGCTTCATTCCCAATACGATCAAGTTCTTCAAACTGCAGGCGATCTCGAAGTACGCCCGTGAAGCGGCAGAATTCGTCAACCTGTACTCCAAATGGCGTGGCATCAATCGTTTTCCCGCACTGACGATGACGATCGACCTCCTGAAAGAACGCCCGGAAGTGGCCGCTCGTGATATCGAGCTGATGGAATTGCAGGGAGTGCGCGACTGGATCGAACGTGAAACGAAACTGGGCAATCCTACGCTGAAAGAGGAAGTCGCCAAAACGGGCGATGCCGATCTCAAGTTGGCGCTCGAATGGTCACTCGCCGTGAATGAATTCGTGGACGACATCGTCGAAGGGGTGAGCCCTTTCCCCTATGTTCGCAAGTCGCTCGACAAGCTGAGCAGCAAAGCGGATATGATCGTTTGCTCCGCGACTCCGAACGCCGCTCTCGAAAAAGAGTGGAGCGAGCATGGTATCGCCGACTATGTCGCCGCCATCTGTGGTCAGGAAGCGGGAAGCAAAAAGGAGTCTCTCAGCACAGTGAAAGAGCACGGCTACGCGGACGATCATGTCCTGATGATGGGCGATGCTCCCGGTGACAGGAAAGCGGCCGAAGCGGTGAATGCACTCTTCTACCCGATTAATCCCGGTCACGAGGAAGAAAGCTGGCAACGTTTCTATGACGAAGCGTGTGACAAATTTCTCAATGGAGAATATAAAGGCGCCTATCAGGATTCGCTGATTGCTGAATTCGAAAAACTGCTCCCGGATACGCCTCCTTGGAAAAAATAAACGCCTCGCCGTCACTTACATAAACACACAACTACATATTAACGTTCCGCGAAGGAAATAACGCATGTCACAGCATGATATTGGTTTGGTCGGTCTGGCGGTCATGGGACAGAACCTCGTTCTGAACATGGCGAATAACGGTTACAGCGTGGCGGTCTACAACCGGACGACCAGCACTACCGATGAGTTCATCAACGGGAATGCCAAAGGGAAATCGATCACCGGTTATCACGACCTGAAAGAACTGGTTGCCAACCTGAAGTCGCCCCGTAAAGTCATGTTGATGGTCAAAGCGGGTCCCGCGGTTGACGCTATCATCGACGAGTTGACTCCCCTCCTCGACAAGGGTGACATCATCATCGACGGCGGGAACTCGGAATTCAACGATTCGAATCGCCGTACCGCAGAGGTCGAAAAAAGCGGCCTGCTCTTCGTCGGCACCGGTGTGTCGGGTGGTGAAGAAGGGGCGCTCAAGGGACCGAGCATCATGCCGGGCGGTTCCAAGGCAGCCTGGCCGCATGTGAAAGAGATCTTCCAGAAGATCAGCGCTAAAGTCGGACCGAACAACGATATTCCCTGCTGCGAGTGGGTAGGCGAAGCGGGTGCCGGGCACTACGTGAAGATGGTGCACAACGGGATCGAGTACGGTGACATGCAGTTGATCTGCGAGTCGTACTTTATTCTCAAACATGCCCTCGGCCTTTCCAATGAAGAACTGTACGATGTCTTCGCGGAATGGAATGAAGGGGTGCTCGACAGCTATCTGATCGAAATCACCCGCGACATCTTCTCCGTCAAAGATAAGGAATCGGGTGAGTACCTCGTCGATGTGATTCTCGATACCGCCGGCCAGAAGGGAACGGGCAAATGGATGAGCCAGCACGCCCTCGACCTCGGTGTACCGACGACCTTGATCACCGAAGCCGTTTACGCCCGTTGCCTCTCCGCCCAGAAAGACGCCCGTGTGAGGGCTTCCAAAGTGTTAAGCGGTCCCGAAGGCAAATATTCGGGTGACAAGAAATCGTTCATCAACGATGTCCGGGACGCGCTCTATGCATCCAAGCTGTGCAGCTACGCTCAAGGCTACGTGCAGTTGAACGCCGCCGCGGAAGAGTTCGGTTGGAAACTGAATAACGGCGACATCGCCCTGCTCTGGCGCGGTGGCTGTATCATTCGTTCGACCTTCCTGCAGGATATTAAAAACGCGTTCGACACGAATCCGGAACTCGAAAACCTGCTGTTGGACGACTTCTTCAGGAACGCGATCAACGAGGCTCAACCCGGATGGCGTCGCGTAGTTTCGGCGGCCGTTGAGCTTGGACTCCCTGTTCCAGGTTTCAGCGCTGCCCTCAGCTATTATGATGGATACCGCCAGGGTCGCCTCCCCGCCAACCTGCTCCAGGCCCAACGGGATTACTTCGGCGCTCACACCTACAAACGGCTGGACAAAGAAGGAACCTTCCACACAGACTGGATTCGCGAGCGGAAACAACCGTAACGTATTCGCGATTAACAGGCCGTACTTCCATTCTGCAATTGCCGCGTAGTCTCTCGCGATTCGTTCGTGCGCTTTTCCTGAAAGCGGAATCGCTCATGAGCGACCGGCAACGTAATGCTACGCTGGATTTCGGAAAACTGGTGTTGGCCAGCATGGTGGTCGGTGCGCCGCTGCTGTATCTGGAAAGCCACTACAACCTGACGGCGGAGGTACGTCCGGAAACCGCGGATCTGCTGATCGGGCTGTTTCTGCTCTGTCCGGCGATTTTCATGCTATTGATGAAACATCCCCTGATGAACCGCGTTTCGACGCTGAGCTTGTATGCGAACGGCATCTATTTTATTCACGTGTTCTTTCTCATGCTTTTCAAAAGTCGATCTCTTCGATCGGACACCCCGGATGGCCATGCTGATCATCGTCTCGGTAATCGCACCTTCTTCCTGATCCAGTTGAATAAAAAAATCCCCTATATTCTGTGACCGCACCTGTATTTGGCTTGCCGGTCGACTTAGAATGAAACGACGTTGGATCGCGGTCCGAAGAGGTGGCACGTCGCGACAAAGCGAGTTCAGGTGGGAGAAAAAATCAATGAAACTGGCATGTATAGGAACCGGCGGTTACTTTCCGAACGATCGCCGACATACAGCCGGATATTTTTTCCCGGAGATCGGTGTGCTCTTTGATGCCGGCACGAGTGCTTATCGCGTCCTGGAAATGCGGCAAACGGATGAGATCGATATTTTTCTCTCGCATGCTCACCTCGATCATATCGTAGGGCTCACTTACCTGCTGGTGCCGATTCACAATCGAAAACTGACGGCCCGCCTGCACGCCCGCGCCGAGGATATTCTGGCCATCAAGCTGCATCTGATGGCGAATGCGATCTTTCCGGTCGATATCGCGTTCGAATATTGCGAATGGAGCGGCTCGGTCGATCTGGGACCGCGGGGAAAAGTGACCTCAACCGAACTCAAGCATCCCGGAGGTTCACTGGGATATCGGGTCGATTGGAAGGACAAGTCGTTCGCCTATATCACCGATACGTCGTCTCTCGATACCTATGTCGACTTCGTTCGCGGTGTGGACCTGTTGCTTCATGAATCCTATTTTCGCGATGGAGATGAAGAGATCGCGGAGATGACCGGGCACAGTTGCACGTCACAGGTAACGAAGATCGCCAAGGCGGCCAAGGTCAAGCGGCTTGGATTGATTCACATCGATCCGTTCAAAATAGAAGATGATCCCGTTGGTCTCGATGTCGCCCGTCAGGTCTTCCCGGAGACGTTCATTCCGGAAGACAAACAGATAATCGAATTCTAGCGGTATCTCTCATGTCCACTGCCGCTGAAACGATTCCATTCGTTTGCCACTACGATCAGACAACGCTCTTACTCGCCGCCGATAAGAATGCCCTTATCTGTCCCACCTGCGAGCGTCGCACCTCTATTCGCGATGGCATCCCCCGGTTCGTCGACGATCAGCACCTCGAGTCATTCGGTCACCAATGGACTCGGTACGAGGTGATGCAACCGGAAGAGGATCGCCGGACATTTGAAGCGAAGACCGGCTTTCGCCGGGTTGATCTCAAGGGGAAACGAGTACTCGACGCCGGTTGCGGAGGTGGGCGTTACACGCGCCTCGTAGCCGAAGCGGGTGCGCATGTCGTCGCAGTCGATCATACTCGCGCGGTCGAGAAGGCCGCGCAGTTATGCGATGGCCTTTCGAATATTCAGTTCGCGCAGGCTGATCTTAAAGCATTACCACTCCCGCATCAGTCGTTTGACTATGTCTTTTCGATAGGCGTGATGCACCATGATGCCGACACCCGTCTGTTGTTCAACGCGGTCGCGGAGTTGGTCAAACCGGGCGGGCAGTATGCGGTCTGGTTGTATCGCCGCAATCAACCTTGGCAGGAACGGATCAATACCTGGCTGCGAAATCGCACGACGCAGATGTCGACGGCACGTCTCGAAAAATGGTGCCGCCGCGGCGCCTGGCTGGGACGCGTCCCGCTGCTGAACAGGACCCTCAACAAGGTGGTAAATTTCAGTAACCACCCCGTTCACGAAAACCGGTTATGTGATACGTATGACTGGTACGCACCGAAGTTTCAACATCATCACACGCTCGCGGAACTGCTCGACTGGTTTGAAGGAGCCGGGTTCGAGGAACTTGAAATTCTCCCTCCCGAAAAAACAGGCCGAATCTACCGCTGGGCATACGAGAAAGACATGATCATCGGCAGCGGCGTGAATGTCCACGGTCGCAGGAAGTCGGGTTGAACGGACGAAAAGCGAGAGGGTCAGTTTTCACAGGGTCCGTTTTCAGGTAGGGTAGAGAAAAGACTTAGTCTTCCCGCCCGTATATCGAAGAGGTCCCGCCATGCGTTCCGCCCGTCCGCTTATGCTCCCCGCTCTGCTCTGCTGTTCATTGATCTGCGTGCTGACCACGCGGCTGTCAGCGAGTGAACCCGAACTCCTTTCCGTGGAGAAAATCTGGGATCAGGGGGAACATAACGCCTTCACCGATATCATCCGGTACAAGGACAGGTTCTTCATCACCTTCCGGGAATCCGAAGACCACGTCGGTGGCGACGGCAAAATCCGTGTGCTTGTTTCCGAGGAGGGAGAAAACTGGACGTCAGCGGCGCTCCTTGAAGAAGAAGGTGTCGACCTTCGTGACCCCAAGTTTTCAATCACTCCCGAAGGGGAGTTGATGCTCTCGCTCGGCGGGTCGGTATACCGCGGAACGAAAACTTTGAAGAGTCGTCAGCCGCGAGTTTCGTTTTCGGACGATGGTTTCAACTGGAGCGAACCGGAAAAAATCCTGGAAGAGGGAGACTGGTTGTGGCGCGTGACCTGGCACGAGGGTGTCGGCTACGGCAGCTCCCGGATTCAGGTACCGAACGAGAATGGCAAAGGACACACGAAGATCGCTTCACTCTATAAGACCACCGATGGCCGCAACTATGAGAAGATTCTCACATGGGATATCGATGGCAACCCCAATGAAACGACGCTCCGGTTTCTGCCCGACGGCGATATGCTTGCCATGATCCGTCGCGAGTCCGCCGACGCGATGGGCTGGATCGGTCGTTCCGCGCCCCCCTACACCGACTGGAAGTTCACCCCCACCGACTACCGGTTCGGCGGCCCGAACTTCATCATTCTGCCAAGTGGCGAGATGTGGGCCGGGAGCCGTCACTATCCCGGCGGCGCGAAGACAGGCCTGTTCCGGATGACTCCCGAAAAACTCGACCTCGTCACCCTCCTCCCCTCCGGCGGCGACACCAGCTACCCCGGTTTCCTCTGGCACAACGACATCCTCTGGATGAGCTACTACGCCAGCCACGAAGGGAAAACGAGCATCTACCTGGCGAAGTTCAAACTGGTGGATTAAGGGAACGAGCTTCGTCTTGCTTTAAACAAATCTTCTCGTTGAGCAGTGAGAATGCAATCTCTTTCGAATCGGCACTCATACGATAGATCCGATAACAGCTGAATTGCATTACGGGAATCTCAAGCGATAGTTCATTCTCCTCCGCATTCCAACTCCAGTTGCTGATCTCGTCGTAACTGGTTTCGGCTTCCAGGATCGTTCCGACGCCGGAGGAGGAGAATAACAAAGCACGCGGCGTGATGATCCAAGCCAGTGTTAAGGCCGCGACGGGCAGCGCAGGGAGTACCCACCTCTCTGGAAATAGCCCATTGTCGGCCAGTAAGAGCAATGCGGGAAAAGTGAAGAAGAACATCCAGGCAGTTGTCGCGGGTAGATTCGAGGGTTTTATACGGACTGTTGTCACTCCCCTCCTCGGAAATATCAGAACCAGCAGGTGCGGAGCAAAAAACTTCAACAGAACAGCTGCGCAGATGGCGAACTCAAATAACCCCTTTAAGTCAATCTCGGCGTCGAATGCCTCAGGCAGGTACATCGCCAGTCCTCCCCCAACCGACCAGCCGAATCCCCTCCTCTCGATCCACTGTTACCCAAGAGAGGCAATCGGACCTGTTTGCTTTGATGGCTTCATCGATCAGCGGCTTCACGGGTTCGGGGATCCAGCTAAGCAGGTAAACCGTGTTCGCAGGTGAGCGAGCGAGGGAGATCCACCAGTCGCAGGGGGGGACGTCCGCGTGATCAAGAATACCCAGCGATTTTTCCTGTGAAACTCCGTCGTTGAGTGATGTTGCTAATTCGAGAGCGAGAATTGAGCAGTGGCGCTCAATCTCGTTTCTATCCGAAGAAGAAGGAATGGGGTTGTCTTGACCTTTCTTGTTCCGCCAATCAATGAATCGATAAAATCGATCTGCGCATTCCGATTCTTTTGATGGTGACTCCACATTCCACACAACTTTAGCTGCTCGTCGCATAAAATGACGTGCACGGAACTCATTTGTGAGCGGATTGGAGTCTGGAGTGGCGTTTCGTGCGTCTTCAAGAATCGACATCATCTCGTTGCGGTCCAAATAACGGGGTGATGCTACCAGACATTTATATAGATCGAATTTCAAATGATTCACTGAATACGGCGAATAATCGACCGTGATCAGGCGTTGGGCAGCATTATCTTCACCAGTCGATTTGCTTATGCTTCCCACGGCTTTGTTTCTGAGCCAGAGAACAATTTCGTCTTTGACTGATCGACTCATGCTATACGTCGGATAGTAGGTTGGCGCGGATGGCTTGTTCACGGTTAATTCCAGTCGATGGGTCGGTGCAGACCAGTTCCATTCGGAAATCGTTTCGAACCGCTCGACACCACCCAGAGTATTTATTCCGTCTTCGGTGATTAGAAGACGGTGCGAGGCGAGTGCCCAGGTGACTGCAATAACAATTAATGGTTCGTATCGGTTTACGGAGTGGGGGATAACTTCAAGAATAATCAAACCATCGATAATTGGAGTCAGAACGAAACCGAAGACAATTAGCGACCACCAGAAGCTCAAACCGCGACGGATAGGATAGGACTGCAAAATCGGGGGATGGTGAACGTAGAAATGGAAGTAGGTCATAAACGTGAAGAATAACAACACGGCATAGATCAACCACCCAATCGAAATGCTGAGATACTGGAGCCAGGTCATCGCGTCTTTTCTCCTTTCCGGCCCACAACTAAGTATAGCCGATCAACCTTTTGAGTGGTGGAAAATCAGCGATCGTTGTGATGATATTACGGCACATCGACGATGCCTAACGGCAACGTGCGTCAGTCCTATTAAGATCGGCTAAGAGAATGCGTGAGTTGTAACGTGTTGTCATAAAATGGTTTATCGTTATTGGTGCGAGGTCGTGCAAGCGTCCGGCATCCCGTTTGCCTTACCCGGTTTTGTGGCTCCTGACAGCGTTTGCGGGGGCAGGTTTCGGGGTTGTTGCGAAGGGGTGGCTGGATGATGTCCAGTGAGTCCATGTCGGTCGACGGGCCGTTGGTGGCGCGGGCTGTGGTTTTGGAGTGGTATCTGGAAGAAGCGGCCGATCTGGCCAGCCGATCGACCTTCGAGTCGGGGCTACTGAAGATGCCCCTCAACGAGTTGCACTGGCAGCAGTACGTCCACTGGTCCCGACGGTTGTATTCCAGCTGGACGCGGCCGACGCGGCAGGTGGCGTTCTTCAAATCACCGACAACGCACCAATGGCCGGGAACGGATCCCTTCTGTGCCGAGGTCATTGTCCACAACCTCTTTCAACGCGTCTGGCAGGCGGTGTTGATCCGGGAAAGCCGCCGCTTACGTCAGGAGGCGTCCGACGCCGATTCGGGGACCATCCTCGGTTTCCTGATCGACTGCGAACACCTCACACAGAAACTGCAGCACTTCGAGCAGGTGGTGATGCGCTATCTTGAGTCGCAATCGAGAACCAGCTCGCTGTTGAAACTGCATCAGCTCTGTCGGCAATGGGGAGACCAGGCGGTTGAACTGCTATTGCGGGATTTCTTCACCGAGTCAGAGGGAGATGTTACGGCGGAGAACCAGTCACTCGTCGAGATGCTCGGCGGAACGAACGGTTTGTCGACTCCCCTGGAAGCGATCCTGCCCATGGAAGTGGAGATTCATAACCTGTTGCAGGAAGAAGATCTTCAAAGCCAACCCCGTGCCCAGGTGCATCGCGCACTGCTGACCGCCTGCGGAAAGATGTGTGTGCCAGTGGAGTGATTCTGCAGGTCAGGTACGACCTGAGTTACTATCGTCGGTGATTTGAAACACTCGTGAAGCTACGAACACTGCAATCGCGCTGCCAGACGAGCTGGCAGTGGCACCCCAAATCCAGCGTGCCTGCAATTTGAAGACAGAAGTAACACGCGCAGGTCAGGCCAATGCTTTATACAGGTGATGGATAAACGTTGCATTGTCGGCCTGCAGGTAGTGCATCGTGCCGCCCATCCGGCTGTAGCTTTTGCAGAAACGGAGGTAGTAGGCCGGATTGGTTTTCGGCGGTTCCCCCTGGGTCCAGTCCCAGCCTCCCCCGTCGGCGATATCGACGACGTAGAAGGAATGATTCTGGACGATCTCGCGTCCCGCCTGCAGTCGCATGTTGTTGACGCAGCTCATCGTTTTCTCAAACACCTGCGGGCCCATGATGGCGGAACCGACAGAGAGGACGACGCCGTGGTCCAGTCCTTCCACCGAACCACCGAAAAGTTTGAAATCCCACTCGGCGCCTCGTCCAATGGCGGATCCACTGAAGACGGAGTGATTGGAGATGATGTCGTAACCGATGCCGGGGTGAACGGTCATGGGGACGCTGTGTTTATAAGCCTGAGCGATGATGGAGGCATGTTTCCATTTGTGGTTAACCTCGATCCGACCGGCGGGCCACCCCTGCTCGTTCATGGCTTTGAGCAGGTCGACGCGGGCACCCGTGAGGGGATGTGTCGGGTCGGCTTTAATGGAGTTCACGAGGTCGTCAGTGGTAGGGAGCGTGACGCCATCTTCGATGATAAGCTTGCCCAGGGAGGCACCATAGCCGAGCCCATCCAGGGCGCCTGCCATGATCGCCCGGTGAATGTTGGTGGACGTTTCGTCCCAGGTCCCGAAGGTCCCCTGATTCACGTTCATCTTCACGCTTTCGGTGGACGCGCCGAACCAGGAGTATTCCCAGTCGTGAATCGTCCCCGCCCCGTTGGTTGCGAGGTGCGTGAGCTGATCATTCGCCATCATCCGTTCGAGAATTCCGGCGGCCCCGTTCCGCAGCAGGTGGGCTCCGTAGATCAGCATGACCGACGCCCCTTTCTCGCGGGCCGCGCGGATCTTTTCGGCGCACTCGGCAATTCTTCCGGAGAGATCTCCTGCTAGTGGCTTCGGTTCCGCATCGGGATCGAGCAGGATGTTTTCCGCCTGGGTGAGGCTTTCACGCTGGGCGAGAGGAAGAACCTTCAGTTTATTGAGATCGAGAGGCTGAACGCTCACAGGGAGGGCTCCGGGAGGGAATAAAGGCGGCGAGGGGCTACAGTAATGCCGCATAGCGTATCCCATCAGAGGCGGAATCACAAGCGGATGCGAAGTCCCTTCAACTGGTCATTCCGCAGCACCCTCGACGCTGTGATGAAACGGGGAATCGGTCGGCAAGTCTTCGATGACGAGGATGACGTTCGGCCGGGACTCGCGAAAGCGATCTCTCGCTTCGTCGGTGATCGCCGTATCCAGCAGATGGAGTACATTCAATGAGGGGATGCCCTCAGCCGTTTCCAAAACTTCGTCGGTGTATTGTTCCCCGATCAGGTTGAGCCGCGTGATCGTCGTTATGTTGGCGAAATGCTTGACGGCTTGATTGGTCGTTCGTTTGCTGTTCAGCGTGACTTCGCCGAGCGCCGGAAACCGCTTGGGATCAGCGAAGAAGTCATCGGTAACATCCGTGCCGATCAGACTAAAGCGGTAGAGGGCGGGAAACGTGACGCCCCTAAGCTCAAACTCTCCCGGCAATGTCAGGTGATCCAGATGAAGTGAATTCAGCCTGGGTAGATTCGAAATAGCTTCGAACGAATTTTCATCGATGGCCGCTTGAGAAATTGAGAGCACCCCGAGTCGCTGAAACTGATCCAGGTCATAATAGCTTTCCGGGGGAAGTTCCTGTCCCTTGATAGTGAGGAATTGCAGTTCGTCGAACATCTTCATCCGTGACATTAACTCGGGAGTGAGTCGACCGTGATTGTCCGCAGTGATCCAGTTAACGGCCTCAGCCTCTTTGGATCCAGGAAGATAAGCGCGCCACGTGGAAAGTGAATAAGGATCGCCATAATAAGGATGCGAGTACGAGACACCCGCGTCGACGAGATCCTGTAGAAGTTCTTCCCGGTCCGAATCTCTGCGCGAATACGAAAAAGCCGCAATCACAGCCAGCAGCAGAAATCCGGCGAGCCACCAGCGGAGACGAATGGGGAGACGCGATTTTGTAATATCATCCTTCATTCCGAAACCTCCATTGATTCCTCGGTGTGAATGACGATCTGAAGCCCTTCTTTGAGATCGTGCAGGGGATGTACGTCGTCATACGTGAGGTCAGTCTGGAAGAGATGGAGTTCTCGAAGTTCCGGTAACTGAGTCAGGACTTCCAGTCCATTCAAAGTGTATTGCGAACCGCGTAGGCTGATCATCCGCATCGACTTGATGTCAGAAATCAGTCCGAGTGTTTCATCATCGGATTGAGACACGTCGAGGATCAACTTGTTCAACGCAGGAAAACGTTCCTGATCGCTGAAGAAGTCTCCGGGGCGATTGATGTTGGTTAATCGAAGCGTCTCGAGCGACGCGAACTTCGAGTCTGCCCAGGCCGGTTCGCCTTCAATCTGAATGCTGAGGAGATAAAGATTCTTTAATTCAGGGAGTCGAGAGATCGAATTCAAAACGGAGACATCGATGGTCAATCCGCATAGAAACAGAGACTCAAGGTTCTGGTTTTGATCGATATTGTTGAGTGCGGTCGAAGAAAGATCGGCGTTTGAGATGGAGAGCTGTTGCAGTTCGCTAAACAGGTGCAGGCGGCTGAGGTGGTCGTCAGATAACTCTGCGTTAGTATCAGCGTACACGCGCGCCACGCCATGAGATTCAGAAACAGGTGTTATAAAACGATGCCACGAGCCGGGGGAATCAAAATCGGGCCACTCGGGTAGCCAGTTCACATTCGCCGCAGTGAGATCGTCAATTAAGTCCTGTCGCGGATTGTCACGATAATTCCACCTCAGAAAAAATGCGCACAAGAGAAGCAGGGCCAGAAAACTCAGAGCATAATAGACATTCTCCCGGCTGGCCTTTTTCGCCGGGCTGCTTTGTTCCGATCCCGGTTCCAATTTTTTCATGATCTTTTCCGGACTCATGTTCGTTTACCTTCGACAAGCGAAATCCCCGCTTGGAGACACCCAAAATGGCTTACCTGGCTGGTAGCTAATATGTTAACATGAAGTTCCGGTGTTGCCCAGATCTGTTGGTCGGTCCGTTCCGATTCCACTAAGTTACATTCGTACCTGAAATCGCTGTGAGTCTGATGATGAATCAGCCAATTTCCTTTCCCCAACGCTCTCCTTCCGCCAATTGGGAGACTGTTCCACTCGACGACGCGGGGACGGTGTTCTGGGTCTGGTTTAAACCTCAGACTCTGCCGCAGGGCCTGTTTATGCATATCCCGCCGGAGACATTTATCCGATTTGTGAACAGCCCGGAATTATCCTTGCGTCGGCTGTTGATACGCGCGGGAATTGATCCGGCGGAAGTCGTGAGTTGGATGTTGCAGGGAAACCAGTACGCCGCGGCGGGTGGGACGTCTCCCCTGCTCGATCACCCCGTTCCGCCCCCTGCACCGGGAGCCGATCCGAACATCGCCGTCATCTGCGGTACAGGGACACCTGCCCCGCTCGCCGCGCCGATCTTGGCTGCTGCAAGTCAGACTATGCCGAACGCCGCGTTGTCGCCGATGTCCCCACAGCTCGAAGAACTGTTTCGCCGCATGGACGATGACTGGCACAAGAGCATGGAGATCGAGCGGCAACTCGATAACCAGCGGAAAAAGATGGTCGACATGATGAGCAAGCTGCGCGGACTGAATCGGGATTTGACGCTTGAAGAAAGTCTCGCGGCGACGTCGCAGGACAAGACGGAATGGCAGACCACACGGAGCTGGCTACGCAACAGCGAACGTAATCTGTCGAAACTCGTGAAAGCGTTTGACATCGGTGTCACCAGTTCCGCGGGGCAACGTTTGCGATTCGCTGAACTGCACGAAAAATTTGTTGGTCCGCGCCTGCCGTTCGACGGTATCGAACAGGCGCAGCGCGATATTGAGATGTACCGCAAGTCAATGCAGACGCTTGCTCTCCGCGTGGGTGGGGCTCAATCCGATGCGGCCGCCGATGGCGAA